>JBLINZ010000106.1:0-15399 GCA_047639375.1 Mariniblastus sp. | reverse complement strand
ACGCCTACAACATTTACAATTGGAAAGAGTGAGCCTGCTCGCCAGATTGTGGGATTCGCCGTTCGTCTCGACGCTCGGCTACCACGCTTGCCAATGAAGCCACCTCGTTTCTGTTCGTGTTCGTATCTCAATCCCGTTTCCTTGATTTGCAATCGCTATGACTCAAGATCCCATCCAAAACCGTCGCAGATTCATTCAGCTTGGAGCCGCCACCCTTTCGACGGCTGCCCTTACCGGCTGCCGCCCAGCGGCTCCAGCCGACTCGAAGTCGGCAGTCGCGACCGCAACTGGCAACACCTCTGAGACCACGTCCGACGATGATGAAGCCGCCAAGACTCGCAAGCTAGACATCGAGAAGTGGGAAAAGATGAAGGGCGAGTCGTATCCGACCGCCACGCTCCACACGCCTGGCGTGATGAACCTGCCGGGGCCAGGAAACAAACGAAATTGGCCGGATCCCAACAAGTACAAAGACACCAAAAAAGTCCCTGGGATGTGTCAATTGTGCAGCACCATTTGCGGTGTGATCGGCCATGTCAAAGACGGCCGAATTATTAAGATCGAAGGGAATCCCAACGATCCCAACAGTCGCGGCTTACTCTGTGCCCGCGGTCACGCAGGTCTCAATCATCAATACCATCCCGAACGATTGTTGTATCCAATCAAACGGGTGGGCAAACGTGGCGAAGGCAAATGGAAACGGCTGACGTGGGATGAAGCTTTGGACGAGATTTCCGCCAAGCTCAAAACGATTCGGGATTCAGGCCACCCCGAGAAATTTGCTTTTCACCAAGGCCGCCAACGATCCAAGGACGCGCTCAAGCGATTCCTCGATGCCTACGGGACCAAAACACAGCTCTCTCACCGTAGTCTTTGCAGTGGTAACCGCCGAGCTGCCAACCTGACTTATCTTTGGGAGAGTGACTGGGACCTCAACGATGTTGAGCACTCAAAATACATTTTGAATTTCGGTTCCAATGCCTTCGAGGCTCATCAAGGTCACATCCCGTTTGCTAATCGCATTCAAAATGGGCGATTCAAAAACGGCGCCAAATTGGTGACCTTTGATGTCCGGTTGTCGAACACCGCTGGTTCAAGCGATGAGTGGTTCGCTCCCTTTCCAGGCACCGATGGTGCGATTGCGTTGGCGATGTGCCAGGTGATTTTGGCGGAAGGTGTTTGCGACGAAGCGTTCGTGAACGGTTGGACGACCACGAGTGTGGACGAGCTCAAGAAGCATCTTGAAACCTCGACACCTGAATGGGCTGAAAAGATTTCCGGTGTTCCGGCGGCAGACATTCGTCGGATCGCTTTGGAGTTTGCAGCGGCGGCCCCGACCGCAACCACGATGTGCAATCGCGGTTCGTCAGCTCACTTGAACGGGTTTTACAATGACCGCGCGATCAACTTGCTGAATGGTTTGGTTGGCAGCGTTGGCAAAAAAGGCGGCTGGTGTTGGTCGCCTTGGGGCGGACTGGATCCGCTGGTTAAAACGCCGGCCATGCCGCCGGGCGCTAAAACTTGGAGCGTTCTTGAAGATCCTCCCGAGTATCCTTTGGCCAATGTCTGGCGACGGATGCGGGTTGGCGAGATCATTTATCTCTACCTGCTTCAAGGGCGAACGAAAATTGACGCCTACATGACCTACAATCTTGACGCCCCACTGACTTGGCCTGAGGAAAGTCTCACCAAAGACGTGATGTGCAATGAAGATTTGATTCCCTTTCATGTTTCCATCAATCCGTTTTACAACGAGACCGCCCATTACGCCGACATCGTGTTGCCTTGGACGACTTACATGGAGCGCTGGGACTTGGATGCTCGAGCCAGCTACAACCTGCGTCCCTACGTCGGTTTGCGAACTCCGATGGTCGAGCCGCTGGGTGAGGCTCGTGACGTGCGCTGGATTTTCCCGGAAATTGCCAAACGAATTGGCGGTGGGATGGAAGACTGGTATCAAGAGACCCAAGAAGAATACATGCAACAATGGGCGTCGACGGTTCCCGAGAATCCAGAAACCGGCAAGGCTGGCCTAGATCGATTGATGGAAGAGGGAGTCTGGGAAAATACTTCGATCGAGCCGTTTTATGAGCCGCATCTCAAGCCGCTTTCGGCTGAAACGCTAGAAGGAACGGTTACCGACGAAGCCACAGGGATCATCACCAAGGATGGAATCGGCGTGGGGATCATGATGGATGGGAAAGCCCTGCGTGGGTTCAAAACACCCAGCCGTAAGTTTGAGGTGCGAAGTGTATTCCTCAGCAAGACCGGGCTCAATCAAGACACGTCCGATTTGATCAAATTGTCGGCAATGACAAAAACCAAGCGGCGTCCCGAGCAACACAAACCCTATGACGTCGAAGTCGATGAGATGCCGATCTGGATGCAGCCGGAAGAACACCAAGACTTGGACGAAGATCATTTGATCATGACGTCGTTCAAGTGGAATGTGCACAACCACGGACGCACGATGAACTTAAAGTGGTGTGCGGAAATTGTGCACAGTAATCCCGCTTGGTTGAATCCAGAAACCGCGAAAAAGCACGGGCTAAAAGACGGCGATTGGATAGAGTTGACCGGTTACTTCTCCAAAATGCTTGAGAAGACCAGCCCGCATCTCGCCAGCGACCACTATCAAAAAGACGAAGAGGGACGATTGATCGCCGGGACGATGCGAGTTCCAATCGTGACGATGTCAGGAATCCACCCTCGCGCTATCGCGATGAGTAACAGCTGCGGACACTGGGAATATACCAGCGTCGCCCAAGCCAAAAAGGCTTCGTCGGCGGTGGGAGTCGCTGAAGGCCAAGTCGCTCAAGGAAGCGACGGCGAGACCTATCGCGATCCCGATTGGGAACGGAACATGTGGTGGGAAGACAAATCCAACGGTGATCCAACTAAGTGGGAACAGAACACCGGCAATGGCTGGAACCAAAACAAAGTCATGCCCATCGCCCCCGATCCAGTCACCGGCCAACAGGCGTTTCATTCGACCGTCGTGAGCCTGAAGAAACTTTCGTAGGGTGCGTGGTGGGGCGGCTGTCTTTTTGGATCATTGCATGCTTAAGTGTTCATTTTTGCAGCTTAGCATCCTGAACTGGGGAATTCTTGTATCAGCTGCGGTACACGTGAACGGTATCGTCGCCTTGTGATGAGCGCGGTACCGCGGCGTATGAGTCATGGCCCCTGTCGTAGAAACCCGAAATTGCTTTATCGACCTGCAGGGAAGGATCCAGTCGACTTAATTTGCTGCCAGTGGATGAACAACCACTGGCACCTGGTGCCTTCTCCGGCCTCTCGCTGATCACGGGCTCAAAAGCCTCGTGGTCTCCGTCTTTTGGGAATATATCGTCGGAAACGCTGCCACGATTCAAGGCGTGATAAATTAAGCCGTCGATGTCTGATCGCAACGAACGGGGCATCGCACTGCCTCATTGAAAGTTCGAATCGAATCAATACATCACACATCGCCTATCATCCGAACGTAACAACCTAAACAGCCAATAAGGCTCCTGACCCCTTTTCTCTCGTTCGCGCGAGAGGCTCTATAGCAAATGGCGGGCTTTGATTTGCAGGTACTGGTTCACCAGCTCCGACGTCAACTGTTCGGGAAACATGTCCAGCGCCAGCACGCCTTGGTGTTTCAGGTCTCGGATAACTTGATGGCGCCAGGTGAGAATGTCGGCGGCGGCGGCAGCTTGATAGATTGACGATTTTGTTGCCTTGGTAGCGGTTTCGAATTCTTCGACCGCTGAGAACATCGCATGATCACGAAGCATAACAGCCAGCGGTAAATGCCGGCCGGATAGCGAGCCCATGTATTGCTTGATCTGATGTGAATTGATTTCGTCAATCACGTTGGTCACCAAAATAACCAGCGAACGTTTCAAACAATTCCTGCGCAAATACAAAAATGCTTCGTCGTATCTCGACTCAACGTGAGACGCTTGCTGATCGTATGACGCATGCAACAATCGGTTGATGTGTTTGACGCCGTTCTTGGCCGGTGTGTAGTTGTGAATTCGATCGCTGAAACTGATCAAGCCGACCGAATCTCCCTGTCGGAGGGCCACGTAACTGAGCATCAACATCGCATTGAGGGAATGATCAAGCAACGTGATGTCGCCGGACGTTCCAGTCATCATCCTGCCGCAATCAACCATGAAGATGATTCGCTGACTCTGGTTGGCTTGGAAATCTCGAACCGTCAGCTTTCGACGTCTGGCTGTGCTTCGCCAGTCAATGTGTTTGAAGTTGTCGTCCTGCGTGTAGTCTCTCAGCCGTTCAAACTCATTGTCCTGTCCAATTTTTCTCGAACGACGCACTCCCAAAAGGCTCAAGCGATTAGTGCGAGCCAAAAGATCGTATTCGGCGATCTGTTTCATATCTGGGTACACATTGACCGTCGACTCAAATGGGATCCGATAAAACCCGCGCCAGAGTCGCAGTGGACTGTTGACCATCAGGTACACGAATTCGAGAACCGATTTCCCTCGTCGATTGCAGGTAAACTCATAGGTGAATTGGGTTTTGCTGCGACCTCCAAGTTTGGTTTCAAACTCCTCCGGATCTGCGATAAATGATTCACCAAGATCGTCTCGAACTTTGACCGTGCATCCACGCGTGGACACGTTCGTCAGTTCAATCTCGACTTCGTGACGTTTCCCTTGTGATGCGACGCCTAGCATCTTCCGAGTGCAAGAGAAATGTCGAGCTCCGATGACGAGGCACATGTCCAACAGCAGGATCAGCAACAGCGAAAAATCAATCACGCAAATCAGGGTCAGAATCCATTGTCGAAATGGCATTCCGCCGATGTCAACGCCATGGGTTGGGTCCTGGACCAGCAGGATCGATCCGATGGCTGGCAGTGAGGCGAAATAGAGCATTCGTCGACTTGGGTAGAGCCCCCAATGACGGGCCAGTAAGAGCAACGGCAATCCCATCAACAGGATCATCACCAGTGGGCGATTGATCAAGAATTCGTAGCTTTGATAGAAAAGTTCGATCGCTGATGCCATGAAATTTGAAAACCAAGAAAATTGCGTGCGTGTTTGGGGAGCCCAGGAAACTACTTGAGTCGTGGAACCTCGATGGTGCGAATCAAGTCATTCAAGAGTTGGTCGACACTTTGCCCTTCCACCTCCGCCTCGGCGGTCAATTGCACACGGTGCCGCAAGGCTGGCAGGGCAATTTGGACCACGTCATCGGGCACGGCATAGTCGCGGCCATAAAATGCGGCAAGCGTTCGAGCACCTTGCATCAAACTAATTCCTGCCCTGGGTGAGGCTCCCATGTAAAACTGAGGCCATTCCCGAGTCAAGCGAACGATCTTGTTAATGTAGCGAAGCAAGAGCGGATCGATTCGAACTTCTCCGTTGGCTCGAGTGACACTCATGATCTCTTCGGGAGTCGTGACTTGCTGGATGTCGTTTTCCAACTGCTTATTGAGATCCGCTTGACCACCATGCATCATCAAGATCTCGGCCTCTTGATCTTCCGATGGATAACCGGCTGAAAGCTTGAACATGAATCGATCCAATTGGGCTTCGGGAAGATTGTAGGTTCCTTCCGATTCAATTGGGTTTTGCGTCGCGACGGTCAAGAATGGAAGCGTAAGCTCATGCGTTTTTCCATCCACCGTGACGTGTTTTTCCTGCATGATTTCCAGCAAGGCAGCATGGGTTTTGGCGGGCGAACGGTTGATTTCGTCAGCCAGCAACAACTGAGTAAACACCGGCCCAGCCCGAAACTCAAACTCTTGAGTCTTCATGTTGAAGATCGGAGCCCCGGTGATATCCGAGGGCATCAAGTCGGCGGTGAACTGAATGCGTCCGAATTCGCAACCAAGGATTTGGCCCAATGTCCGTACGAACAACGTTTTGCCGAGCCCCGGCACGCTTTCGATCAGGACGTGACCGCCGGAAAACAAAGCCACCATCGTCCCTTGGACAAGTTCATCTTGGCCCACGAAGACTTTGGCGACCTCATCAGTGATGCGGCGGTAAAGCTTCCTGGTTGGCGTTTCAGCCCCAACCATTTGCGCCGCTGATTCCACAGGCGTCTCGGCAATCTGTGAAGTCACGACTTCGACCGTCGGAGCGGCTTGAGGTTGAATCTGAGGCGGTTTTTCGAGCGGGTCGAGTTGACCGGACGGAACTTTAGCGATTCCGCTACAGCTGGGGCACTTGGCAGATTGACCAGCAATCGCTGCTGAAACTTTCAGTCGCATTGAGCATTGGGGGCAGTCGAATTCGACATGTTCGTTTGTCGATGATCCAGGATTATTCATTGAGGTTGATACTCATGGTTAGTCGCCCGTTTGGCGAATTAGTCATTGTTGGTTTTTCTCTTCGATTCACTGCCGACCAACTTTTGGTAGTCGCGAATCGTTTGAAGGGCTTGGTTTTGGTGTCCGTCTCGTTCCAGCAATTTACTCGTGGCGTTGATGTGAGAACGGAAATCAGAGGTGCTCTTGGCTTTGACTCGTCTGGGTCTCCCGAATACCGGAAAAAACACGAAACAAAACAGCAATCCCCACATCAAGAAATGCGGCACGATATAGCGGAGCGGGGCTCTGGAAATCCAAGCCCATTGGTTGTGGTTGGTGGTGTCGGATTCGCTGACCATGATTTCTCGCGGTCCACTTTCAAGGAAGATGACGTTTCCGGTTGGGTTGGTTTCGTCGATCAACGCCGTAGCCATTCTCCGATGTTCCGAATCAATCAAAGCATAATTCAGTAAGAACGAGCCATTTGAAATCACAAAAATACTGCCATTTCCGTAATAGTCATCCGTCAATTTGGAAGCAAATGGCTGGCCATCTGCTTCGATCCACGTCTCGCTGTCCCACATTGGGTCGTCGCTGATGGGCTGCAGGAGGGTTGAAATCTCGATGTTGGCGAGGATCGTCTCGCCATTTTGATTCGTGATCGTGTTCGCTTTGGCACGGTCGGTCTCAACTTGTTCAAACCACTCACACGATGTGAGTTTGGAATACAGCCAATCGAATTCGAATTGGTCGTCATCGTTATCTTGATCGATTTTCGCTTCCGCAATTTGTCGAAGGAACTCTTCCCGCTGATCGATTGGTGAAGAATCTTTGACCGCGGTCAGGTAGTCGGTACGCGTTTCATAATTCCGGCCCACGTAGATTAGTGTGCGATTGTTACCAGAGAATAGCCAATCATTGAGTGCCAGGACGGCCTCCTCGGAGGGGCAGGAATAGGAATCTGGGCACCACACGATTGTGTCGTATTGGTAGATTCGAGGAGAGATCTTGGTCCGCCGTTTGACCTTGTAACCACGTTGGGCAAACATGTCAGCAAACACCGAGACGCCATTGAGGCTGCTCACGCCTTGCGAGCCGGATATTTTGCCATATTGAGTGTTGAGTTGAGCAGGTTGTTTGCCTTGGCAGCCGACGAACAAAGCAACGACGGCAATCAGCAGCAGGCGAACCTGCCAGGCCTTGACTCTGAACAAGTTGGCATCATTGGATTTAGTCATGCTTCACCTGCGAAGATTGGCCAACGTCTTTTTGGAAAAGATCCAAATGCGTCCAGCAGTTTTCGAAATCCTGCCGTTCAAGGATATGGTCACCAAAAAAAGTAGCTTCAAACGGGACCATCACCCGCTGGTAATAATCGGCTAACGGACGGTGTGATCTGAGTTCGATCAAGTACTGCCGGTTAGTTTTTCCCTTGCGTAGTCGGATCAAGTTTTTTTGGTCAAGCGAAACAAGCACGTGGCTGAACAGAAAAATGATCGCGTTGCGAAAGTTATTTTGCTCGTAGGCTTGCTTGGCGGCTTGTCGGAAATCTCCGGTGTCCGTCGCGAGGTCAAATGGCAATTGCTTGATGCTTTCAGCCATCGATCGACGAGGGAGGGGGGAGGTATCGTCCAAGGCGTAATGATTCATCCTCAAGAACCCCCAAATCAAAAGTCCAAGGACTGCCATAATCACCCCTCCGATGGCGAACCAAGCGACCAGGCTAAGGCCTTCAAACAGACCTGTGCCGTTAAAATTGTTCGTTGGGTTTGCCCTGGGAGCGCGTTTGGCGACCGGCTGGAGCGGGATGCTATCTCGTTCCCCTGATGCGATTCCAGGGCGTTCACCCAAGTCGATTCGTTTGACGGAGTCCGTCTCCGCGTCGTACCAAGGGTACTCTTTTTGCGATAGCGCTTGCTTGCCAAGCTCTTCGGCATCACGAGCCCCCTCTGACTGAGCCAGCCCTAATGGACTGAAGCTCAGCAGGACGACGAGCGTCAAGCATCTGATCAAGTAGGCTTTCAGTGCCGTTTGAAATCGCGTGCTTCGATGGCGTTCCAGCTGGATAGCGGGGCCGAACGAAGGTGTCTGATTGTGGGGCAACGAGCTCACTATTTCAGCTTCCAAACAAAACAACCAAGTTTAATGAAAATGACAAAAACTTGCCCCAATCAATCAAGGGCATCCACGAGTAGTTGGCCTTCGGCTCGCATGCGAAGCTCGACTGACCATCCTTCCTGACGAATTCGGGTATCGATATATGACAAAAACCTAGAGACGCAAATGAACCCTGCCACGAGCCACATCGAAGCGATCCAATAGTAGGGGGAAAACGAATATTCGGCGTTAGCACGAATGTTCATCACGGTGTCGATCCAAACAAGCGTTGAAAAGCACGTGAACGTAAGTGGAATCGCCAGTACCACTGACAAACTGAACCGCCCAAACAACTCAGAAGTTGCAGAGACGTGAAGCGCCTTGGAACGTCGTGAAAAGAAAATTTGATTCTCGTCTTTTTTGGAAATTGGAGTTCGCTCCAACAACAAGATTTCCGAGACGAATGGTCGAAACGCCCGGATTAGTATTCCCAGCGAGACCCAGCCTGGCAGCACGAACCAACAAATCAAAAGTGAAGCTCCCCAATCCGATTCGGAAATCCAAAACGTTGATAGCAGAGCAAGGATGGCCGTGCGAATGATCCCGTGGGACCAAATGAAATAAGGTGAGGTTTTGAGCGAGTCCTTGATCGTGGCCCAAATGCCTGGTCTCCCGACAAACATCGCACGCCCTAGGTAACTGGTCATGAACAGGGTGCCGACTTGGGCTTGGCTCACCACCAATAGAAACATGACCCAATAATACAGCTGTCCAAACTCGTCCGCGTCCAACATCCAATGCGTTAACCAAAGATCCAAAGCAATCCAGGGCGTGGCTCCGATTACCAGCAACCAAAACAACGATCGAAAATGGTCGACGAAGACATGCAGTGAGAGATCGAAAATCTCTAACACACTGCGTTCTCGAATCGCAATAAATGTTTTGTCAAATCTCATCGAACTAACTTTCCTGCTCGCCATGAGGATAGCCAAGTACGACAAAGTAGATCATCAAGAGGCAGCTCGAGAGAACGGCAACCGCTCCTTTCACCCACCAGTGCATCTGGTCAGACGGAGTCGGTGAGATGAAGCCTTCAATCATTGCGGCTAAGCAAAACAAGACAACCGCGACCATGGCGACCGGCAACGTTTCGCGGGCGGTTTTGACAAGCGAATCCGACCGGCTCAAACCGTTGGTCATCAACCAACTCAAGCCAATCTTGAGTCCGGCCCCGGCAGACAAAATAATTGCCGTCAATTCAAAAGGGCCATGGGCGGTTACGAAATTCTGAAAATTCGCACTCGCGTCGCCAAGTTCCGGTCGAAACATGAAACCAAAAACGGTTCCAAGCTGAACTGCATTAAACGACAACGTCACGACGCCTGGAATTATGAATAGCATCGTCACGAAACAACTGAGTCCAATCGACGCATTGTGGTGGACATAGAATCCTAACATTGCCGAGTTGTCACCGAACCCACGTCCCTCGAAATCGGTGTACATCCCTTGCATCGAATCCAATTGCTCCTGCCCCACGACGTCTTCGGCGAACCCAGGCCAGATGGAATTGTCGTAGGCCAAAAACGCCGACATCAGAAATAGTCCCCAGAACATGACCGTAGCCACTTGGATGCACGGGTCGTTGAAGATGAGTCGTGGGGTGTCTTGGAGAACCGTTTTCGCCCAGTCGCGGACTTTGAATCGACGGCTCCGATAAAGCTGGCTGTGTGATTTGGCGACCAACCGATGCAAATAGTCAACTGTGTTGGGAGGCAGTTGATACGATTCGGCCAAGGCCAGGTCGGCACAAGCGGCTCGATATAAACTGGTGAACCGTTTGATGGCGGAAGCATTCAAGCTCTTACCCGTCCGGCCGACTTGGTCGCTCAGCAGTTCAAGTTCTTGCCACAGCGGCGCGCGTTTTTCGATGAGTTCTGCAACTTTCATTACTCAAGCTCCCCCTGGTCGATTTCCGTTTCAGATTGAGTTGGTTCAGCGGTGTTGCCTGAACGCTGCGGGGCGATCACCAAGCTCGCTTCGGTGAGTGGAGTGCTTGTCTCCAGATTAGTTGGGGGAGGCGGCACGTTGTCAGATAAACCCATGCCGATTGCCGGTGAAAAGCTGGCTCCCGTTTCCTTGTCACCAATTTCCGACGCAATGAATGTCTTGTAATACAGCGCACAAAGAAAGAGGTCCTTGTCGGTGTCATGGGCGATTCCCATTTTTTCCATCAGGGGGACCGCTAAATGGGCTGCAATTTCCGAAGCTCTTTGAAAAGGCAAGAATTTTCGCTGGTCAACGTAGTCTGCAACTGTTCCCGCCATCGAGGCTGGCACCACAAAACTCGTGGGGATGAGTTCAGCCAGTTGGGGGACACGTTCGTCTAAAAAGGTCGCCAAATTGGGGCGCTGTTTCAAGTCTTCATTCACAACGACTGTGCCAGCTACCAAATCTCCGATGCGTTGGAACTTCCTGTTCAATGTCATCACCAAGACGCCGAACAAGCAGGTAGGTAAAAAACCCGGTAGTTGCTGATCCATTTGGAACATGGCCGCCAAGGGTGCGTAGGGACCGATGTCCAGCAGGCGAAAGAAATTCCTCAGAATCGCCTGAACACCGTCAATCGCGTGCCCATTGGTGGAGATGACGCGCATGTTCGTGATTCGTTTGCCAAGCGTCTGGCCATTGAAATACGTTTCCATGTAGGCCCCGTAAAACCAATAGACAACAAAATAGCCCACGAGGACCATTCCGCCCAGCATCCCCATCAAGGCTTCAATGAAAGCAGCGTTGCCGAACCTGCTGGCCAAAGGGAGAATGGCAAGCCAGAAAAGCAGATAGACCAGTAAGACGAACGCTCCGTAGCTGCCCAAGGAAATCAAAAGATCCAGGCCATAGGCAAACACACGACGAAAAGGGCCAGTGACTTGATATTGAAACGAGATGTTCTCAGGAGTGGTAACACGCATCGTCGTGTCGAGAGCGACATTGAGGCGGGGCGTGGCTGGAGCGACCCATTTGGCCGTGCCGTTGACGGGACGGGGCTCCTTATCCATTGGTTGTGATTTGCCCGCCGTTAACATTAACCATCTCAGTCGAATCCAATGGACAGCCCTGCGCCAAACACAGTCTGATTTTCGTAAAGGTCCATTGTCACTTTGGTGGCCCGGATCTGCAAGTTCCGAAAGTCAATTTTTGAGCATTGAGTTTCCGGATTAATTCGATCCCCAGGTTGATGCTTAGCTCTCGGCCAAACGTGGTGCGGGGATGGCTATACAGTCAGCGCAAAACTTTCGTTCAAGAAGGCTTTTTCTTAGACCAATCGCGTCGTTGTCGAGAGCTTGGAATGTCAAGCTTCTCACGATACTTGGTGACAGTGCGTCTCGCGACGGTAAAGCCCAGGTTCTTGAGGCGGCGCTGGATTTCAACATCACTGTAGGGCTTGGACTTGTCTTCATCGTCAATGAGTTTTTGAAGTTCGATTCGAACTTTGTTCCAAGCCACGTCTTCACCGTCCTCCGTCCTGGTGCCACCCATGAAAAACATTCGCAGCGCTAAAATGCCGCGATGTGTTTCAATGTATTTTTGGTCAACTGCTCGGCTGACGGTGGTGACTGCGACGCCAACTTTTTCTGCGATCTGATCCATTTTGAGAGGTTTAAGGAATTCAGGTCCGTTGTCAAAATATTCGCGTTGGTGATTCACGATTTCTTGGGCGACCCTCATCAGCGTGCTTCGTCGTTGCTCGATGGATTCGATCAGCCATTGGGCTGAGGTGATTTTGCGTTTAATGAATTCCTTCTCGTCCGCGGTCGCTTGACCGTTGGCCAGTCGCTGCCGATAGTACTTGCTGATGTACAGACTGCGGGTGGGGCCTTCTTCCATCTTGACGGTATACGAACCGTCGTCGGCCGTTTCTAACCACATGTCGGGTGTTACCGTCGGCACGAAATCGTCTGCGAAACTGCTGGCGGGTCTCGGATCCAATCTCTTTAATTCGTTCCAGGCCTGGTTGATTTCGTCAATCGATAGACCCGTCGCCTTTTGAATCTGAGGCATCCGGTTGTATTGAAGGTCTTCGAGGTGGTCTACGATCAATGTTCGTACGGTCTGCAAATGTTCAATGTCTGCAGAAAGTTGGAGCAATAAGCATTCGCTAAGATCCCGTGCGCCAACTCCGGGCGGATCAAGCTGCTGAACATGGGCCAAGGCTTCTTCGGCCAATTCCAAATCGTCTGGATCGGCATCCATCTGGAGCAAGTCAGCCAATCCAACTTTGAGACGCCCGCCGTCTTTGGCAGCCAGCGAGGACACAATCCGCTCGCACATTTTTAGAAGCTTGGGATCAAGGTCCAGTTCATGCAACTGAGCAATCAAGTGGCTTTGCAGCGTCTCGCCACGATCGACGATGTTCGCAATCAAGTCATGCTGGCGATCGCCACTTTCCTGGATGCGATTGGATGACGGCCGGGTACTCTCATCGAAATGATCGGGAATGTCTTTATCGAGATTCAGGAGGCGTTCGAAGTCATCTTCTCCGCCCTTCCCTTCTTCGACGACCATCTCTTTTTGATCGACGTCTTTTGGTTCTTTTTCTTTGTCAAGCTTATTGGCGGATTCGTCTTCTGCGAAGTTAGACTCGTCGGTGCGTTCAAGGGCAGGATTCTCAATCAGCTCCTGTTCAATTTTTTCATCCAGCGCGGCCATTCCCATCTGCAAAATCTCCATCGACTGGATCATGCGTGGAGCCAGCTTCTGAGTTTGCTTTTGAGAGAGACTTTGACCGAATGATATTCTCATATAATCCTCTGAGACATGGTGGGAAATGCAGATCTAGATAAGACTTTTAGCGGATCAAACCACCCAATGAAATACGAAAATCATCGCGAGAAGTCTACCATCAAAATCGGCCAACCAATCTGTTTGACACCCTCTATTCTACCGCTCAATCACCCTATGCGTGGAGTAAGAATCGCCAAAATCTAGGTTTTGAAGGTGCCATTGAGGCATGGGAAAAGCACGTTTTTCACGCCGATTGCAAACGATCCGAGATTCAAATGTTATGGCCGGCAAAACAGGATCGCAGTCGGCACGATTAGGCCGATTACAACGGAAGCTGAAGAATCGAGAGCGATCGCGCATCTTTGCAATCTGGGCAAGACGCGTGGGGAAAAAAATCTCCCACCCCTGCGTACAATTTCATCACAGAGGTCTCTTCTAAGAGTGTCAAAGTGGCTGGCGGCCTGACAACGCGTCAGCCAGAATTTCTTTGTTGGTATACTCAAGAATGCTGCCCGTCGTGATCCCCCTCGCCAATTTCGATAAATTCACTTCGTAGTCTGCCAGCAAGTTTGAAATGTGCAAGGCCGTTCCATCACCTTCTACTGTCGGGTTGGTGGCCATGATGACCTCCGTGAACTTCCCCTGCACGACCCGGCTAACCAGTTGATCGATGGTCAGCTGATCGGGACCGATGTTTTCCAAGGGAGCGATCCGTCCCAGCAAAACATGATAGAGACCTTTGTAAGTTCCTGACTGCTCCAACGCCATCAGATCGCGCGGTTGCTGAACGACGCACAGGATTGTTTGATCACGAGCCGGATCGCGACAAATATTGCACATCTCACTCTCGGCAAGATTAAAACAGATATCACAATAGCGAACATTCTCGCGTACCGTTCGAATCGAATCCGCAAGCGCGAACGCTTCGGATTCAGGGACACGCAAAATGTGGTACGCCAATCGTTCCGCAGATTTTCTACCAATCCCTGGGAGGCGAGAAAGTTGATCAATCATGTGGGTGACGGAATCAGAAAGTTCAGCCATGCGATTAGGATCCTGGTGCCGCTGGAGGTTGCGAATCGTCGCCGCTGTCTGAATCGGCTCCGCCCATGAATTGCTTCAACATGTTTTCCATGTTACCTGGGATGGGCAAGTCTCCTGTCACTGATTGCATGACTTCCACCTTTAACTGCTGCTGTTTTGCCAACGCGTCGTTGATCGCGGCCGGCAACAGATCGCTGATCATTTCAACGTCGTTTTGCTCAGCCAGCGTGGGATCAATCTCGACTTTGAGAATTTGCCCTGCCCCGTTGGCCAAGACGGTAATCATGCCCCCGCCCGCGGAACCGGTGACCTGCTTGGTCTTTAACAGCTCCATCTGTTCTTGCATTTTTGGACCCATGGTTTGGGCCTGCTTCATCAATGAAGCAATGTTTCCTAGTCCCTTGAACATGACGTTCTCCTCAAAAGTTGGTTGGTGTTAGCCGCTGGCTATTGGATCAAGATTGAAAGCGTAGCGTACTAGCTCTTTTTTGTCGGTGGTAATTCGTGGTAGCCTGTGATTTCGGCATCAAACAAGTCAATTGTTTGCGCGACAAAGTCAACTTCTTGTAGTTGCCGAATCTGTTGGACTCGTGTCAGTTTTGGCGCAGGCGCCGCAGATTGAGGGGTTCGTTTGGCTGCCAAGAAATCGATTTTGATTTTGTTGCCGGTGATGGCCTCGAGTGCGATTTCGAATTTCTGCTTGCGGTCGGGCTTTGAGCAAAGATCCCGATTGATCGTGTCCGACAAAGTGACCACCAAATGGGTTGGTGATTTCATGACGAGCGATTTGTAGTCGGAGGCCATGTCAGCGGTCATGTCGCCCATTTCTTCAAGCATTTGATCGTAGGAATCCTTGATGCTCTCATTGGTGATCTTGCTAGAGCTCTTCGCCTCGGAATTCGAAACTCGATTCGCCGCCTCGACTGCCAATGGGCTTGGCGTCGTAGGTTCGGTCGCAGGTTGCAAAACAGGTTCTTCAACGTCCGGCCTGACCGAGGTTGAAGCAAAATCGCCAGCCGCGGGGTGCTTCGCCGGCGAATCATGATTGGCTTCGGCAATTTCCCCCGTTGCCGTTGGCGTTGCCGTTGG
Source organism: Mariniblastus sp. (assembly GCA_047639375.1). Taxonomy (GTDB): domain Bacteria; phylum Planctomycetota; class Planctomycetia; order Pirellulales; family Pirellulaceae; genus Mariniblastus. Next base: position 116 of record JBLINZ010000106.1, on the reverse strand, counting down.
TTCCGGCTGAGCCCGCGAGCCCAACGCGGATGCATGCTGAGCTAAAGACAGATTCGCATCGGCATCAGAGTCTGGCCCAAGGGCCTCGCTGGGCTGCCGGGCTTGCGATGCTGTCG
>JBLINZ010000105.1:0-15403 GCA_047639375.1 Mariniblastus sp. | reverse complement strand
AAAGCGGCGCCTTGGGCGATGGCTCTGGAGCCTGGAACGCGATACGTTAGCCGTTGTTCCTAACAAAGACGAGACTTCGCCTTCCAGCTGGGATTTCGATCTGTCTCGCGAAACGGGCGTTCGGTTTTTGCTGGAGTACAAAGATGACAACTGCGATCTTTGGCTGCAAGTTCACCACAGTTGCGCTGATGGACGCGGCGCGATCGCCTTTCTTTCCAGTTGTTTCGCGCATTACGAACAACGACCATCGCCCTTTGCCGCGCAGGTTGCAGCGTCAACGCCACGTTTACAGCAACGCGACGTGGCGCGAGGCCGCCGGCTCTGGCCATATCTATGGCCCTTCGGAAAAAGGTGGCGCCGCATTTGGACATTCTACACCCGTAGCCCAACGCTTCTGAAAAGTAATGAGGTGGAAGAACCAACAACCGATCTGTCGCAACGTCCAACATTCCTGAGCCAACGTCTACCTTTCGACGATGAGACTTGGCAAGTTCGAAAACGTGGACTTCCTGTCAGCGCAACGTTGAACACTCTCTTGCTGGCTTCGATGTTTCAAGCGATCGGCCGATGGAACGACGTACAGTGCGCATGGGACGCGGGTCGGCCTTGGATCCGGCTCGCCGTTCCGATTGACTTGGGAACTGAAGACGATCGCCGGGCTCTGGCCGCGAATTATACCAGCTTGGTTTTTCTTGACCGTCGATCCGATCAGGTACATTCATTCACCGAGTTGTTGAGCAGTATTCACAAGGAAATGCAGATGGTCAAACAACATCAGCTTGGGTTTGTGCTTTTAGATGTATTGCGGGTGCTGGATCGAATTCCCGGCGGAATGAAAGCGGTCGTAAAATCAGCAGACTGTATGACAACGACCACCCTGAGCAACTTGGGAGCGCTCAAATGGTTTCTTCCACACGAAGATCAAATTTCCGTAGCTGAAGCCTGCGTCCGAGAGTTTGATGTTCTCGTACCGATTCGGCCTGCCGGCGCACCGTTGTTCGGCGTCATAACTTACGGTGGACGACTCCACATCACAATGAACTACGACCAGCAACGGTTTTCGGCGAGCGACGCGGCGGAGTTCCTTGACTTGTTATGCAGCATAGTTAACGACAATTTGACTGGTCAGGCTAAATAAAATGACAATTCGGGTCCAAGGCGCGCTTTGCCGCTCATGCCTTGCAAATAAAATCTATCGGAAGCCCAATTGACAGATCTCCCCAAAAAGTTGCTTGTTGCAGCAAGGCCGTCTCCGATGACTAAAGAACTATTTCCACTGCCGCTTACGCCTTTTGAGCGATACATGCTCGCGGACGACCGTCAGGAGCACCCGATGACATGGGTGGCGCAATGCGATTTCCAGGGCTCAGTCGATCGAGAATGTTGGGAAGCAGCCTTCAACGATACTCTTGAAAGGCACCCCTTGCTGACATCCGTAGTTAACGCCAAACGATTTTGGAAACTCTCGCCCATACGACCGCTCATTGTCTGGCTGGCGCATGGCGATAGCCTCACATTGAAGGGGAGCGAATATCTGGACATTTCTCAGAGCCCAGGGATCCGCGTTTGGATACGACACGGAGACGAAAAGGTCCAACTCACTGTGCAATTCCATCATGCGTGCTGCGATGGTGTCGGTGCTGTTCAGTTTCTCGGCGAATGGTTTACCGCGTATCATTCTCGGCTGGGCAACCGGATTAAGAAGCTGTCGCAGTCAAATCTTGGAGCTCTCACGCAACGAGGAAGATCGCGCGGTAGGCCGGTTGCACGATGGCTTGCGCTTAAGTCATTTTTCTCCGAGGCATTAAAATTCGTGACACGCCGAATAGCGCCGTTGCGTGGCGACGCGACGCACGCAGAGAATCTTTTTCCCGGGTTGCTTGAGCATACATTTTCAGTAGAAGCGACCCAACGAATTATTCAAAACGCTCGCCAGGCAGATGCAACACTTAACGACCTGTTGTTGTGTGATTTGTTCATCACGTTGGCGGAATGGAATCGTCAAACCGCTGACCCTACACGCTGGTTACAGATCACGATTCCGACGAGTCTCCGACGGGCGGGCGATCTTAAATGTCCTGCAGCGAACCTGATGGGCTACGCTTTCATGACGCGACGCGAGGCTGAATGCCGTGACAATAGAGCAACTTTGCTTGAGAGCATTAGAGTTGAATCAGCGAGTATGCGGCGACGGAATGTAGCGCAAGGGACTTTGAATGGAATCAGGCACGTATCAAAGATCCCTGGAGCCCTTTCGTGGTGCGTTTCGCCAAAGGTATGTAGAGCCACGGCCGTGTTTTCCAATCTCGGGCATGTCACAAGACGCAGTCGATGTAGCCTCCCAAGCGAAAATGGTCGAGTGGTGACCGGGGACCTGACACTCATGAGGGTCAGGGCTTCTCCACCGCTACGACCAAAAACCAACGCCGTTTTCATGGCTGCGATTTATGCCGGAGAATTAACCATTGCCATGCGCGCCGACGACCGTTCGTTGGGCAGAGACAATTCCCATAGGTTGCTTGAACGGTTCGTCGATCGTCTTTTTGGATCCGAAACCAAAGTCGATTCGCTCGACGAAGCGAGCTGACCAGCTCAACGAATTAAAATCCGGAACGATCGGATACACGGATCTTTTCCTCAACAAATCCTTTTGCATATTTCAATTCGGTTTGGACAAAACCAAAACCTTCTTCATCCGACTTGATGAAGCTGGCAAACCAGGAGAATTCCGAAATTGGCCCGCCGACAGGCAACTCCCAGACCAATGCAAAATACTGATCGAGCAAACGAATCATCTAGAATCCCTATTGAACGCGAGTGCGAAACCTGGGGGTTTTGGATTATTCTGATTTAGTTTGTCGTCCTGAATACAACCTGCTAAGACACATCGAAGTTGCACGCCGATTTCGCAAACAAATTCACCGAGGCGCCAATTTTGGGGACAGGCTAGACAGGCTGCGTTAAGGCGAGATCAATCCCCTTGGGCTAACAGCAGGTGCGTTAACGGTGAATTTAGCGCAGCAATCTGTTGCTTGTCCCCGGATTCCGCGAAGGTGACGAATATGATTAGGTGTTTGAGGCTAAATTTCATTTTGGAATTGCTTTCCTTTGGCTACGCCCGACATCCCGCTGATTACTCTTCAAATACTGTCAGTTGCGGCAAGTGATCACTGAGGGCAAACGACTCCTTGTCATTTACGTGCAACCGAAAAGCTCCTTCAAACAACGGCCTTGATTCGACGACCCGATTCGCAATTGGTCCAGCAGCCATAACATAATCGATCCTCCATTTTGGGGTGTCGGCCTTGATCGTCGGACCTTCGCCTTTACCCACCTTGGCGAAAGTATCCACCCAACCAGCGTCCATCCAAAGTTTGTATTCGTCGGTGTCGGGGCCGTGGTTCAGATCGCCGATCAAGAGCATCGACTTCCCAGCATCGAGATCTGGCTTCATCGATTCGATCATTGCCCGAATCTCTTTCAGGCGAATCGTGGGATCAGCGGTCGGATACAGGTGAGCCGAATGGACGATTAGTGGATCACCATTCGTGAGTTTGACGGTTCCTCGCCCCCAGTGTCGGGTGAATAAATCCTTGGGCCGTTCTCCCTTCATCGGAACATTCTCGGATTCGGTAATCTCAAACTTGCTCAGCAGTGTTCCCGGCCAATTGCCGCCGCTGGGGAATCGGACGTGATTCATTTCCAGCAGTTCGGCAACCTCCTTGGTGAGTTTTTCGCTGGGTGATTCTGAGAAGTTGATGATGTCGGGATCGTGGAGTGCCAGTTCCATTGCCAATCGCTTCGCCATCTGGCCCTTGGCTGCGGCTTGTTTGGCATGGATTCGATCCTTTGGCCAGCCAGTGAGCCCATAGATGTTGTAAGCGATGACCCGAAGTGGTTTGGGTTTCGAGTGATCAGCAAACAAGTGTGTGTTGGCTACAGCGAGACCGGTTCCCATTGCTCCGCAGAATTGTCGGCGTGAAATCGTCATGTTCATCTCCAAGGTTGTGTTCGCCAATTCTATTATGACATTGGTGTTACCGATAGCATTGGGGTTGGGAGAACAGACTAACCATAGATCAGTTTCATGTCGGGTCGTTCAGTGCAAAAGTAAAGAACCCAGACATAGGCATGACTGAATATCGCTACGATGAGTGCTGACCACGAACTGAGGATGAATATCGAGCGTTATACGAACAGGCCGGTTTCGAGCTTACACGGATTGTTCCGACGAACTCGGAGTTGAGTATCGTCGAGGGAGTGCGGAAGTAGAATCGTCCGCATCAAAATCAATGACTTGTTCGAGTGTGCCGTCATCTTGCCATGAATTTAGGCTCAACCGGGATAAATTCAAAACCAACGGCAGTTTGCTCTCCAATCTAAATTGAATCCTCAAAGAGCAAGGTGCGGTGGCATTAGCATCGGAGAGGCGGCGGTTCGCCGATCAATTGACGGAAGCAATTCGATTTCGCAAGGCGGTCCTAAAATTGTGGGCGCAACTTCCCGACGATGATATCATTTCATTGATCAAAAAGGCTCGTGATAACGGCAACTTGAACGAAGCCATTTGGCGGATTTTTTTGGCTGCTCATTTCGGTCGTTCGTCAGCCCGTGGAGAGCAACAAATCCAAAGTGCCTCCCGAACCCTATGCGCATTTCGATCAACGCCATTTTGGACTTGGAAGCGAATATCAAAGAACCCGGAAGCTTTTGAAGAATGGTTGTTTAGTTGTCGTGACGAATTGGCTTCACTTCGATTCGGAAATCATCGAAAGTACGAGTCCCCAAGACCTGAATTAATTCTGGAGACCATTGAGTCTTTCGTATCACTGGTTGGAGAATATGGAAGTCCAAAAAAGCTGCTGGGACTGGAGGGAGACGAACTTGATGGTTTCGATGTTTTATACAAGCGATTTAGACCAATCAAGCGATTTGGAAGAACAGGATATTTTGATTTCCTTGTTCTACTTCTTGATATAGAACTGATCTCGGTTGAGCCACAACGATGTTATCTGCGTGGAGCTACTGGGCCAAGAAAAGGTGCGAAGCTGTTATGGGGAGGGCGAAAGCCGTCGCTACTCGAATCAAAGGCAGAAGAACTTGCTGTTGGATTGGGCGTATCAGCAATTGCGGTGGAAGATGCGCTTTGTAATTGGCAGAAATGACGTAGCTCAATTCATGAGTCCAGTCTTTGAGATTATCGCTGAATCCGTCCATCTGCTTCAGCGCTGCAATGAGCCCCTTGTGCTCTTCACTATGTTGGGGATTGATGATGTCGTTTGCATTCGAGTCTGAACAAAAAAACGCCAGCAATGACCGCTGGGATTTGTAATCGCAAAATGAAGTTGGTAGAATTGCTTAGATGAAGAAAAGCCTATATGAGAGAATATTCGGTTCTTGGATGATCGTCGTTATTGTCTTAATCCTTTTTGCAATTGTGGCTTACATGAAATTCACTGACGAGCAGTTTCCCGATTCAAGCGGGACCGAGTATCAAAGCAATACTCAGCAAGAATAAGCGTTTTCAGGTCCGCAGAAATTGGGACAGCGCCGAAATTTGGTCAACGATTACGTGATCCGAGAATTCTAGAATGCCAACATCAATCCCAGCAGGACTAACCCAAGAACAAATCATTGTGGTTTGATAATGAAAATCCTATTCCTCCACGGCCTCCACTCAACTCCCGGTGGCCTCAAACCAACCTACCTTAAGAGCCACGGTCACGAAGTCCTCAATCCCAACATTGCAGGTGGAGATTTCAATGACTCAGTTAGCATCGCCCAAGCCGCATACGACAAACATAGTCCTGACGTTGTTGTTGGCTCTTCTCGTGGCGGCGCAGTGGCGATCAATATTGACTCCCAAAACACCCCTTTGGTTCTTTTGTGCCCAGCTTGGAAGAACTGGGGGACGGCAAACAAAGTCAAATCAAACACGACGATTATTCATTCCGAACAAGATGACGTTGTGTCGATTGAAGACAGCCGAAAATTGCTGTTGAATCGTGGCTTGCCAGAATCGAAGTTGATTGTGGTTGGGTATGAACATCGGTTGGCGGATGAAGAGTCGTTGGGAGTGATGTTGAGGGCGTGTGAGCGGCTGGCGAAAACCGGAACACAACTTTTGGAATGAAGGAACAAAAGATGAAACACCCTGCCACCGTGCGTAAACCGGGCGAAGGCCAAAGGATTGGAATTGTCGGGGACACATACCGATTTCTTGCTGTTGGTGAAGAAACAGGTGGCAAGTACGCCACCTTCGAGGCTATTGTTCCTCCCGGCAGTGGTCCTCCTCCGCATATACACAGTCGAGAGGAAGAGTCATTCTTGGTCCTCGAAGGCCAGATGACATTTCAAGTGGGCGACGACCGGATCGTCGCTGAAGCTGGCACGTTCCTCAATATGCCAATTGGTATCCTTCATTCCTTCAAGAACGAAAGTGATCAACCGGCTAGGATGATTATTTCGGTTGCGCCAGCCGGGCTGGAGCAGATGTTTTTCGAGGTTGGGACGCCTTTGGCCGAGGATGTGACGACCGCACCGCCGCCCAGTGAGACCGAGATCAAGAAGCTACTGGAAGCTGCACCTCGCTATGGCGTCGAGATCAGAGTGCCGCACGAATGACAAAAACGACTGCTGCCAGCGGCTCGGACAAACCGCCACAAGGAATCAATCGCCGCCGTCTGATGCTGCGACTAGCTTGCCTGCCCGTGTTCATCGCCCTATTTATGTTCCTGCCTGCTGGCACATGGGCGTGGCCGAAGGGCTGGCTGTTCGTCCTCGTTGTGCTGGTCGTCATTTCAGCAGTATTTATTGTTCTTCATCGTGTGAATCCCGAAGTCATCGTCGCCCGAAGTCGCTTCCACAAAGGAACGAAAGGCTGGGACAAGATTCTGCTCTGTCTTTACTTTCCAGCGATGTTGGCCGTGTTACTCGTAGCGGCTTTGGATGATAGCCGATTCCACTGGTTCCCGATCCCGTGGTGGGCTTGCGGTGTCGGCTACGCTTTGCTGCTTGGCGGAATCGGGATCGTCACTTGGGCGGAAGGCGTGAATAAGTTCTTCGAAGTTACCGTGCGGATTCAAACGGATCGGGGGCATAAGGTAATCGACACCGGCCCCTATGCCATCGCTCGTCATCCCGGCTATGTCGGGGGGATTATCCATGCAATTGGCATGGCACTATCGTTGGGTTCCTTGTGGGCGTTGATTCCTGCGGGTGTGGCCTCAATGGTATTGATCCTGCGGACGCAGTGGGAAGACCAGACGTTGCAGAAAGAATTGAACGGGTACAAGGAGTACACTCAGAAAGTCTCGTACAAGCTGATTCCGGGCGTATGGTAACGACAAAATAGCGTGGAGCCGAATTCTACTTGGGTGATTCAGCCACGGCACGAGTCAGTCCGACCAGCGAGAGTCACTTGGAGATTTTGTCCTAGCCATGAGGGATTTGGATTGGCGGGCACCATCTCCAAAATTCATTCCTTGTTGAATTTCTTCCTTGCTCGAAAAAGCTGCAATTCGGCATCCGCTCGAATGTACGAAGCTAGTGCATAATCATCGGGTCGTCCTACGCCGTTATCAAACCTTGATTTTCTATCTGCCTCAAAATTTTTGGCGAATTCCACATGGCTTTCCAGTATGGAAATAATTTCTTTAGGTTCTTTATGGAAATCGAGCAGCGAAAGAAGTAGGTGGCGTTGTGCATCGTGAAGAAACGCAAATGCTACTATCCCCCCACTTGCCATTTTCTCTTTGACTCCAACGTCTATCAACCGGGCTCGTATTTTTGCCTTTTGAAGCCTTGTTTCAACCCCGTCATCTGCTGTCTCTAGGTAGATTGGATCAATTTCAATGTCGTACTTTTTTAGGAACTCATCGTCGAACACCTCTCCACTCGTTGTCGTCGCCTCGTTTACGTCACCGATCTTGTATTTCTTTCTAGCTCGAAGAAGCTGTAATTCCGAATCCGATCTAAAATACTTTGCGACCGCAAGAACGTCGGGTCGCCCAACACCTGCAACAAACCTTAGTTCACGATTCTTTTCCACTGAAGCATAAGACGATACTTGTTGCTCCATCAACTCAATGATCTTGTCCGGTTGCTTGTGAAAATCAAGCAATGCTTCAAGTAAACGCTGCTCGGAATCAAGCAAGGCGAAAATTGAATCTTGGCCAGATGCAACTCTCCTTCTTTTTGGTGTAACGACATCTGTGGCTGATGTTATTCGCTCTTCCAGAAGTTTGGTTTCCATGTCATCTGGACGGTCGCTCTGATTGAGCAATCCATGTTTTCTTTTGGCCCGAAGAAGCGCTAGTTCTGCCCCCACTCGAAAGCAGGAAACTTGGGCGTAATCATCGGGTCGCCCAACTCCGTTTTCAAAACGTGATTTCAGCGGTTCCTCAATTTGGCAATGGAGGATCACGTTCTGCTCCAATAGCGAAATGATCTTCTTAGGGTCTTTATGGAAATCAAGCATGGCTTCAAGTAGACGCTCTTGTGACTCATGCAAGAGGACGTAAGAACCCGCATCAAATCTCTTTCTTTTTGGTGTAACTTCATCTAGTGCCGCCCGAATCCGTTCCTTTTGGAGCCTCGCCTCAGTTTCGTCATTGGCCATCACTTGATAGGCCGGATCAGGTGTTTGGACTTCCTGTTTGGCTGTTTCTTGTGAGGTGTTGCGAGGCTGGAGGTCTTGTTCAAGCGGAACGGGTGATGCCGAGGATGTAGTCGCAAGAACCAGCATCAACGAAAACGCAAACACGTTGATCGTCTTATTCATTTGTCAGCCCCATGAAATTTAAGTCGGCTCCACAGTTGCCTGTTATATTGCGATTTCAGGAGCCGGTCAAACTCGACAGTTACGTAATCGCTTTGGAGTTGTGCGGAGATTACGACTTGAATTGAACTCAATCCAAGAACGCCACGTTCCGCATTGCTCGTGATTCGTTCTCGGTGTTCATCACAACTTGGTGCCACCAGTGAAGTGTAATGGTGGCGTGGTCAGAATGAGGGACTCGACCTCGACAATAAACACCGGGGTTACGTTGCATGGTTCTCCAACCCCAGTTCTTGGCACTCCGACTGTCATTGCGAGTTTTACTAACAGTCAGGCAAACGGGTCTTTTTAGCGGTTCGTTCGCAAGGGAGATCTTCTATTCATTTTTGTTCTGGGACTTGTCAAAGCTATTGCCTGCTACGCCTGACTTGTAAATTGCCACTAGTTCAGTTGCGTTTAAAGCCGTATTAAGAACTATCACTTCGTCTATTGAGCCGTCAAAAGACCAAGCCTTACTCTCACTTCCAATAAACAATGAGGACATCCCGACATATAAACCTGCAGCGATGGAAGCCTCGTTATCAAGACGACCATTCAGGTAAAATTTCAAGGCTGAACCGTCCTTTGTTACAGCAACGTGCGACCATGTTCGCAATGGAATTGAAGAATTCCCTTCGACTACATTTGAAGGCTCGCCTTTTCCATTAACACTCGAAATCCATCGTATGTGTCCTGAAGCACCCGGCGTAATTGCAAAAGACTGTTGGCCTTTTTGCCATTTCCCAATCAACCCCTGCCAATTCCTATGTTGATTAGGGTTCACCCACATTGAAATTGTTAGACTGTTGCTCAAGTCTAAGGAATCACTGTCAGGAATTAAAACATAGTCTCCCACGCCGTCGAAATCAAAAGCTGAAGTTCCTGAATGGAAGGTGACGCCGATAAAGAGTATCGAGGGTCGGACGCTGCAGAATCTGCCCTGCCCCATTCAGCCAAGCCAATGCGTCCCAGAGCGAAAGTCAATCGCCAAGCTATCGAGGCCAGTGGCTACCCCGTTTTTTGACATTTTTAAACCGCTCTGATCTACTTAATGCTTGATCGCCAGTCTCTCGGTGCGCCACGTCGCGCGTCGGATTGGTGATCGCGGACGTTATCCGACTTGAAAACGCGGTTGATTCGCAAGTCATTTAGAATTGCTTCATTAAGTAGTCACGTACCCACTAAGGATGTTCTGGATGAATAAAACGGCAATGATACTCTGCATCTTGCTGGGCCTTGCCCTTGTTCTCTTTCCTGAAAGATCAGCGGAGGCTCAAGGCGAACAAGCCTCAGGTTCCGAGAATACGGTACAAAGACAAATTCCCGTCCAAGCGACTCAGGGCGTTGCAGTTGATGAAAATTACTTCTACGCAATTAGCAACACTAAAATTGTCAAGTATGACAAAAAGAAAGCGCATGAAATTGCAACATGGAACGCAGACAAAAAGAAAAAAGAATACGAGCATTTCACGCATATGAACAGCGGTACAGTGATTGAGGGAAAACTATATTGTGCGCATTCTCAATACTGGGTTGATCCAAACGACAACACTGTTGAGATATGGAACATTGAGGGAGAGGCACTGACGCATGAGAAGACCATTCCGATGCCGAGAGAGCATGGGTCCCTGGTGTGGATTGACCGACGCAGCGATGGGTCCTGGTGGATGTGCTATGCCGTCTATGGCAAGAACAAGAACAAGGACACAAGACTTGTTAGGTATCACTACAAAAACAAGAAGTTTATTGAAGTAGACAAGTGGGTCTTCCCCAAACAAGTAGTCGCCAATTGGAAAACATGGAGCTGTTCGGGTGGGTCTTGGGGACCCGATGGATTCTTGTACGTCACCGGACACGACGGTGCATGCGTCTATGTTCTGGAATTTGATAGCGACAATCAACTGAGATACGTTCGGACCGAGAAGGATGTCGGCATTGATGGGCAGGCAATCGCATGGGACAGGTTTTCCGCCAGACCAATATTGTGGGGAATAATCAAAAACAAGAAGGTTTCGCTTACGCTGATTCCAAAAAAGAAAGATGAGCAAAGAAATCAGCCCGGCAGATAACCATCCGATGCACACGAATCCGTCAGCGCATACTCGTTTGGCTTTGATGCCGTATACCGTCAGAAACTGGATGAACATCCCGCGTAACGAGTGACCGCCAGATACTCTTGACGGCTCGCGTTAGCAGCGGCGACGCTCGCTTCCAACTTACCCAACCCAATCAACTCAGGCTTAATTTCAGTAGCCGTTGGAAATTGACTTCGGATTAATGTTAACGGCATTTAGCCACCACGGCAAAACAATTGAGATTTAACAGAGGCGGCTATTGAATGCCATTCAACCAACGCCTCGATCTTCGATGGACATTCACAAATCTATCGATCTTTGGCCAGGTTTTTACCATGAAACTGTCTCTGATTCGCTTGTGCGATCGGTAACCTTTTGAGATCTCTTAAATAAAGTCGTGAGATTCTGGAAAAATCCCCAAGGGTTCACCGCTGGTTTTCGCAGGAGTTGATGGAAGGGGAAGGAAAGGCCGCTCCTCCGAAGAACCAATTCCTACAAAGCCAGCCAGGTGACAGCATGAAACTCAACTCCAATCGCAGTCCATTCAAAGTGCCGAACTTCGCATGGCTCACTTTGACGCTCGTATTTGGGATTGTCGTGGTTTGGAGCACGGCCTTGATTGGCAGTCTTTCCGGATCGCTCGCCTCATGGGTCGCGGTCGTGTTAAGCATGGTAGCGGCGTTTGCTGCATTTACCGGACTACATGATGCTTCGCACTTTGCACTCGGAAGAAAGCGTTGGTTGAGCATTGTGGCAGGTGAGGTTTGCTCCATCATTTTATTGGCCAACTTCCAGATGTTTCGTCAGGTTCATAACCGCCATCATCGGCACACAAACGATCCGGTACTGGACCCTGACGCATGGCTTGGCAAGGGGCCGGTTTGGCTGCTTCCCATCCGGTGGGCATTTGTTGATCTACACTACCTGCTTGAATTCGACCGAAAGGCACTTCGTATCACAAAGTGGGAGCGCGCTGCGTCCTGGATTGGAGCCATGATCGTAATTGCATTAGCCGTGGCGTTGATTGGGGCCGGGCAATGGTGGCAGCTTTTGTTTCTCTGGATCCTGCCAGCGCGGTTGTCACTATTGTGTGCAACTTATTATGCAGACTTCGTTCCCCATCAACGGCCGCGGGCGACACCCAAGAAGTCACATCCATTACACCATACCGCCAACCTTCGAGGCCGCTGGTGGGGATGGCTTTTGCTAGGCCACAATCTGCACTTGATTCACCACCTTTATCCGGCAGTTCCCTTCTACCAGTGCTTTCGGATCTGGGAAGAACGACGATCAGAATTGCTGTCTCGAGGCGCAAGAGAAGTCAACTTATTTAGGATGGAGAAACCCACGACTGGTACCCTCCATAATTTGGCTCGTATGCGTACTTCATCGACTGGCAATCGCATATGCACTATGCCAGCGTATCCACACAATTACCCTGCCTTACAGTCGAATTTTGCATCTCGCAATTTGGGGCGATCTTATGGAACCAGCGTGAGGGCATGAGGGTGTAGCTGAATCTAGACTGGGGGGGCGATGGGCGATTGACAGCGAGATCGTACGTTAGAAGCGAAACTGGAACGCCGAGAATGGCCGTTTATGATTGGCTGCCATGCAGTTTCTTTAGCTTGGCGAACTCGACGGCGATCTCGTCCTTGGCTTCGATGTTGAAACATTCGGTCCAGCCGGTGAACCTAGTGTTGGGCGTATAACGACAATCGCTAAATTGCTCACGAAGCAATTTTTCTATCGCTCGCCCCTTTTGCGGATGTTGAACCGTAAAGGAATCCAGCCGCTTAATATCGAATCCTTCGATGGTTTGACTGTCAATGCGAAATCTATCCTTCACGTTGCGGACCGTAATCCCAATTTTCACACAATCGTCAAGTTTAGTTTTTATTCGTCCAAAATAAACCATTGTGTTTGGATCGCCACCTTGGGCACAGACCGCACATCCGCGTCCGCTCAAATGCTGTGCCGGGGCTTGCTTGAAGTCACCATGAACCGGGCAACAGATAATCACTTTGGGTTTGGCGTTTCGGTAATCGAGGTTCGAATAATCATATCGATCACAATGAACGGCTTTCGCTTGCTCGATAAATTCGGCGGTGGTTTTTCTTCTTGTCATCAGCACGGATTCCGAATCGAGATTTCGATCCAACCAGTGTACCAATCGCGTTGGGGCTGGTGTTGGAGCCACCGATGGGCCATGACGGAATTGAGAGCGATGAGGAATGGAAAACACCGAAACGCGATTGCAAACCCCGAACCCGAAAAGACGGACCCGTCTTTTTGTACCCGTCTTTTCGGACCCGTCTTTTTGTACCGGATTTATACCGGATCTATTCCCAATACCGTATGTTTACTGTCACGCAGTGTACTTCGCAGTAACGTTTGCGTAAGATAAAGACGACATGTGTTGTCCTGCTGAGATTTAGTTTCTCACTGGGGGTGTAGAGGTCGCTGGTTCGAATCCAGTCAGCCCGACTTCATTTACAGTCGAGAAAACTAAGGTTTTCAACCGTTTGGAAGTCCAAACGTGCGGCACTTCAAGACGAATTAAGTGGTATCCATACCATTTAATTCGGGAACCTCGAAGGAGTCCGCAATTATGGCACGCCCAAAAAGCACCACCGCCCCGAAGTATCGACTTCACAAGCCCTCTGGCAACGCTGCCGTCACGATCAACGGCAAAGCGTACTATCTTGGCATCCACGGCACCGCTGAAAGCAAACGTAAGTACAGACGCCTGATCGCCGATCTATGGGCGTCAGGGGGAGAGCTCAAGCCAGTGGAACCGAAGCCCGACCAAGCGGTTACGGTCTCGTTTCTGGCAGTTGAGTTTGCGAAGTTCGCCAAGCGGAAGTACCGCAAGTCCAATGGCGACCCGAAGAACGAATGGTTCATCGTTCAGAATGTCCTCAAAGAGATCCGAGCCACCTACGGCGACCTACCCGCAAATGAATTTGGACCGCTACGGTTTGAGGAATACCGGCAATCGTTGGTCGCTAAAGGCTTGGCAAGGCATACCGTCAAACGATACGCCAACCACGCCAAGAAGATGTTTCAACGTGCGGTTCAAGTAGAGTTAATTCCGGTTGAATTGTTCCAGCGTCTCGATGCAGTTGGCCCCGTTGAGATGGAATTTAAGCCAGGAAATAAGGTTCCACCCGTTGCTACTGAAATCGTAAGGGCTACGCAAATTGAGCTGCCCCCGCTCGTTGCCGATATGGTAGAGGTTCAATTACTAACCGGCATGCGACCCCGCGAGGTTTGCTGCATGCGACCCTGCGATATTAATCGACTGATGGGGATTTTAATCCACTACGGCCTGAAATTTTTGAGGGGTGCTTTGCGCGGTATTTTGCGCGGCTATTCGGGTCGGCGTTGAACGAAAATACAATAAGTATCAACGGCGGCGATCCGGACGCTTAACAACGTATGCGATTGAAAACAAAATGGCTGCCATCCAGGCTGACGAAACCGGCTCGGGAACGACAACCAGTTTCATGTCATTAAAAATTTGGTTATGCAGTCGGAAGTCATCGTCGATACTCGTGTGGGTGATGGTCGTATCGTCGAAGTATACCTCCGTGTTAATGTTTGTAGCGCCGTCGACAAATGTTTCACCCTGAGGTTCGAATATCCCGGTGCTGATTTGGTAGTAGTTGTAGCCCGCGTTTACATTGTCAGGTAAGGCATCATCGGAAGGCGAACCGAAGGGATTATCGACAGAGTCAATTTGGAACGTGAGGTCAACGTCAATATTGATCGGAGCCAAGAAGTTTTCGGCCAGTTGAATCGCCGAGCTACCTCCAAAACTGTGGCCGATCACAATCAGATAATCGATTGTTTGGATACTCTTGATGTAGTCCAACGCGTCCTCTCGCTCATTGTATTGAAAGGCCTGACCTGAGTATACAAAGCTCGGTCGATCCGAGGCAAAACGATCACTTAAATCAAAATTGAGGGCTTCCATCCCGCTCCCCGCCACCGGTGAAAGAAACCCCGTGAATAGGACTGTTACAATATCCGCTTGCAACGGTTTCGCGGATGCGGGGAAAATTGCCAAGCCAAAAAAGCAAATGATTTGTAGAAACTTTGTTGACATGTTGATCGCTAACTGAGGGTGGAATGCAGTTAGCCTCCAAGTAAAAACTTGCAAAACAGCGATGTAAAATCTGATTAAAGTCAATATCATAAAAGTTGAAAGTATCATAAAAGGTGAAAGATTCAACCGCAGGACGTGAAGGTGACCCACATTTGAAATTCCCCATTCTAATTTCCGCAGTATTATTCCTCGTTTGTTTATCAGCCCCAATGAGTGCTGGATTCGCCCAGCAATTTGAGAAGGAAGTCCTTCCAATATTGGCGAAGCATTGTTTTAAATGCCATGGCGCGGAAATTCAAGAAAACAAAGTTCGATTCGATACGCTCTCGATTGATCTGGTCAGCGATCGCGCTGCCGCCGAGACTTGGCACGATGCGCTTAACAGCTTGGACCTTGGCG
>JBLINZ010000104.1:0-15436 GCA_047639375.1 Mariniblastus sp. | reverse complement strand
GAAGTTTGGATCACCTTCTGATGCCGGTAAAGACCCACCGATTGCAGAAATGCAAACTTCCGGTGCGGTAAGCCCGATGGCGGTTGCTTAGTTTTAATTGTGTTCGGCACGATTCATTAATTGGGTTAGCATGTCTCTATCTCCGCGCCCGTCCCCACGGAATCCGAATTTAATTCAATGTCCAGGGCGACCGAGGCAATTCAGGTCGAATAGAAAGCAATCCGCCCCTCTGCCTGCTCTCGCCAATTCAAACCCGAAGCAACTCTCATGCGATCAGTTCTCAAGACATCCAAACTAGTTACAATCAAAGGTGTTAGCCTGTCCCTGCTAAGGCGTGCCTGTCCCTGGTAAGGCGCTGCAACCAGTTTAGAAAACCCTAAGGCTTCCCCGGTTACTTGATTCCACTAATTAGATTGACTAAACCCACAATTCTCGCGAATTCAAACACAGCAACGTGAAAGCGACTCAGCACAACGGACGATCTATTCGTCGTTTGAAAAATCCGTAAAGTTTGCAATTTTTGATCCCGCGCGGAGGAACAATATTACCGCCGATGTTTTCCAACTCAACTCGAATATTGATCTTTATAGTAGCCTTGACCTACAGCGTTTACGAATTGGTGACGGGAACTGGAATGGGTTATGTCGCGATCGCTGCAGCACTATGGTTAGCTGCTGGCTATATTCGCTACGGGCCGATTCGTCCGGCGTTCATCGCCCTCTACCAAGGAAAATTTGACAGAGCACGTCGATTGGCAGAATCAATCAAATTTCCGAGTCTACTTAGCCAGCAATCTCAAGCTTATTTTCATTGGATTCACGGCGTGCTCGCTTTTAGCGACGGTGACTACCTTAACGCAGATATCAGGATGCGTCAGGCAATCGCTGGGAACCTGAGAACTTCCAATGATAAATGCATTGCAATCGCCACGCTCGCACAGATTGTTGCAAAAAATGGTCAACTGGATGAGGCGAATCAAATTCTCGATGACGCGATTCTCATCCCCCACAAGGACGAGACTGGAGCGTTCCTGTCTAGTACAAGAAATGAGATCAGAAACACACCATAACATCTAGATGGTCTTTGTCCGCCAAGCATTCCGTATCTTCCCATTCGGAGCTTCGCTTTTTGGGTTCATTCGCTTCACGCGCACCCTTCCCAGCAACAATCCAGCGTTGACTTGCCTTGTCTTTTCCCCGACCTACGCGAAGCAGGCGAAATCGGGCAGTCGTAAACGGGGCCGTAGGCTTTCTAAGGGGAACATCCGACATCGGCGATCTGACCGTCAACTGCGATGCCGTTGACGACGACCCTTCCATTATTGGATACCCGCACCACCTGTCACCCTGATCCGCACCGCGACGCGACGTAACACAACGTTGAGGTCATCGTTCACACCGCCACTCAATGCAGCGTCAGGGGGACGTGGGCGGCTAGAAAACGGTTTCCGGATTAGGTTCGACTTGCCTGTTTCAAACTACTAGGCGACTGCCGTAATTGATTCTGGCAACGGAAGCAAACCAAGTCGAAGCCAGTTTTAAGCACATCGAAAACCGGCCTGGCTGCGAAGCACCCCATCAATTGAGAAACAGTCCACCCGGCCCAGCCAAGATTGCCAGAACGAACGCAAGCAGAGGAAGCAACAAGCAACCAATCACAAAGCACCAAGCCGCGACAGCCCGAAAGCGATTGATATTTCCAGTCGAGTAGGCAATGGCGACTCCGACAGCTACAAAAACCAGTCCCGTCGCTAAGGGAATCACAAACATTAGTACTAGGTCGGCGTCTGGGAAAGAGTCCGTCGCACCTGCGCTTGAATACTTCCTAAGCACATTGACGACAGCAAAGATTATGGCCCAGAGCGCAACGTATACCATAACGCCGCTAGTCGAAAGCTGGTACTTCGTTTTCCTGTTGGCTTCACTCGCCATGACGTCCATCATTTATAGCGTTTGGTTGTCAAAACATACCGTAACACACTTGCCTCAACAGAACTCAAATGATCAATTGGCTTTCTAATTTGACGAGTTTTTGACTCTGCCCGTGATAGTTAAGCGTTCGAGCTGCGACCATCGCTCGCTGCAACTTTTTTGAATTAAACACCACGTTCTTAGATCCACTGCGAAGCAAATTAACCGGTGATCAGCTGCAGGCGACTGAGCATTCAAATCGGCTCTCGACGTCCGGCTTGGGATGAACTGGAGTGGCTTGACGACGAGTTTAGCCCACTTGCTCAACCGCTAGTCTCAACGTTCGCGATTGACGCCATTACTTTGTGCACAGTCTTGGAATAAAAACAAAACGTTCGCAGCTCATTGATTGTGGCGAGCAAGTAAAAGACCAAATAAAGGGCCTCTCGCGATGTGCTACGGAAGCATGGCACCCAGCGACAGCGTCTGAACGTTGCCAGATTGCGGATCAGAGAACCCATAGCGACGATAAAGTCGTCGGGCGGATTCGTTGTCGGTATAGACTTCCAGCGTGACCTTGCAGCAGCCCTCTTCAATGGCAATCGATTTGACAGCCTCGATCAGCTTGCCACCGGCTCCTTGGCCGCGAAACTCGGGCATGACGGCTAGATCGTGAATGTTGATCAGCGGTTGGGCCGCAAACGTGGAAAAGCCACGAAAGCAAACGGCGACGCCGATCGGCGCGTCGCCGATCAGCGCCAACAAGACCAATCGGTGCGGCTGGATTTTGAGTCGCTCGATTAAATGGGCTTCTGTTTCGGCCGGCAGTCCCTGTCCTCCGCCGCCTGGCTCGGAAGCATACTGTTTGATGAGACCAATGATGCCGCTCGCGTGGATCGGGTTGTCGAGATCAGCGTTGACGATTTGAACGGATGACAAGTCTAAGTTCCTGGGTGGGAGGAGGTCCAAGTTCGTGAGGCGACCTGAGTTTTTTGCCAATTGACGGCCAACATCATGCAGTTGATGCCGGAGCCAATGCCAAGCATAGCGACGTTGTCGCCGGGTTGAATAAACTCTTTTTCGCAAGCGACGGCCATCGTGATCGGCAACGCGGCGGAGCCCGTATTGCCGAGCCAAGGAAAGGTGGAAAAATCGAGTTCGGGATTAACGCCCAGCGCTTGCAGCATCAATTTTTGGTGGGCAATTCCGACTTGATGACAAATCGCTCGATCAATATCGCCCAGCGACCATTGGCTGGCCTCCAGGAACTTGTCCATCGTAGCGACACCGGTTTCCACGCCATGACGCATTAGTTTTTCGGAGTCCGTTTTCATCAACGGCTGCATGTCGGCGCCGGCTTGGTCGTTATGACTCTGGCATAAATCGTGGTACTGCGTATTCGCATTAACAGCCGCCGCAATGAGGCGATTGTTGGTTTCGCTGATCGAGGAATGGGTCAACAAAACGGCACAACTGGCTGATCCAATTGTCAAGCTGGCCACGGCGGATTTGATCGATTTTCGCGTTAGTGTTGCGTCGTGATTGAGCGTTTTGATCGTGTTCTCAACAAGCTGTCGGCCGCCTTCTGAGCCAACAACCAAGGCGGACTTAATTTGCCCCAGCTGGATCATGTTTGCGGCTTGAACGATGCCAGTCAAAAGTCCCAGGCAGGCGTTGGAGACGTCAAAGATAAAGCACTCACGCGGCAATCCGACTTGATGGTGAACGGTACACGCGGTTGCCGGCTCCAAGAAATCGCGACATACCGAGCCATGGATTAGGCACCCAACGGAGCCGGGGTCAAAGCCCGCGGCCTCAAGTGCAAGTTCGCAGCTGCTGACACTCAGGTCGCTGGGTGGCGTTTCACGTGGCCAAAACCGCCGTTCGCGAATTCCAGTCATCAACTCCAACCGTCCCTCAGGCAGTTTCAATCGTTCGTACAACGGCTTGAGTTTTTGCTCGACATCAGAGGAAGTCCAAATTTCCTCGGGCAATGTATAGCCAAATGATTCGAGGCAGACGTCGCTATATTGCATGAGATAGTCGTTTCGCTGGTTTTTACCGGGGAAATCCGTTTTTTGGTACTTGGCCGACGTCTTTCGCGGCGGGCGAAGCGATTTTGATGGGCCAGACATCGAGCAGGAACTGCTAGCGTCGCTCCGGTGCTTGCACAATATACCGGGGTTGCATCCCGTTCAATGGCAAAATCTAGACAATTGCTTGACCAGTTTAAAAACGACTTAAGAATAGGCCCCATGTCACAGATGAGCTGTGGCAAGGATCAAGACTGAAAGGATTTTTCCGACGTAGGCTTAGGATGAGCATACGCGTCGGTGACAGAAAACTTAAACCTTGGAACGCAGATGTGTTGATGCTTCCGGGCCCTTTGTTTTTCGTTCGCCTCTTTGCGACCTGCTCGATGAAAACTGAACTTGAGTGTATCAGACTCAGCTTCTTTTTTATATCGCATCTTACGCCTGCTCAATTGTTCTTTGATTGATCAGATTCAGATTTATTGGTTCCAGTGTGATTGAACCTTTTTGCGATTATTCAGTTTTCTCGAACTCATGATGAGTTCACTACCCTCTCAGGAGATGCCAGGATGCAAGCCAAACCGTTGATTGGAATTAACGCTGACTACCGAACAGCCCAAGGGAACCAGCCGTCGTTCTCAGTCGTGACTGCTGGATATTTTGATAGTGTATTGCGAGCCGGCGGAATTCCCATCGTTGTCCCACCGATGGAAGAAGAAGACGACATCAACGCAGTTTTGGATCGACTTGATGGTTTTGTCATGATCGGCGGAGCTGATCTTGACCCACGACGCGACGGTTTCATGCTGCATCCTACGGTTCGCCCCATGGACCGGAGACGCGAGAGCTTTGATCGTAAGCTTGTCCAAGCGATCGTTGACCGTCGTTTGCCAGTGTTCGGCATCGGAGTCGGCATGCAGCTTCTGAATGTTTCGACCGGTGGCAACCTTTTCCTACACATTCCTGAGGATCTTCCAACAGCGATTCCGCATCGCGATCCTCAAGACCCAGGCCATCGTCACAGCCTCGATGTCGAGCCAGGGACATTGATGGAACGCGTTTACGGCGACGGCGAAATTCGTGTCAGCAGCCGCCACCACATGGCAATTGACGAAGTAGGAACTGGGTTCCGCGTGAGTGCTCGATGCCCCGATGGTGTCGTAGAAGCGATTGAGAGCGATCGTGACGATTGGATCGCAATCGGGACCCAATTTCATCCCGAAAACGAAGCCGCTTCTGCTCTGGACGTTCGTGTATTCGAAGAGTTCCTCGATCTCGTACGTGAGCCCGTTACTCAAATGTTGCGAGTCGCCGCCTAGCACAAGCTAGAAAACTAAACGATGCCGTCTTTGCCCAGTCAAGTTTGGCTGACTGGGCAGAGACCGATGTCGGGCAGAAAGACTCATTTGAGCAACTTCAAAAAGATTGAAGCTAGGGTTGAACCTCCCATCAGTTTTTAATGTAATTGGCACCCCACGCGTAAGATCTTGCTGATTTAAGATGCGAGACGATAGATCGTTAAGGAACGGTTGAGACATAAAACCCGTGTTTTCGAGATCTCAAAACGAAAAAACTTCCATCGCATTCAACAGTCCGCGGTAGAGACACTCGTCAAGCGTTTCGGCAGCCCAAAATCCCGAAAGTCTTGACGACTTGGGCGACAAGCACTCGCTCGTTTTGGGACAGTTGGAAAACGAAAAAACTACCATCAAATTCGACCACCAGCTGCCACTCTCTCGTCAAACCGCAAAACCCAAATACGGGTTCAGTTTTTTGACGCCTCTTAACGATTGGCCGGCAGGCGTCAGTGACAAACGCAGGGCGTTTGCAAATTCGGGCGAATTACCATTCAAGGCAAGCCACCAAGGAGGAATTTTCCTCGCCTACGCGTCGGGTTTTCGAATAAGGGTCCGTCACGGATGGCATGCTTGCTGGAATCCGCTAGCAAGTCATCAGTTCCCGAATAAATCAAATGAGAAGCCAGGGGTGGTTTGCCGATAATCAGGTACGACCCTTTCGTCGTACATTGATTTTTGGCTCGCTTCGTTGGGAAATTTTTTTCCAGCAATCGCCCTAACGGAAATCGCTTTCGTTGCCTGGGATGAATCAAAGCGAGTCAATTGCACGGCCGCCCATCCTTTTGGAACTCGGAATGATTTTCCCGTCCCTTGCACTTTGGTCCAACCGAGACCCTGAGGATGCTCTTGGGCGGATCGATCGTGCGCTCAATGACCGCAACCATCGCCTTTCTGCCGGACTCTCGGTCACGCATCGGTTTGAACAAATTCGTGGCGCGTTGGCGGTTTCTCAGGGCCACGGGAAGTACTTGCGAGTACGGCACGTCGTGGAGTCGTGTGCTGCGATCCCGGAAACACTGAGGCGGGGCTGTCTGGCAGTCATGACGGGTGAGCAGCGACACTGTGGAGAGATCGCAGTTTTGGTCTCCGATTTGGCTGAGATCCAAGCGGCTGTGGTCGAGCAGCTTAAATGCGAAGCCGGGAAATACGTTGACCGAGTTTTGGCGGTCGCCGTTTGTGATCCAGGAATCTGGGATCGGGATTTTGATGGCAAGATCAGCTACGCGCCGTTCTGCGACGCAACCCGATTGGCTGAGCTAAGCGGCGTGACGGTCATCGACGCTTTTCCCTCTCGGGATTTGGCGGTCGGTGGACTCGGTCAGCAGCTTGAGTCGCTCCCTTACTGGATTCTGTTTGGTGATCGAGACCCCAAAGTCGCCAGCGTGCATAGGACATTGGTCGAGGTCGGCGAAGAATGCGTCGGCTATCTATTACCACCGTCCGACGGGTTGGATTCAGAGTTGCCCGGGCTCCGAATCGCTCGTACACTCGGAACAGCGAGTTTGGATGAAGTCATTCGTCGCAACGACGGCAAGGCAAAAATCGTGATGGAGCAGGAGTCGGGCTTGGCCGAGGGATCGCTCATTCCAGAGTTGCAGCAACGGATGCAGGCGGCTGTCTTGCGGGAAGCAAACTCCAACGAGCAAGCCCGGGCAACAAGCGTTCAATCCCCAAGTGGCACCGAATCCGTTGCCACGATCAACGCATGCATGGTGGAAGAAATGCAGACTTGCTTGAATCATGATTCGAGCAACATCGTCGACGTTTTGTATACGGGGCTTCAAGTGGTCGTCGATCAAAGCGTTGAGCAAATGAAAAAATTTGGTTTTGAAGGAATCGGTCAACAACCGGCTGGCCCAACACAGGCTGGTCAAGTGCTTGTCGCGAGCTCCGTGCAGTATCAATCGTGTTTGATCGGGATGCTGCAAAAATCATTTCCACGCTCGACAGTGGTCTCGAGCTCTACGTCTGGCTTCGACCAGTCAGCGTTGCCCGCCGTGGTTGCCGCTGTGTTGGGGTTGTTTAATATCGATCAAATGCCATCCAATATTCCGTGGCTTACCGGAGCTGACTGTCAGCGAATCTTGGGACGCCTGACTCCAGGTCGCCCGTCAAACTGGTGCCAACTGGTTCGCGTGATGGCAGATTTCCAGCCGGCACCGATGAAGCTCAAAGACGCGATCTAGGCCCGGCAAGATGCAAGCTTGAAGTTGCGTAAATCGTTAATAGCCTCGGCCGCGCATGAGGCCGAAAGTCATGACGTCTTGCGCTACCAGGGAATTGGCTTCTGCGTCCAACGCTTTTACGCTTTTACGCTTTTACGCTGGTGCGGGCGTTGGGACTGCAGTCGAGCGAGTAGGCACCGCACAAAATTGCGTTCAAACCAGGCCCCTTTCGTGCTCTAACACACGGCCCGCACAAAACTTCATCTCCAGCCTACGAAAAATCTGTTGACGCGTGTAAGGCCTTGAATCGCTCCCCGTCTAGAAATGCATGGAGTTCATTACGATGATTCAAAATTCATCGACACCTCTCTACCTGACGGCTTGCGAACCCTGAACAACCAAACACGAAAGAGACACAATGAAGACGACTCAAACCTTGGGACTGGGACTGATTTTGGCCACCGTTAGCCTTCTCGTTACCGGTTGCGAACAAAGCGCCCAAACAGCGATCAAGACGATGCCAGCCACAATTGACCAGACTCATTTCACCAAAGAAGTCACGCTTGAGAATTTTGAATCACTTGTACTTAACAGCGATCAGCCCGTGGTCATCGATTTCTGGGCCGCCTGGTGCGGCCCTTGTATTCAGTTGTCTCCCACCATTGAGAAACTGGCTCAAAACTACGACGGCAAATTCGTGGTGGGGAAATTGAATACAGAGGAACAACAGGCAATCGCGATCAAGTATCAAGTCGATCAGATTCCTGCACTCTTGTATTTCAAGGATGGCAAGTTGGTAAAAAAACACGTCGGATTTGCTTCTTACGGTGACTTGGAAGTTGATTTTGAAGAGGTCCTTGCCATGACTCCCGAAACGTAGAATCGATCCTTACGAACGATTTCGTCTGTCAAACTCGTCAGCGTCTCGACCAGTCATTAAAGCCGAACCACACCCAGCTGCGTCTCAGACGCAAATGTTGTTGGCGGCTCAAAGCAAAATGAATCAGTCAACGAATGAATCAGTGAGTCACCACCACCCACGCTTCAACCTCCACAAATCTCACAATGAGGCACGTTGGCAATCGAGATTTCTTTGAACGCCATATTCCTGAAATCACAATGCAAGACTCGTTGCTCCAGCGTTTCGCCGAACCCTGCCAACAACTTGATGGCCTCCATCGCTCCCATGCAGGCCACGGTTCCGGAAGTTGCTCCGAATACTGGGAATTCCCGTTTCCAATATTCCGGGGCCACCGGGGTCAAACACCTTAAGCAGGGCTTTCCACCAGCGGGAAACGTTGAAATCGTGGCGTCGGTGTCGTACATGGCGCAATTCACCAGCGGTTTTCGATGCCGCACACACGCGTCGCTCATCGCGAAACGCTCCTTGAACAAAGGCGCAGCACCCACGCAAACGTCCGCCTCGGGAACCCATCGTTCCGCCAACTCGTCGTCGAGATTAGCGGCAAGCGGCACGATTTCTAACCGGGGATTCAGATCCTTGAGACGTCGCTCGATGGTTTCGATTCTAGGTTTGCCCAACCAATCGTGGGTCATCAACAACTGTCGATTCAAATCCGAGTGCTTCACATTCCCAGCATGAGCAATGATCAATCGCCCCACACCGGCGGCTGCCAATTCGTAAGCCACCACACTTCCCAATCCACCACAGCGAGAGATCAGCACGGTGCTATTCTTAAGCCTGCGCTGTCCCGACTCGCCAAATCCCGGAGTCCACATCTGCCACTCGTAAGTGGCTTTCTCTTCGTCCGTCAGAAACTCAGACGGTGATTTGGGAAGCTCATTGTGTGATTGATCGTTGTTCATGAGCCAAGTTTAACGCGCATCGAGAACCTTCTCCAAGCCCCGGCAAAGGCAATTTCGGTCGATAGCTATTCTGCACGATTCTGGCATCAACTCCCTTAAACCACTGAAGCCTACCCTCAAATTTCGAGAACTTGCCCACCCTGCAATTGAAACTGCACCGTTCCCAGCCCCTGGGCTTCAACCGCATTATGCGTGATATGCAGAACGGTGACTTTCTCTTCTTGGTGAATCGTTTTTAAAAAGTGCGTCATCCGTGTCCGAGTCGAATCATCGAGGGCGCTCAACGGCTCATCCAGACATAACAATCTAGGCCGAAACGCCAGCGCCCGCGCGAGTGCGACTCGCTGTTTCTCGCCACCTGAAAGCCCCCGAGGGTACCGCTTTAGCAGGCCTTCGATCTCCAATAGTTGCGCCAGCTCCAAAACTCGGTGGCTACGCGAATTCAATTTCTCGCCTCGAATCTCAAGCCCAAATCCGATTTGTTGGTCAATCCGCATGGTGGGAAACAGAACCGCATCCTGAGGAACGTATCCGATTTGTCGGGCGGAACTCATCATTCGCGTCACGTCAATTTGGTCCAGCAGGATCCTCCCACTGGAGACTTGTCGCAGTCCACAAATCGCCTCCAACAAGGTCGTTTTTCCGCTACCGGTATTCCCCATCAAAATCCCATAGCCTCCCTCAGGAATCGACATGTCGATGCCCACGAGACTGAATCCGCCTTGATGAACCGTGAGTTGCTCCAACGTGATCATACGACAGCGCTCCGACTCTGCTCACCGCCAAGTGTTAACAATCGGGTGATCACGAGAACCAAGATGGCGACCGTTACCAAAATCAACGAAGCGGAAACGGCCCCGCGAAGATTCCCAAACTGGAAATTCAAATAAACCGTCGTCGAAAGCACTTCCGTTTTCATCCTTGCCGTTCCCGCGAAAATCAAAATTGGTCCGAATTCGCCCAGCGACCTTGCCCAAGCCAACGTAAACGCCGCCACGCCGCCACGCCACGCTTGGGGTAACGCAACCCTTGAAAACGCCTGGAATCGACTCGCACCCAACGTTAACGCCACTTGCTCAGGACGTGGACTGATTTGCTCAAACGTATCGCGCATCGTACGAATCGCAAACGCCGCAGCGACGGTGAATTGACTGATCACGACCGCGGGGACTTCGTAAGTAATGCCACGAATCCCCGGGAACCCCAGCCACGAAAAAAAATCGCGAGTCAGATGATCCATTGCTCTACCGAGGGGAGTCTGAAACAACACGAGCAGACTGATCCCAACCACTAACGGCGGCAAGACAATGGGAATATCCAAAATCGTATCAACGACGTACCGGACTCCGATCGCGATTCGCCGTGCCCAGGGACGCTTTTCGAATTTCCGATCGATCGCGTCCTGACCCAAGCGAGCCAACACATATCCCGTCGGGATGGAAACCCACATCGAAAGGATCGCCGAAAGCGTACACGTAATCAAGCTGAGCCAAATCGAATATTGCACCCGCTCATCGGCCAATGACTGACGAAGATCAGCCCAAGTCGCAAACTGAAAATCAGCCGCGACCATCGCGATGATCAGGGCGATGTAAAGCAACCCCAGGCTGATCATCGCAGACCAGAATAGCCAATTCCAACTCCCTGGCGTTTTTGGAGAAACGCGATTTGGACTGCGGGAAGAATCGGAATTCATGAATTGCTAATGGGATGAGCCGCTGTACACGACGAACTGGAATGATCGTCCAAAAGACACGTTACCGATTCTATCGTCTGGAGACGCCGCTCCAATACCCTACTTGCTCAGGCCTATTCATCAAGATGCGAGACGACATTTCGTTTCACGATTAGCAGGCATCAATGGCCAACGCGGAGCGTTTTAGGCGAGGACGAGCCACGCTGAAAAGCGAACCACCATCGAGAACTCTACCTCGCTAACGCGTTGAGGCTGCGACATCAACCAACCGACACCGGATGCTGAGCCGGTGTCTTGATTCTCAAATTCAAACGCACTTCGTTGCCCAAATCGTTAAACGCGACTTCATCCATCAAGGTATGCATCAGCGTCAATCCACGGCCGTCCTCATTCGACAACTGGCCGAGCTCAAGCGCTTTTAACGTTTCGGCTGCAACATCGAATCCGGCCCCGTCGTCTCGGACCACAATCGACACCTGTTTCCGATTCAATTCGACGGCAATCTTAATCTTGCGATCTCGATAAGGTAATAATGCACATCGCTCAGCTACCTCTTCAGAAATACTACCGTCATGCATTTGTTGGCGAGCATAGCGCACAGCGTCAGTTCCCAACTCAAAATTTCCATGAAAAATTGCATTCAAGACGGATTCTTCGATCGCAACCGAAACGTGCCGCTGTTCCGATTGGTCACCAATCTTCAATTCGACCATGTTGGAACTGATGTAGTCAATCAACGGAGCGATGATCGATTGATCGGAAGTCAAATTGAATTGAAAACGTGCACTGGTCGTGTCCTGCATCAATCGTTCTTTGGACATGTCATGGGTCGCTAATGAAAGCAACTGTTCGACGGTTTCCAGAAGGTATTTCGAGAGCCCGCATTTCGGGACGTAGCTCGCAGCTCCCGCCTGCAAAGCCTCCATGGCCAGGTCTTCGCTGCCTTGTCCGGTAACCAAAATAATGGGCACGTGCGGATATTCTGCTTTCGCCTCCGCACACAGCTGAATCCCATTCAACTCTGGCATCTGCAGGTCAGTCACCACAATGTCTGGAAAAACGGAACCAAGCATTTCCAAGCCTTCGGCTCCGTCTTTGGCATACTGAACGATCCAATCGAGTTTGGGCTTCAATAACCCACCGATTAGCATTCGATCCGTCTCTGAATCATCGACCACAAGAATAATAGGCATCTCGTCTCCACACGTTGTACTCGAATCGAACGAGGCACCGACGAATCGAGAAAGGAAGCAGTGTTGGAATGGTAATTGTATTGTATTCGATTTTCTGCAACCAGACAAAACAATCAACGATCAATTGGATTCACCGTCAAAAAATGCCGGTCGACTATGTTTTCCTCACAATCCCTTTCGATTCTTCTCAAAATGAGTTCCCGATTCGGTTGGTGAATTCCTTCCCCAGCGTTTAAACTGGAATCTTCGGTTGGCTACCGCACAGGACGAGGCTGCGATCTCATTAGAAACCCTCGGCTCGGTACGCTTAAAAATTCCCAGCCGCGACAGGTTGATCAATTAACGCGACAACGCATTGGCGAAACACAATTGCTTGTCAAGCAAATTTTGTTTTACAATCAACTCGGAACCGAAAAACGATTTCCTCTTCGAATCACCATTCACTCGATCAAATCTAAACGGAGCAAACCATGGCTTTCAGTCGTCGTCATCTATTAAAATCGTCTTTGCTCGCGGGCGCTGCCGTTTCGTTGCCAGCCTCCGCTTACGGCAAAATCATGGGCTCCAATGACAAAATTCGCTGTGCGGTGATTGGTCTCAACGGCCGCGGTAAAAGCCACATTGCCGGGCTGGGCGAGAATGTCGTGGCCTACTGTGACTGCGACGAAAAAATTCTCAAACAACGCGCTGCTGACAAAGACGTAGAGACCTATACCGACTACCGAAAGCTTCTTGAGAACAAGAACATTGACGCAGTTTCAATCGCGACACCCAACCATCAACACTCAATCATGGGCGTTCGGGCGATCATGGCTGGCAAGCATGTGTACGTTGAAAAACCCGTTTCGCACAATGTCTGGGAAGGCCGTCAGCTTGCGGAGGCACAAAAGAAATATGGCATGATTGTCCAGTGCGGCACCCAGTCTCGCTCCAGCCCAAGCCTTCAAAATGCTGTCGAGTACGTCCGCCAAGGCAAGCTTGGGAAAGTCAAATACGCCGTCGGGACATGCTACAAGCCGCGGAAAAGTATAGGCAAACTTAATCAGCCCCTCGAAATCGGCCAGCATGTCGACTACGACCTGTGGTGCGGACCAGCTGAAAAACGATCGCTCTACCGACCCAAGCTTCACTACGATTGGCACTGGGATTTTAATACCGGCAACGGCGACATGGGCAATCAAGGGATTCACCAGATGGACATCGCCCGCTGGTTTTTAGGTTACAACACGATCTCTCCGCGTGTGATCAGCATCGGTGGACGCCTCGGTTACGAAGACGCTGGTGACACCCCGAATACACAAACGGTGATCCACGATTACCCTGGCGCCCCGCTAATTTTTGAAACTCGCGGATTACCTAAAGCGAAAGAATTCCAGGCTGGATCCGGCGAGCAAGGCTGGGGAAGCAACATGGACAATTATCGTGGCTCACGAATCGGCGTGATCGTCCAATGCGAGAACGGCTACGTCGTGATCCCAAGTTACACGGGTGCCAAGGCATTCGACAAAGACGGCAACGAACTAAAATCATGGTCTGGCGGTGGCAATCACTACCAAAACTTCTTGGATTCTGTGGCCGCCAACGACCAATCAAAATTGAATGGACCGGTTCAGGAAGGGCATCTTTCGAGTGCACTTTGCCACACCGGGGGCGTCTCCCATCAGCTGGGTGAAAACACCGCGCTCAAGGACATCAACACCGCGATGGAGAGCGAAAGCGAGTTCTTCCAAGACTCAATCAAGCGAATGGTCGAGCACTTGAAAGCCAACGACGTCGACGTTAACGCGGGAGCGGCCATTACCTTGGGCGCTGACTTGCGATTCGACGTGAATGCAGAAACGGTGGTCAATCATCCGAAAGCAAACGCGATGATGTCTCGAGAATTCAGAAAAGGGTACGAAGTTCCCACCGTCCAAACCGCGATCAAGGCTGCGTCTTAAGCTCTCGTTGACTTGCATTACAATTCGATTGCGATCCGCCAACCTTGGTTGGCGGATCTTTTTATTGTTGGGAACCCAATGAACGCCAAACGATTTTTTATAATTGCCGTGTGGCTTTTCTTGGCCGCCGTATTGCCTGGCCAAATTTTTGGCCAAACTGCGGGCCAAGCCAAGAAAACCCAAACCGTGACGGAACGGCCCAATGCCTCGGATCAAACTCCCCATTGGGAAGGCAAAGCTTCGGACTGGAATGGCTATGTACGGCACGATTTCGATTTCGCGGGACGCGCTGCGTACGTGGTTTCACCCAAGCAGGCGGCCCCCGGCAACCCATGGATTTTTCGAGCTAGGTTTCCAAACTTCCACACTGAGATCGATCTGATCCTCCTCAAACGTGGCTTTCATATTGCTCGGCTCAACACGGATGGCATGCTTGGCAGCCCTGCGGCAATCGACGACTGGTTGAAATTCCACACGTTTCTTACCAAGCTGGGCTTGGCTCAGAAATGCGTTTTAGAAGGTGTGAGCCGTGGCGGACTATTCGTTTATGGGTTCGCGTCTCGGTTTCCAGATAAAGTCGCCTGTATTTATTGCGACACTCCCGTTTGCGATATCCGCAGCTGGCCCGGTGGAAAAGGGCAGGGCAAAGGCGACGAATCGACTTGGAAAGTTTGCCTCAAGGCCTACGGATTGACGGAAGAGTCGGCCAAAGATTTCAAGCAAAACCCGATCGACCGCCTGGCGAACATCGCCAAGGCTAAAATCCCGATCATGCACATCGTCTCCATGAATGACCAAATCGTACCGCCCACTGAAAACACCTTCGTCTTAGCCGAACGATATCGAAAACTCGGCGGCAGCATCGACGTCATCGAAATTTCGGCCGGAACGCCATCCTCGAGTGGACACCATTTCACGCACGTCGATCCAATCCGAATTGCCGATTTCATCGAACGACATGGCTCCGTCTTTCCACTCGGCAAAGACTACCACGCTGTCCGTGGTGCTCTCGACAATTGTCGTTTGAAATTTGAAACAATGAAGCAAGGGCGAGTCGTATTTCTGGGGGGCTCCATCACAACAATGAAGGGCTGGCGCGATTTGACGGCGGACTACTTACAATCCAAATTCCCAGAAACAAAGTTCGAATTCATTGACGCTGGCATCTCGTCAACTGGCTCAACACCGGGCGCTTTTCGATTGCTTCGCGACGCCTTTGCCAATGGCGAAATCGATCTCCTATTTGAGGAGGCCGCCGTCAATGACTTGCACAACATGCGTGAACCGCAAGAGATGATCCGAGGCATGGAAGGA
>JBLINZ010000103.1:0-15458 GCA_047639375.1 Mariniblastus sp. | reverse complement strand
TTCGCCAAGAACGCATGCCAGCCTTTAACAAACTGCTCAATTCACATTTCGATTCCGTAAAATCCGTCAACGTGGAAGACTATCGCGTAGAGATGTCGAACAACGTCGATGTCACGATTTTCGATGCGAAGCCTCCCGCGATCGAAGACGTTGACATGGGGACTTGGACGAAACACGTGCGCATGCCACGTGATTTCAACCGTCCAGCGTTGATGATTGGCAACGTGGGGCCCACCACGTTGGGTCGCCATGGACTTGGTTTCCGCCTCGATCACTTGTGAGAATGCTTAGACGCACACGCGCACGGGTTGCGCGTCCAACACGAGATTTTTCATTCGCCGCACGATGTTCAATTGACCATGGAAGACCGCCCTATCTCCGAGACGTATCACAGTTACCCCGAAGGCGCCGATCTCGGCGAGACGCTCCCAATGTGGCGAGTTCAAACAGAGGGCTACAAAGACGAACAAGGAATGCTCATCGGCACCGTCTCATATGACCTAGACGGATCGCCTGATGGCGAATTCATCTCCGGCGGCATGAATGGCAAAGGCCCCAATTCGATGGCGATTGGCCGTCAAGGAAACTACTTCCATTGGGGATTTGCAGCTTCTCCGACCTACATGACCGACGAAGCAAAACTCGTTCTCGTCAACGCCATCCATTACATTCACAAGTTCGATGGCCAGAGAGCATTCTCCAGAAAACTTGCCGTTCATACGAGAGGTTCGATCAACAGCTTCCTCTACCAAATTTCCGAAAAAGGACTCGCCGCCAAACAAGCCCGGACCGCACACGACTTGATTAACGACCAGAAAGTCAAAGCCGAGTTGCAGGCCCGAATCGCCGCTGGTGAAGAGATCTCCAAAATGGAAAAATCGCGATTGGCCTGGGAAGAGCCTTCGTTCAGTCCGACGGACGCCTTGCTGCGACAGCCGCAAGCGCTGCGAGAGGAATTTGGTGACGACTTCGAACGCTACGCTAGCTACTATAAAGAAAACCTGTCTTATCTTTATGCTGAGCCAAACAAGCGTTACGCGCCCTTGGTCCTTGACCTGGATGTCAAATCAATCGGCGTGGCAAACAATGAGCTGCGGCTTTTGGATCGTTGCGTGGAGCTTTTAGGCGACGACAATCAGCATGAAACAGCACAGCGTGTTTTGAAGCGATACACAACGCAGGATTTCTCAACCGCTGAACAATGGCAGACTTGGCTCGCCGAAGCCCGTGAGTTCCTGGTTTTCACGGAACAGGGTGGATTCAAGTTTGTCATTGATGAGAATAAAGCCATCGCGGCCGGCCAAGAAAAACGCTTGCTCGCATCCCCAGCCGCACTCAATCTCGATGCCCTCGCAGCCTCAATTGACGTCGCGTCGCCCGATCAAGACTCTCCGGTCTCGTACCAATGTGACTTGGTCGTCAGAGGCCAGCCCAATGACTCGACTTTTCAACTCGTCGTCAAATTCAAGATCTTGGACGGTTGGCATTTGTATTCACAAGTCCCAAAAAACGAACCCTACATCGCCACCCGCATTGAACTTGAACCGGGAGAGGGGTTCGAATCCTCCGAAGATTGGGAAACCACAACGCCTCATCCATCCGCCACCAACCCGCGGATTTCAATTTGGGAACGCGAGTGCGTGTTTGCAAAACCTCTCACCTTGACGACCAAGGGAGCACTCCCAGACCAAATCGCATTGACGATCAAGTATCAAATTTGCAATGAGTCAATGTGCCTTCCGCCGGTTTCGAAGCGAATTGAATTGTCGTTTCAGCGGTAGAGACCTGAGAGTCCCATCCATACGCTCCTACTTCCTGGCTGACAAAATGAAAATTCTATCTCTGTTCGTAAGCCTCACGTTGCTGGCTCTCCTAACCACATCGATCGTTGCTCAAGACCGAGCCTTTGCAACCAACAGCCGGCTGACGCTTGGGATCGAATCCAACCGTTCCGCCTCGGTTCGGCTGGGCGATCTCGATGGGGATGGTAACTTGGATGCCGTCATCGCCAACGGGCGTCATTGGCCTCAGCAGAATTTTGTTATCTTGAATCAAGGCAAGGCACGGTTCACGGTGGTGCGGCCTTTGGGAGCAGATCGAGCAACGACTTACGCTTGTGAATTGGCAGATCTAGACGGTGACGGCGATTTGGATATTGCCACCGGCAACGACATGGCTCCGGGACACATTTTCCTGAACGATGGAACCGGAAACTTCAAATCGCATACTGAGTATGGAGAAGTCACCAGCGTCCGCAGCTTAACCGCCGCCGACGTCGATTCCGACGGTGATATCGATATTTTAGTGACCTGCCGA
Source organism: Mariniblastus sp. (assembly GCA_047639375.1). GTDB lineage: Bacteria > Planctomycetota > Planctomycetia > Pirellulales > Pirellulaceae > Mariniblastus. Next base: position 13,142 of record JBLINZ010000103.1, on the reverse strand, counting down.
GGTCGACAAAATCGAATCTACCTCAACGACGGGCTGGCCAATTTCAGCGACAGCCTTTCCTTCGGCCAAGCTGACGATTCCACCATCGATGTCGCGATTGCTGACATTAACCGCGATGGGCACCAGGATTTAGTACTGGCCAATCGCGACGGCCAGCCCAACTGCTTGCTCTTGAACAACGGCAAGCTTGAGTTTTCGGATCGCAAGCCATTTGGAACCGGCAAGGACGAAACACGTGCGATCGCCGTCGCGGATTTTAATGGCGATGGCAACCTCGATTGGGCGACGGGCAACATCGGGCAACCCAATGGCGTCTTTTTTGGAGACGGCTTGGGTGGCGTGCTCAAGTCGATCGAGATCGGACAGCCCGACAGCCGAACCTACACCCTCCAAGTTGCCGACCTCGATCAAGACGGCAAAATGGATATCGTGGCTGGAAATAGCCAACAACCGAATGCCGTTTTCTTCAACCGCGACAACGGAAACTCTTTTCAAGAAACCAGCTTTGGCTCCGACTCCGCCGCGACGTACGGGTTGAGTCTCGGTGATCTGGATGGCGATGGATTCGATGATATCGCCGTCGCGAATTCCGACGCCCTCAATCACGTCTACTTGAATCGAGCAAAACGCGAATCAACGCAACGGCGACCCAGCGAGCCCAGACCTGCCAAAGAATCGACAAAAGTATCGACCCCACCCATGGCAGCCACCAACAACGCAGTCGCTGCCAATGACGAAACCACGAATTGGGATTCATTCCGTGGCAATGGCGGGCGCGGTGTGGCCGATGGATTTCCAATCCGAACCCACTGGAACGCTGACAACGATCAAAAACTTGACGGCGTACTATGGCAAACCGAGGTGCCGGGACTAGGACATTCCAGTCCCGTCGTGTTTGGCGACAAGCTGTTTCTGGTGACCGCAGTTTCGAGCGAAGGCAACTCGCCACTCAAGATCGAATCGGGTGGTAAACCGACCGCGGCCGACGACAACGGAGAACAGAGCTGGATGGTCTTGTGCTACCACAAAACCACCGGCCAAGAGCTTTGGCGACGCACCGCCCAGAAAGGCAAACCGCGAGCGACTCGACATGCCAAAGCGACCCACGCCAACACCAGCGTTTGCGTCGACGGCAAGCACGTCCTTGTCTTCTTGGGCTCCGAAGGACTGCACTGCTTCGACATGGATGGTGAATCGTTGTGGAGTAAAGACCTGGGCGTGATCAACATCAGTAAATACGGGATTGGTTGGGGATTTGCCAGTTCGCCCGCCATTCACGGCGACCGCATCGCGATCGTTTGTGATGACCCAACCAATCCATTTGTGGCCGCTTTGAAATTGAGCGACGGCGAAGAAGTCTGGCGAGTCTCGCGAAAAGGCATTTGCGAACGTAGCTGGGCCTCGCCCTTGATTCATGCGGGCCCCGACACGACGCAAGTCGTCGTCAATGGCTGGCCCTGGATTCTGTCCTACGATCTGAAAACCGGCAAGGAACTTTGGCGAGTCAAAGGCGGCGGGGATAACCCCATTCCGACCCCCTTCGAAGCCAACGGCTGGTTCTACATCACCAACTCGCATGGCGGCCAATCGCCCATTTTGGTCATCCGCCCCGAGGCCCGAGGTGAACTAACGACCGCCGCTGCAACCGCATCGCCCGAATCGAAATCAGCAATCGTCTGGAGTGCTCAGCGAGGGGGCTCCTATATGTCGACGCCCGTCGTGTATGGCGACTATTTATATCTCGGCAATTCGAACGGCGTCGTTCGCTGCTTCCACGCCAAAACGGGACAACCCATGTATGAGAAACGACTCGACTCTGGAGCCGGCATCATCGCTTCACTCGTCGCGGCTGACAACAAGATTTTCTGCGCCTCGGAGAACGGCCAAGTCTACGTTCTCGAACCGGGCCCTGAATTCAACGTCCTCGCCACCAACTCACTCGGCTCACCCTGCCTAGCAACGCCCGCAATCTCCGCCGGCGTGCTCTACATTCGCACCACCGATCGACTGATCGCAATCCAGTAAAGCGTAACGAAGAATCAGCCGAAACTACCGGTGCCACCCGGTAGCGAATGTCGTCAACGGCTTTCGGCAATTCCAGGCGGCCGAAACTCTTGACGAGTTGCGCTACCAGAAACAGCGTCAAAACTTGCTCCCGTCACTCGTGCCGCAACGCCTCAATCGGATCGAGCTTGGCTGCTCGCATCGCGGGATACGTCCCAAAGATTAAGCCCACCGCCAGCGCAATCCCAAACGCAAACGGGATCGACATCGGAACAATGATCGGCGTCATGTCACGAACCGCATCAGGAAGATTCTCAATCGTGGCGGGAAACCACGCCACAAAGAACGCCCGTACGCCGATGACAACCCACGGACAAGCCAACCCGCCAATGATCCCGGTCACGCCGCCCACCGTCGACAAAACCACGGTCTCGACCAAAAACTGACGGACAATGTCGCCTCGGTTAGCGCCAATGGCACGGCGAATCCCGATCTCCCGAGTTCGCTCAGTCACCGTCGCCAGCATGATGTTCATGATTCCAATTCCACCCACGACCAGCGAAATCGCCGCGATCAAACCCATGAACGCCATGAACATCAATCGCGTTGTGCGGGCCTGTTCCAACAATTCCAACGGCGTCACGATCGCAAAATCCACTTCGTCGTGACGGGACGACATGATCGAATGAATCGCTTCCGACGTCTTCATTACGTCTTTCATATCCCTGACGCGAAATGTGACTTGGCTGATCTGCACGACTTCATTAGTTCGCGACCCGGCACTTCGCTCCATCGTCCAATCACCGATCCGACGCCAAAATGTCGTCAACGGAGCATACACATCATCCGTAAAATCCTGAGCTTCGAGTGAACTTCCAACCGCCGCCATCATCCCTCGCGCCTTCATCACGCCGACGACACGATAGGGCGTGTTGCGAATCATAATCACAATCCCGAGACAAGAATTCAAAGGACGCAGCGCCTTGGCAACCTCATACGACAACACGCAGACGTTGTCGTCATTGAGCAAATCGGTGGCTTCCAGAAACCGACCCTCAAATATCTCGAGCTTCATCACGTCGTCGTACTCAGGCGTACAACCGATGAAGTGAACACTGCGATCCGATTCGCCGTAATAGAGTTCCCGTTTGGCGTCCCGAAGTCGCAGCGCCTGATCGATCGTCTTGATCGTCGACTTCAGAACCTCAAAATCGTCACGCGTGACGCCATAGATTGCCATCGACTCCTGGGACGACTCCTCGGTCACCGGCATCACGGACCGCAAGATGATGTTGTTGGTTCCCAGCTCTTCAATCTGCTGCTGAACCTTTTGGCTAATACCCTCACCAATCGCCAGCAACCAAACCACGCTCGCGATCCCGATGAAAATTCCCAACACCGTCAACCCACTGCGCATCGGATGCAAAGCCAGGCTTTTGATGCCAAGTTTCCAAATCGTCGGACGTAAGATCTTGATATCCAAGGCTTTGGTTCTGTGTTGTTGACTGAAATTGAAAGGTACGTTAGCTGCGGGATGAACTCAAGTTGAATCTATCGGGCTAGGAAAGCCAAAGTTAAATCCAACGGATCCACTCAGCGGGCCGCAAAAACTCCGACTCCCAATGATCAAGATCAAGGAGTCGCGGTCAGATCAAACGAGTCACGGTAGTTGTCGGCATCGACCAGCACCATTTCGCCTGCTTGAACACCATCTTTGACAATCACAAACGAGGCATTGTTGGATCCAATCTCTACTTCTCGTGGCTCGACCCCCGACTCGGTTTTCACCAATACGAAATATGTATCAGGCCCGCTCAAAAGCAAACTAGAGACAGGAACCAGGACCACGTCCTCCTGCCGCTCCACAAAGATCTCGACTTTGCCACGCAGTCCACCTCGAATCAGCTCACTCTGCTCGGTAATCTCAACGAACACTTCGTATTCAATCGGAGCCTGGGACCAGCGCTGCGGCAAGGGAAACGAGCTGACTCTTCGAACCACACCAGCGATAGATGTTTCTGGAGAAGCGTCGACGCGGACTTCGACTCGCTGCCCCTGCTTGACCTTATTGATTTTCGAATCGCTAACCTTTGCGTTGACTTGCATTTTTGTCGGATCGGGGAGATAGAAAATCTCTTGCCCGTCACGAATAGTTACGCCCTCTTCAATCACAATCGAAGAATCGCGACGGTCGGAATCGTTTGCGTAAACAACCGTTCCAGACTGAGGAGCGACGATTCGGCAACTGGCAACCTGTTTCTCGTATTCGGTAGCCCGTTGTTCACTTAGCTCCAAAGTAAACCTAGAAGCCTCGAGCCGAGCTTCCTGCTGTCCGATGTCAGAATTCATCTCCGCCACGATTCGGTCTTTGGAGAACTTCAAGTAAACTCGCAAATCCTCCTGGGCCAGAATCCGCACTTCCTTAGCCGTTTCCGCGGAGAACATATCGGCTTGCAGCTGCATGTTCGTCACATAGCCTTTTCGGTTAAGCCGAGCGCTGTGCCGACCAAAATCAATGGCCCGCTTCTCACGTTCTATCGCCACATTAATGGCAGCCTGGAATTTTGCTTGTTCTTGTTGAAAATTGCCTTGTTCGAATTCATTCAACTTTCGCTTGGCCGCGTCCAGCATACCAATCGCCTGAATCACGTCCGCTTTATCTTTGGCAACAGAGATTTTTCGCTCCGTTAGCTCCTCTCGCAACAGAGAGTCATCTAACTGGCAGAGAAAATCTCCTTTTTGGACCTTGGTCCCCTCGGCAACTAACTGAAGGATCGCGACTCCCGTTCGCCCCCGAGATTTGACCTGACTGCGAATTTCGACGTTTTCGGAACTCCCAATGTCGCCCTTTTCGATGACCGAAGAAATGAACTCTCCAGTAAACGCTTCAAACGTGATCGCATTGGCCCCGATCGCGGTTTGACTTTGACTCGCACTGTTCAACCAGAACGATCCAATTGCAACGGTGGCGCAAAGTAATACGGCGGCCAAGAGAGTAAGTTTGACGATTCCGGTGCGACGGTTCATGGTGTTACTTGAATTTAGAGGAAACCAAGACGGACATTGCTGGCACATTCCAGAACCCCTTGAAAAATCGGATTCCGGTCATTCTTTCGAAGACACTATCATAATCGACCAGCTTGGGTTTCGGGGCCAAAACCATTGGGCAACCGGTCAAAATCGTAACGTTTGCTGCTGCCACCTGCTTCTTAACAACCTTCCTGTGCTTGGTAGCACAAAATTTCTGCGGATGCGTTGGAGGCCCACAGAGTTAGCCCGACGAGATGACGAATCCACAACCGGAAATCCCCCCCCAATCCAAGGCTCAATCTCCAAATATCCCCACCCCTCAACAATTCGGCGGCTACTCCAGAACAAGCCAAGTTTGTATGATGACGGAATGTCAGACGAAAACGAAAAAACGACCTCCATTCCCGTCCGTGTCCTCTTAGTCGATAACGACAAGGACCACGCTCGCGCGATGCACGAGAGCCTAGAGCGGATTGGCCTCGAATGCTCCTACGCGACCTCCGGTCCCGAGGGCGCCAAAATGCTTGACGAAAACACCTACGAGATCGTCGTCACCGATTTGATGATGAACGATGTCGATGGGATGGCCATTCTGAAAAAGGCCAAAGACATCCAATCGGACTGTGAAGTCGTATTGGTAACCGGCCACGCGACCGTTCCGCGAGCCGTCGAGGCGATGCGCGAGCAGGCCTTCAATTTCCTCGAAAAACCAATCACGCCCAAACGCCTGCAGGCCGTGGTCTCCAAGGCCGCCGAGTCGGTCCGCTTGCGTTTGCAGAACACGCACCTGCAAACTCGGCTGGATGAACGCTACGGATTTGAGAACCTGATTTTCGCCAGCGAGAGCATGAAAAGCGTCGTGAATCGGCTCAAGCGGATTGCTCCCACCGACGCCGGCGTTTTGATCACCGGCGAAACCGGCAGTGGCAAAGACGTGGTCGCCCAAGCAATTCACCAAAACAGCCCCCGCAAGAAAAAACCCTTCGTCGCGATCAACACGGCCGCAGTGGCCGAGCATTTGGTCGAAAGCGAACTGTTTGGGCATGTCAAAGGCGCCTTTACCGATGCGATCGCAGACCGCCAAGGTAAATTCGAATACGCCAACGGTGGAACCCTGTTTCTAGACGAAGTCGGCGACATGCCGATGGCGACTCAAATCAAACTTCTCCGAGTCCTCGAAGAACGCGAAATCACCCGCGTCGGCGACAACAAACCCGTCAAAGTCAACGTGCGGGTCTTGGCAGCTACCAACAAGGATCTTGAGGAAGAAATTGAATCCGGCCGCTTCCGAAGCGATCTCTACTTCCGCCTGAAAATCGTCACCGTCCACCTCGATCCGCTTTCGCAACGCCGCGAAGACATCCTGCCGTTGGCCGATCATTTTCGTAAGCAAGCCAACAAACAACACGGCCGCAAGATCAAAAGCTTCTCTCAAGAACTTCGACGATGGATGCTAGCCTTCGAATGGAAAGGCAACGTTCGTCAGCTTAAAAACGTGATTGAAAGCCTCGTCGTGATGGACATCGATGACATGCTCGATATGGATGACTTGTCGCCAGACCTCTACGACGGAAACAAAGTGACCGCGACCGAGACCTCTCAAGCCGCTCCGATCGATACGATTTTCGGAGGCCCTGGAACGCCTGACTTGATCGGCAAGTCAATGAAAGAGATTGAACGCTGGGCCACCGAACAGACCCTCAAGCTGGCCAATCAAAATCGCAAAGAGACGGCGCGAATACTGGGCATCAGCGAACGCAATCTTTACCGCTTGATCCAAAAGTACGGACTGAAAAACACCGATGACAAAAATTCGGAATCTGACGCTGCCAACGAAGAAGAATAAATGAATTGGCTGTACGGACTCGTTCGCTTGTGTCTCCAAATGGAATGAGTTCCAACGACGAACACTCCGAGACTGACACCTTACTATTTTTGATCTCGAATCGATGGATCAGCGCTATGCAAACGCAACTCAAACCAATTCAACAGCTTTCAGCCAGCGTCATCAACAAGATTGCCGCCGGCGAAGTTATCGAACGGCCGGCCAGCGTTGTCAAAGAACTGCTTGAAAACTCCGTTGATGCAGGCGCCACCCAAATCGAGCTTTCGATCGAAAAGGGCGGCACCGAGATGATTCGGATCACCGACAATGGAAGTGGGATCCCTCAGGATCAGTTGCATTTGGCGGTCACCAGCCATGCAACCAGCAAAATCGTCGATGCGGATGACTTATTCCAGGTCGGCACGTTTGGGTTTCGTGGAGAAGCATTGGCGTCGATCGCCGAGGTCAGCCAAACCCTGATTCGCTCCCGACCAGCCGAGCAAGAATGCGGATTTGAGTTGATGGTCAACGGCGGGCATTGGGAACCCATACAACCCTGCGGTTGTCCGGTCGGCACCACGATGGAAGTCCGGCAGTTGTTTTACAACACGCCGGTCCGACAGAAATTCATGCGGACACCGCAAACCGAACGAGCCCATATTTCGGAAGCCTTCACGCGCGTCGCGCTGGCTCACCCCGAAATTCAAATGACGTTTTTGAACAACGGCAAGACAACCCACAATTTGCCGGCGACGGAATCCTGGCGAGATCGAATCGATGCCTTCTTCGGGCCCGAGATCTCTGACAATTTGATCTCCGTCAACAACACGCACGGCGAGATCGGGATCAGTGGGTTCGTGGTCGACCCCTCGGTCAACCGAGCTAACAATCGCATGCAATACCTGTTCTTGAACGATCGCTATATTCGCGATCGCTCGCTCCAACACGCGCTCAGCGAATCTTACCGTGGGTTGCTCATGACCGGACGGTTTCCGATTTGCTTCTTGAACCTCGACATCCCCTTCGAATTGGTCGACGTCAACGTGCATCCGGCAAAACTGGAAGTCCGATTTCAAAACGGTGGCCAGATCTACAGTCAATTGCTGGGGACCGTCAGGAACAAGTTCTTGACCACGGACCTGACCGCCCACGCTCAACTCTCCAAACGCTCGGACGAATTCAAACCATTTCCAAGCGGACAAACCGCCCAACCGCAAGCGGCAAATTTGCAGCCCGGCGAAAGCCAAGCGAAAATGGAATTCCCGCAACCTGCCACTGCGTTTGACTGGACCCAGGCACCCCGCCAACCGTTCGCGTCGCCAAGTGCCGTGGCTGGAGCGACCCCTGGAGCCCCCAGTTCAAGTGGCGGATTCGGCGTCACCCCACGTCCGATCGCGCCAACGTTTGGCTCAAACGCGAACCCCTTGATGCCGATGACGCACAGCGAGTTGGAAACCAGCCCCAGTGATTTGAATCCAAATGAAACGTCAGATGCGTTTGACGCAAGCCAGTTTTCCCCCGCTCAATCGATCACGTCATCCCCCACGCAAACACCAACGGCGCTGCAAGTTCACAATACTTACCTGATTTCGGAAACCGAAGAAGGCATGATCGTGATCGACCAGCATGCCTTGCACGAGCGGGTGATCTACGAACAGATTCGGGACAAGGTCTTGGACGGGAAACTAGAATCCCAAAAAATGCTGGTCCCAGAACCGGTCTCGCTGCCGCCCGCCGACGCCGCCGCGATCCTTGAACACACGGATATTTTGAAGCAAATTGGAATCGATGTTGAGCCGTTCGGAGGCGACACCGTACTCGTCTCGGCTTACCCCGCCATGCTTTCCAATCACAACCCAGCTGAAATGCTGCGAGGTGTGGTCGAGAAAATCATGGGCGGGGCCAAACAGTTGGACCAGCGAGATATCGTGGACGAATTGCTGCATATGATTTCTTGCAAAGCTGCCGTCAAAGCGGGTGACAAGCTGTCTCCAGAGGAGATTACCGCACTTTTGGAGCATCGCCAGCTTTGCCAAGACGCCCACCATTGCCCCCACGGGAGGCCTACCTCACTGGTATTTTCCCGAGAAGATCTCGATCGGCGCTTTAAACGGATCTAAATGTCGAGTTCAAGCACACAAAACGACCCCATCGACGAAATCGTGTTTTATGATGTAGTAGTCGATTTCCCTTCGACGGCTTGACCGGTTTGTCGCTTCCAGCTTCCTCCCTGTATTAATAATCGCTTTTTCGACGAAAGTTATTCTCCTAATGATTTGCGTTAGCGTTGGTCGTGGACGACACCGAATGATGATGGCCGAACATCGGCACCTCGCCGATCAAGGCGTGGAATTAGTTGAACTGCGCTTGGACTACATCCGCCGTGCCGTCAATCTGAAACGACTGCTCGCCGATCGCAAGTGCCCCGTCGTCGCGACCTGCCGTAGAAAAGTCGACGGCGGACGATGGGAAGGCACCGAAAAAGACCGCCAGATGCTGCTGCGAGCCGCCATCGCAGACGGCGCCGATTATGTCGATATGGAAATGGACGTCGCCGGTAGCATTCCGCGATACGGAAGCACCCAGCGTATCATCAGCTACCACAATTTCGATGAGACGCCGGACAACCTGGAAGAAATCCATCACCAGATTTCGAAACTCGATCCAGACATCATCAAGATCGCGACCAAAGCCAACAACCCGATCGACAACATCAAGGCCCTCCGATTGTGTCGTGACTCAGACATTCCGACCGCCGCATTCTGCATGGGTGAAATGGGATTACCTTCACGCGTGCTGTGTGGCCGAGCCGGTTCACCGCTCACCTACGCGACGTTCAGCGAAGAGCGAACAATGGCCCCCGGCCAACTGTCCTACAAGCAAATGAAAGAGGATTTCCTTTACGATACGATCACTAATGAAACCGTGATCCTTGGCGTGATCGCTGACCCAGTCGCCCACAGTCTCAGCCCCGTCGTTCACAACGCGGTGATCCGTGAACAAAAACTGAACATGCTTTATCTGCCGTTTCGTGTTCCCAAAGAATACTTGGAAGAGTTTCTTCAGATCTGCCCCGAGATGGGCATCCGCGGCTTGAGCGTCACCATCCCACACAAAGAAAAATGCCTGAAGTCCATCAACGTTCTCGATGACAACGTCGCGGGCATTCGAGCCGCCAACACGATCTTGTTTAAGGAAATCAATGCTTATGGTTACAACACCGATTGCACGGCGGCCTTGGCCAGCTTGAAAAACGCGATCGAGGAAAAACACCCGGGCCAAGAAGTCTTCAAGGGAAGACGATTCTTGATCATGGGAGCCGGCGGAGTCGCCCGCGCGATTGCGTTTGGCTTGCAACGACAAGAAGCCAATGTGTTCATCTCCGCCCGTAACTATAAGAAAGCGGATGCGCTATCCGAAGCACTGGACTGCAAATCAGTCGACTGGGCCGCAAGGGCCAATTTCGACACTTCAGTTTTGATCAATTGCACGCCAGTTGGGATGTTTCCCAAGATGGATGAATCGCCTTTCGAGGCCAATTGGCTAGACAAGAAAACCATTGTCTTTGACACGGTCTACAACCCTGAACAAACGTTGCTGATCAAGTATGCCCGTGAGGCTGGCTGCATGACGGTCACCGGCGTTGACATGTTTGTCCGCCAAGCCGCCGAACAGTACAAACTGTTTACTGGCCAGGAACCAAATACTGAAACGATTCGTTACGAATTAAAACGAGCCACAAGCGCCGCAAAATACTAAACCAGGTCGCCGAGGATTCCATGAATCTTTACTTAGTTGGGTATCGTGGCAGTGGGAAATCGACCGTTGCACCCTTGATCGCTCAAGCGCTGGGGCGGGAAGTCATGGATTCCGATGACCTGATCGAGGCCAACGCCGGCGTTTCGATTGCAGAAATTTTCGCGGTTCATGGCGAGGCGGAATTCCGACGACTGGAAGCCGAAGTCGTGCTTAAAATTTCGCAGCTTTCAGGAAAAGTCATCTCGCTCGGAGGCGGTGCGCCGTTGGCCGAACCGAATCGAAAATTGATCGCGGCGTCAGGGAAAACCGTCTGGCTGTTCGCGGAACCATCGATCCTTTGGGCACGTATCACAGGCGATCCGGTCTCCGATCTTCAGCGTCCCAATTTGACTGACTCGGGTGGACTCGCCGAAATCGAGCAGCTCCTGTCCCGCCGGACCCCGGTTTATGAGGCCTGTGCCGATTACAAGCTCGACGTGGGCTCGTTGAGCGCGGAAGAAACTTCAGAGCGAATCGTCCAGTGGCTTCAATCGGACGATAAAGAATAGCGTCTGGATTCTTACGGCAAGCCGATTCTGCCCGAAACGATTGGATCGTATCGAGCCAACGTCTAGAATCCGTAGTGCTTTGCCAAAGCACGATCGTCCACGGCCGAGATCGTTGCCGTCCAATTTCCTTGATTCGCCAACTCTGACCGCCATGTTTCATTATGTTCTCTTGATCGTCGGCGGTATTTTCCTCGGAGCAATTATCAACTGGGCAATCTACGCCTGGGCGATTTTTCTCAAACGCCCCATCAGTCCCTGGATGAAACCAGCCGAGGGTGCCTCTCCCCGCACCCTGCTTGATCGCATTCCCATCATCGGCTGGCCGGGCCGCCAACGCGACTTGGCAATCCACGGCAAAGCGTTTTGGGTTCGCCCGTTTTTGATCGAGATCGGCTGCGCAATTTTTGTCCCGTGGTTTTACTACTGGCAATCGACCGGTGGACTGACCGGCGGAGATATCCCCGCCGAGGGAATCGCGGCATTGGCTAATCTCTGGTTTTGGGGACAAGGCATTTTGTTGGCCCTGATTTGCATCGGAACCTTTATTGATTTCGACGAAAAAACCATCCCCGATCAAGTCACCGTCACGGGCACGATTATCGCGCTCCTGATCGCAGCATTCGCCCCAGCATTCCGATTACCTCAACCCGCGGTGTTTGGAATGGCGACCGCACCGACAATCGCGCCGCTCAACTACGCTTCACCTGGTGAGCTACCTAACCTGCATCTTGGGCTCGGAGCCATGGCGATCGCGTTGGCGATTTACGCGATCTGGATCTGGGCTTTGTTACCTAAGCTCCCGGTGTGGTACGTCGGGTTTCGGAAATCGTGCCGGTTTATGGTGGCCTACGCCATCCAGCCGAAACGCAAAACCAATTGCGAACTACGAACCAAAGACCGCGCGACTCCTGGACTAACGATCATTTTGGGCGTGCTGTTTGTGCTGGGGATGATCGCCATCCCAGTCGCCTGGACCTCGGGCCGGCTCCCTCCCCTCAATCAGGCAAGTCTCTTCGGCGCGTTCGTCGGTTTGGCGTTCGGGGGCGGCATGGTTTGGGCGATCCGAATCGTGGGAACTTACGCGCTTCAAAAAGAAGCCATGGGATTCGGTGACGTCACGTTGCATGCGATGATTGGCGCGTTCCTAGGATGGCAAGCCGCGTTGCTGATCTTTGTGATCGCGCCTTTCGCAGCGCTCCTTGTGGTGTTGCTGCAATTCGTGCTGACGCGACAAAGTGTGGTCGCGTTCGGTCCCTACTTGAGCGCCGCCACCGTGATCCTGCTGTTCAATTGGGCGGTAATCTGGCCACGAGCGGCCGGGGGAGTGTTCGCTAATATCCCGCTCTTGTTTGCCACGCTGGCTGTTTGCTTAGTACTCATGGCAGCCATGCTGGCTGTGATCGCGTGGTTCAAAGGAATGTTTTCCGCAGAAGAAACTGAGAAAGCCGATGCTTAGTTTGAATTTAATCGAAACCGTGAATGACATTTGCACCCAGCAAGACTCGCTGCTGCGACGGTCCTACGGAATGATCGAAGCGGTCGATGGGAAGTTCGTTCGAGTCCAGCTCCGCCCCTGGCCTAAGCTCGCCAATCTGATGGAAGCCCGCTGGCTCCAGCCAATGAAGAACAAACGCCGGCCGCAAGACGTTTGTCGACTGTATTACAACCAGCCGATTGGGCACCGGAACTTTCTCACAATTTCGTATATCGAGTCGTCTCGAAACACGAGCTGGAAAACTCTGTTCGCGACCCTGGAAGTGCTCTACCAAATCGGATTCATCAAGCGAACGGACGCGATGTTGGCCGAAATCGCCAACCCAAAAATCTCCGACCGAATGCTGACTTGGGGTGGCTGGGAACGGCATCGCGAAGGCTCTCGGCAACGCCATTGGATCCGGCGGTTCTACGGGACTTATCCAGAGGCCGCAAAGTCATTCATGCTGGCTCCCAATGAGACCAGCGAAATACTGCCCTCC
>JBLINZ010000102.1:0-15497 GCA_047639375.1 Mariniblastus sp. | reverse complement strand
CGGTCGCTCGTCAACATACGGACGTTCGAAATGGGCAGCTAATGAAAGTCGGACGACGTGTTTTTTTGGCGGGAATGGTGGTGACGGCCACCGGTTGCCAGAACATGATTCGTCGTGGCCAGAGTCCTGACACGGATTCGATGGCGCAGCTGTTCGAGGAGAAGGAAGAGGTCAGCCGGTACATCGGCGATGTCTGTGGGATTTACGGACTGAACTTTGCCAAGGTCGACGGAATTGGCTTGGTGGTTGGTTTGGATGGGACTGGTAGTGCGGCCAAGCCCAACAAGCAGCGAGAGCATGTTCTTCGTGCGATCTCGAGCAATCCAAGCTACGGCGATTCCAATAAGATGGTGGCGAGTCTCGATACAGAAATTGTCGCGATCACCGGGCTATTGCCTCCGGGAATTCGAAAGGGCGAAACTTACGACCTAAAGATTCGTGCGATCGCGAATTCAGAAGCCGAGAGTCTCGAGAATGGGATGACGCTTCAGGCCCGCATGCAGCCGATGGCTCGTTTGGGCGGTGGGATTAAGCAGGGCAAGACGACTGGAATTGGCCGCGGTCGAGTATTGGTAGATGCCTTGTTTGAAAGCCGTCAAGACAAGCCTGATTTTCTCAAAGGCGTCGTGCTTGGCGGCGGAAAAGCCCTTGAGGATCGGCCATTGGGACTCAAGGTCGGTGGCGAAAAAGTCAGTGATCGAACGACGACGATGATGGCTAGGGCGATCAATGAGCGATTCACAACGGTAGATGTTGCTGGGCGAAAAGGCGTGGCTGAAGCCAAGAACAATCGACAGATTGATTTGGTTGTGCCGGAAAGCTATCGTCAAAACATCGGCCGGTACTTTGGTGTGATCAAGAGTATTACTTATGACGAGCCCGTAGCGGAGCGTGTCAATCGGATGGAGGAGTTGGACCGAGAGATTGGCCAGCCGTCCAAGTCGATGATGGCTGCGATTCGGTTAGAGGCTCTCGGGAAAGCCGGAATTCCTGCTTTGACGCGTGCGCTTCGGCACCACGACCTCGAGGTTCAGTTTCACGCTGCCCAGGCACTTGCGTATTCGGGTCAAGCCGATGGCGTCGACGTCTTGGTTCGAGCTGCCAAGGAAGAGCCAGCTTTCCGTTGGGACGCATTGACCGCGTTGTCTTCACTCAACGATATTGCAGCCAGTTCTGCGTTGGAAAGCCTGATGCATATGCAAAGCGCTGAGACTCGCTACGGCGCCTTTCGGGCGATGATGGCTCAGTCACCAGGCGACCCTGTCGTGACTGGCGAGTGGTTGGCAGGCGACTTCTTCCTGCATGAAGTTGCATCCGAATCCGAGCCGTTGTTGCATTTTTCACGCGTCAAGCGACCTGAAATTGTTGTCTTCGGCGACCATCAGACAGTGACCGATGACTTCTTGCATGTTGAGTCTGGATTGACCGTTCGGGCCAATGGCAATGGAACCGTTTCCATAATCAATTATTCAACGGAGTTCGGCAAAGAGCAAGAAACCTGTTCGTCCCAGATCGGCGACGTGATTCGCAACTTGGCAAAAATGGGTTACGGTTATGGGCCGATGTTGAAAATGCTGCGATCTGCGAAGCAAGCGGGCACCCTCAACACTCGGTTGGTCGTCAATGCCGTGCCGAAACTTGGTAGGACCTACTCTCCTGATGGTGGTGAGATTCCGCCTGAGACATCTGACAAATATGTTGCAGGCAAGTTGCCAGAATTGTTCCGGACGGGCGAAGAGCGGGTCTCAACTCGCCGTCGGGTGGATGAAAGTCTAGTGGGCGACATCAATGCGGAGATCGAGAAAGAGAATGAGACTCGTTGGGACAAGGTAAAAGGTTGGTTCGCGGGTAGCGAGGACTAGTTCTAAATTCTGCTTTTTCAGCTCATGGGAAAATGATGACGGTACGATCGTATGCTTAAGGCGCTTGAACTCAGTGGGTTTAAGAGCTTTGCTGACAAAACTCGATTTGAGTTTCCCCCTGGAATCACGGTGGTGGTAGGCCCCAACGGGTCGGGGAAGTCAAATATCGTCGATGCCATCAAGTGGGTACTTGGTGAGCAAAGCGCAAAAAGTTTGCGCGGCAAGGACATGTCCGACGTCATCTTTAAGGGGTCGACCGGTGGCAATGCGCGGCGGCCGGCCAACTCCGCGACGGCTACGATCGTCTTGGAGAACTCGGATAAACGATTTGCGTACGACGCAGATGAAGTTCACGTTACGCGACGAGTGTATCGAAGCGGCGAATCCGAGTACCTGATCAATGGCGAAACCACTCGTCTCAAAGACATTCGCGAACTGTTTCGCGGCACGGGCGTTGGCACCGATGCGTATAGTCTGATTGAACAAGGCAAAGTCGAGCGGATGCTTTCGACCAATGCCAAGGATCGCAGGGCGATCTTCGAAGAGGCGGCTGGGATTAGTCGTTTCAAAGCCAAGAAAATTGAAGCTCAGCGTCGACTGACGCGCGTCGAAGGCAACTTAGTTCGGCTGGCAGATATTGTTGACGAAGTCGGCAGTCGCTATCGCAGCGTGAAAGCTCAGGCGTCCAAAGCGGCGCGTTACAAGGAACACTCCGATCGTCTGCAGCAGTTGCGAACTTTCGTTGGCTTGAAAGACTGGCGGTCATTCTCTGAAAAGCTTGCCAAGATTGAGCAGGAATTTGAGGCCGAGTCCAAATCGGTTGATGAGTTTACGCAGCAGATTGAATCTCAGGCGGGCGAGTCGCAGGCCGTAGAATCGCGTCTTGAGGAAATCACCACAGGCCTCACGGAGCAACAGGAAAAAGCGACTCAGGTTCGAGAACGGTTTACCCAAGTTGAATCGCATCTCACGCTGAATCGATCTCGACTCGACGATATTCAAGCACGGCGTTTGCAATTGACGGAGCAGCTTGAACGGTCGGCAGCGAGAACACAGGAGTCTGAAACACGCATCCAGACCGCGGAAAAAGCGGCTGAGGATGCGGAAATCAACTACCGGGATGCGTCCGATCGGCTCCAGAAATTCGAATCCCAACGGATCGATTTTGATCAGCAGCTTGAGCAACTCAAGTCGAGCGGTGAAGAGAGTCGTGCAAAATATACGACCGTGATCGCGTTAGTGACCCAAGTCGGGCGTTTGGTCAGTGCCGCTGATTCCCAGGTCGAAACGTTGAATGCGACCAAGACTCGATTGACTAACGTCACGCAAGAATTGTCTGATGGGTTGGCAAAACATCAGGCTTCGTTTGAACAGTTCACGGCAGAAAAAGAACGGCTTAAGCAAGAGGCTGAATCAAAAGACTCGGCGTTGGCGGAAGCTCGGAAGCGCTATGAAGACTTGCGGTCAGAGTTGGCTGGCCGCCGCGAGCGAATGTCCGATTTAACCAACCAGCATTCTGGTTTGTCGCAACGCGCCGAGGTGATCGAAGAACTCGAGCAATCGTTGGAAGGAATCAACGCGGGTGCCAAGGAGCTGCTACAGCTTTCGAAATCCGGGATGGCTGGGCCGATGTCCGACGTCGTCGGGTTGGTCGCTGATTTAGTCTCCGTCAACGTTCAGCACGCGGCCATCGTCGATGTCGCGTTGGGGGAAATGGCTCAGTTCGTGGTCGTGGATGGTAAGGACTTGATCAATCAAGTCGCCGACGAAACGCTCAAACTCAATGGCCGAGTTGGCCTGATTCAATTGGATGCTCCTCCTACCCTGGGGGCGGATCCGGACGTGAATCTAAATGGTGCCTCCGGGGTGATTGGCCGGGCCGATCGGTTGGTCCAAGTCCAACCGCCGTACGTGCCTTTCATCCGCCGGCTGTTGGGCGGAACTTGGGTAGTGAAGACGCTGGGTGAAGCCTTGCATTTGCATGCCAACGAGCCATCCGGCGACAAGGTCCGTTACGTGACGTTGGATGGTGAGGTCGTGGAGTCCGACGGCGCGGTCGTCGTAGGTCCTAAGTCGGTGACGTCGGGGTTGGTGTCGCGGCGAAGTGAATTGCGGGCCCTGAAGCGAGAGATTGAAAAACTGGATGGGCAGATTTCGCAATGCCGCGAGCAAGTCGGGCAGTTGACTGGCCAAGAGTCGGACGCCGAATCGAAAATTGAATTTCAGATCAATGAGAATAGCGAACTCTCGGCCCGTTTGTCGGAGCAAACACTTCAAGCCAAAGCTGCTGAGAAATTAATTCTGCAGACACAGGAACAAGTCGAGAAATCGACTCATGAACTAGGTGCCGCTCAGTCTCAGTTGGCTGTGGTTGAGGCGAAATTGGATGCTGATCGGAACAGTCTATCGGTCCAAGAACTGGAAGTTGCCAGTTTGACCGAGCTGATCGCTTCCGTGGAAACCAATGCATCTGAAATTCAGAAACAACGGTCGACGATCGAGAAGTCGTCAACGGCGGCCAAGGTCCAGCTGGCGAAGTCGGAGCAATTGCTCGACGGCGTTCAGGCCCGCGTGGCCCAATATCGCCAAGAGTTTGAAGAGCAGACTTTGGCCAATCAGCAGCTAAACGCACAGTTTGAATCGGATGATCAGGCTAAATTTTGCGCGACGGAGGAGATCGAAAACGCGACGGAAGAGTTGGCGCAACTGGTCATTCAAAAAGACGAGTTTTCTGATGTGCTGACTAGATTCACCCAGGATCGGCTTGAGGTCGATGCCCAGCGTCGAAAACTGGCAACCGAGCTCAATCGCCAGCGCGATCAGTTGCGGACTTCGCAGGACAAAGTTCATCAGTCAAAAATGCGGATCGAGCAGCTCAAGATGCAGCGTGGGCAGTTGGCTGAGCGGATGCAAGAAGATTATGGGATCGACATTGCCACGGTTGAAGACGATCCCACGGAAGAACAGCTGGAGGAACGTGACCAAATCGACGCGGAGATCACGCAGCTCCGAAAAAAGATTGGTTCCATCGGCTCGGTCAATCTCGATGCTTTGCAAGAATTGGAAGACTTGGAGAGCAGGTACTTGGCAATGGATGCCCAGTATCAAGACTTGGTGCAGGCTAAGGAGACGCTTGAAAAAATCATCGATCGAATTGACAACGACAGCCGAAAACTATTTGTCGAAACACTAGAAGCCATTCGGTTAAATTTTCAAAAACTATTTCGCCAGACGTTTGGGGGTGGTAAAGCCGATATCATTCTTGAGCCGAATGTCGATCCGCTGGAGGCTGGCGTTGACATTATTGCGACGCCGCCGGGCAAGCCAGAGTTCAGTAATTCTCTCTTGAGTGGTGGCGAGAAAGCGTTGACGGCGGTCTCGCTGTTGATGGCGATCTTCCAGTTTCGTCCAAGCCCATTTTGCGTGTTGGACGAAGTCGATGCGCCGTTTGACGAAGCCAATATTGGCCGATTCGTCGACGTCTTGAAGAGCTTTCTTGGGTGGACCAAGTTCGTGATTGTGACTCATTCCAAGAAAACAATGACGGCAGCCACGACGTTGTATGGCATTACCATGCAGGAATCCGGCGTCTCGAAGCGCGTCAGCGTACGATTTGAGGATGTCAGCGAAGATGGGCACATCTCCGATGAAGCGCTCCACCGCGATGATGACGCGGCTTAGGGCCGTTCGACAAATTACTGTCGCAAGACTTCGGGAGAACCATCTGCGAATCCCGAACGGTTGCCAGTCAGGCTACATCCAAATCGGACATTTATTGATCGAGCGATTCTTAGTAAGCTGTCCGTTCTGGCACTAGCCAACGAGGGCCCAGCGCAGATGATGTAGAAAGCGCAGAGCCTGTGCCGTCAAAGAACTCTTCGATTCAATCGTAAAATGTTACATCGAGTGACGATCCCGAAGCGAGGGTTTTGCCGTAGCTGTAGAGGTTGGTTTCCAGCAGTCCGCTTTAGAATTCAACTCTAGCGCGGGAGTCGCAGTCTTGATGGACCGTCGTTTGCGTCGGCGTTTTGCGAAAGACGCGGCGAGCCTTTTAACCGCACGGAGCCCGTGCCTCCTACAACGGCTGCGCCATTCTTGGATGTGAACATTTGTCGTTGATTGTCAAATCACGGGCGGGACGAGCAGTTCGGTGACTGGACTTCGATGGGGGCCCGATTTACTTTCCGACGGAACCACCAGATCACGCAGGTCCCGATGATGCCTGCGACGCCTAGCACGGCGAGCAGCCAACGCTGGTTGGGGCGGAAATAGAACGTGATCAAACTGCTAATCAAGATGCTGGTCCACATCATCGCAATCGAGGTCACACGCATGCGGGTACTCCATGTAGAACTGCCATCCAAATAGCAAATGTATTTGCCGAAGAAACGATTGCGGATCAGCCGCCGTTCGAGGGATGGTGAGCTCTTCATGAGAAAAAACGAAGCGAGCATGAGGGGGCCAACGGTTGGGATTCCTGGCAGCATCGCGCCCACGGCTGCGACTCCCACCAACAATACCCCGACCACCGCAAAGGCGCTGCGCTTGACCGTTGAGGTTTGCAAAACTGACTCCTGCTTCAAAAATAAAAACTGGCCAATCGCCACTGAGTGCGTTGGCCGTGACCAGGGCGCGGCTTAGGGGCGGTTTTGGTTCCACGTGACCAGCTCGCGATAGCCAATTCCGCGACCGCCGAATAAATCGAGTGCACTGCCAACCGTGACATCGACGTTTTGATTGCTCGCTGAAGCTACCAATTCTACATCGGCCATGTTGGCGACGCCGCCAGCGTAAGTCATTGGGATTTTTCCCCAATCGCCCATCATCGTTACGAGCTCCACATCAATGCCTTGGCAAAGCCCTTCCACGTCGGCGGAGTGGATCAAAAATTCATCGCAGTGATCGGATAAGAAATCGAGCGTCGATTCTGTGATTTTCAATTCAGTGAGTGTTTGCCAGCGATTCATGGCGACAGTCCACCCTGCTCCGTCGCGTTTGCAGCTCAAATCAATCACGATTTTGTTCGAGCCAATTTCACTGACGAGACGGTCGAGTCGATCCGTCAGGAAACGGCCCGAGTCATCGAATAGCCAAGACGTGACGATAATGTGGCTCGCGCCCCGTTTGAGCCAGTCCGCTGCGTTGCTTGCATTGATTCCTCCGCCAATCTGAAGCCCGTCCGGGTAAGATTTGAGGGCTGCGGTTGCGGCTGTCTCGTTGCCCGGTCCAAGCTTAATCACGTGTCCGCCAGTCAGCCCGTCCGTTTGATACCTCTGGCCGAACCAGGCGGAATCATGCTCGGCAACAAAATTTTCGACCGGGCCAATGCCGGTGTCCCGCAAAGAAGCACCCACGATTTGCTTGACTTGGCCGTCATGCAAATCGATACAGGGGCGAAACTTGGTCATGGCAACGGGTCCGATTTAAAGAGCTACGTCAACGATTAGTCCGTATTTTGCTGCTTTCGCGGTTAAGCACAAGTACGGTCGATTTTCAACGTTCGTCCTCGCCTGTTTATTTAAGGGCGAGACAGGCATTTGTCATCGTAACCCGCAGCGAAAGGGCTTGTTGGTTTTATAAGCCGAAAGCGAGCATGGTTCTCCGACGCGTCAGGACTTGTTGATTTAAGATGCGAGAGGATAGATCTTGAAACGATTAGCCGGCAGGCGTCGGTGTCAAACACAGAGCGTTTGTAGGCGAGGGCGATTGCCGTTGAAGGCAAGCGACCAACGAGGGCTCTCCCTCGCTGACGCATTCGGGGTAACATTGCTGCCGCTTGGCTGGGTTTAGCCTCGCAAAAGCTGGCTTAACTACGGGCAAGTTAACCGCGGAAAATTTTAACCGCGGAAAAGTGGGCATTAAACCAACAAGCCCTAAAGCAAGTGAGCGGTCTTAGCGAGAAAGGGCAATACGACGGTGGCTACTAATTAGGAATCGCGGCCGTTTCGCCTCCGGACTTGGTCGCCAGACTTTGAAACAGTTCGGGGCTGATTGAATCGCTTATAAAATGCGACGAGCCATCGGCCAGCGTCACATTGATGCCGCCTGGGTGGTAGCTACGGAAGTCTTCAAAATGTCCATCAATATTGTTGGGCGCGTGGTCAGCAACTGCCACGATCCGAGCGAAGGGCTCGTCGACTTCAGGAACCATCCCGACCCAGGAAACCGCCCCAAATTCATGGCTTCGTTCTCCAATCATCAGCGTGTTACTACTTCCGTCACGAATGTCGGAGAGAGTTGTTTCGCTGTTGGCAAAGAAAACTCCATTGCCCTTGAGTGGACTATCTTCGATTTCCGAGCTTCCGAAGACGCCCGAGTGGTTGCTACGTCCGACGAACAGATTCTCATGCTCGTGTTGCTTTCGGAATTTGACGAAATGCGTCCCGCCGTGATCAACGTGATCGCCCAGATCGACTACGTCATCTGCTATTTCGGTGGGACAAAGAAAAACTGGAACGACTTGGTTGATCAGTTCTCGATGGGAAGGGTCATCAATGCCAACCCGGAAATCAATTTGGTTGTAAAGATTATTGGCTTCGACGAATGGCAGGATCTGGGCAGACCAACCCCAGCCTGGTTCGGCTAAGGCGTTTTTGGAATTATTGGTCGACCAACCCGATGGGAACTGTTGATGAGTGGATTCGTAGTTCGCGATCGCCAAGCCGAGTTGCCGGCTATTATTTGAGCATTGGGTTCGCCTGGCAGCTTCGCGGACCATCTGGACGGCTGGCAACAGCATGCCAACCAAGATCCCAATAATAGCGATAACGACAAGTAGTTCGACTAACGTAAATCCGTGTTTTGATTTCATTTTGCACCTGGAATAAAAAGTTATAATGAACAAAGCGCTCGGTGGAGCAAGCAGTCTCGTGGCAATCCTCGATTCGCACAGATGGAATCAAACAAGTAGGATCGAAATTCGAGGCAAGATAGAGGACTCAGGCCGGCCGTAGAACTCAAAACCGAAACTGGCATTCCAACAGAACGCCGGTAGCTTGAGTGAGCAATTTCAACCGATGCGAGCCGCCCCAAGTGAATTCGTTGAGAGCGAGACCGACTTAAGCGGAAACGACTCTATGAAATAGAGCAAAGGCATGTGTGCGACCATGAAATTGATGGTGCACCAATACGGTTGAGGTTCCAATGTTTCTAGCGACCTCAGGAGTGCATCAAACCAAGGGCGGTGCGCGGCCTTGGAAAATTGGAGCAGCACGATGGCGGACCGAGATCGGAGCCGCCGCTTGTAACATTGAAATCATCGAGTCGAAAACGAACTCGATTTCCGGAGTCGCTTCGGCGTTCAGCTCAGCCTTCAGCCGGCAAACCGAACATTCGGTTTGACTCGGACTCCCGTTGCGGGGATCTGTCTCCGAATGAGCCGGGCAGTGACAAGTGGACTGAATCCCGGGTTGACCATTTTCACTACTTGAGAAATGGCCATGAGTCGACGCAATCAGGCTGCACGCCAGCAAAGATGCTGTCAGGATCAGCCCAAGTGATTTTGGTGAAATGCGTCGCATAGGATTCAGAAAAGGGAGGTGCAAAATCGTTTTGCCGTACTCAGTATAACGTGAAAAACGGATTAGGTTCAGATTGAAATTTGAAATTGCGACGTTGGCCGCAGGTTTATCGAAGTTAAGCCAATTTAAAAAAAGCGTCGTTTATAGGACATTTTGAAGCATGGAATTGAATTGCCTGCAGGAAATGTCGCAACTTACTGTCCTCGAAATAGAAATTCGACTTGGGCTCGCTATACTATTATCTTCGTCAAAAAAATTGATCTTTCGGACTTCAAATGAAAAAACGAGTGTTTCTGATGGCCCTGACGGGGCTCCTAATGATTGTCGGCCAATTCGCTATCGGACAGGACATGCTTCCAGAGAACAGCAGAGTGGTATTTTTGGGTGACTCCATCACGCAAGCAGGTGTCGGCCCCAATGGGTATGTGACGCTTGTTAAACGAGTGCTCGCCCGAGAGTACCCCGATCGAAATATAGAGGTGATCGGGGCCGGCATTAGTGGTCACAAAGTTCCCGACTTACAGAAACGACTGGACCGTGATGTCCTTAGTAAGAAACCCACCGTGGTTGTGATCTATATCGGGATCAATGACGTCTGGCATTCTGTAAGCAACCGGGGCACATCGAAAGCGGATTTTGAATCGGGGTTGAAGGATATCATTAAGCAGATCAAGGCTGTTGGAGCCAAGGTGATTCTCTGTACGCCGAGTGTGATCGGAGAGAAAACCGATGCTTCGAACAAGTTGGATTCGATGTTGGATGAATACGCGGCGATTAGCCGGAAGGTCGCGAAGGAGACTGATTCAAAAATGTTGGATCTCAGGGATCGTTTCTTGGACCACTTGAAAGCCCATAATCCATTGAACGTTCCCAAGAATATCTTGACTGGCGATGGGGTTCATTTGAATGAGGCTGGAAATGACTTCGTGGCAGCCCAAATGCTGGACGCGATGGGGCACTCCTATCACAGTACGGCTGATAAATCCGTCATGCAACATGTTGTGTTGTTTAAGTTCAAAGACGAAGTTGAGCAAGCGGAAATCGATGAGATCGTCAGTGCCTTTGATGCTTTGCCTTCAAAAGTAGACCAGATCATTGGGTACGAATCTGGGACCAACGTGAGCCCGGAGAAGCTAGACCAAGGGTACACACATTCATTCGTGGTCACTTTTCGGAATGCCGCAGGCCGAGATGCCTATCTGCCGCATGCGGCTCACAAGGAGTTCGTGAAGATGATTGACGGCAAAATCGATCAAGTGTTGGTCTTCGATTACGAAACCAAGTGAGCTCGCTCCGAGGGCCATGGTTCATCCTTAATATTGTGAAACCGGCCCTGTCAGCGAGTTGGACACGAAAATGAGCTCCACCTCGCTTACAGGCTTGTTGAATCAATGAGGCTTGTTGAATCAATGAGGCTTGTTGAATCAATGAGGCTTGTTGAATCAATGCCCGGTTAGCGTCAGCAATGGTAGCCCGAATGGGGCAGCGAGGGTAAGCCCGCGTGGGTGGTTCGCTTTCAAGGCTGGTTCGTCCTCGCTTAGCGTGTGGTTGCCGTGTTTGCCTTCAGCTCATTAAATCGACAAGCCATTACGCATCGGGTTTCCATTCTCGCCGGCGGCTCAGGCGTTTGAAAAAGCCACTGCCTCGTCAGGTTTCTAATAAGTATTGCCGTCCCGCGAATGTTTGCCCCAAGTAACGAAGGGTGCTGAGGCCCCGAAAGAGTGCTACCAGGCCCGAGGTTCGCTTGCTGGCAAAAAAAAAATCGAACCAAAGGTCACGACGTCTCCAATTGCTGCTGGCAGTTTTAGCCGTTATTTAGGACTCATTGGCCCAATGGTTCCGGTTGTTCCAGCTGCTTTAACCCAATTGTTGGTTCTGAACCCTACGATTGGTGAAAGTTTCTAAAGTAACACCCCCTAAATAAACGAAACATAAGGCAGGAAGTTAAATCATGTTCTTATTGAGACGCTCTAGTCTCATCAGATTTGCCACTGGAACATGAGGCGACAACCTGGGGGGGGAATCAATAATTGGACGTCTGTCCGATTAAAAACTTTTGTGTATCTACGACCCAATTGATGCGCGGAAGTTGCATTTCTTCTTAGGCGATGTCTTCGTCACTATGCCAAGTCAAATTGGATATGAGTTTGCGGGTTGTGCCGGGCCGATTAATCGACCTTGTCTGATCTTAGCGAATTCCACTGATAGTTTGATTGCGTGTAGCCGATGTCGTAACGGGTGAGTGAGTACGGAAACGAGCTCAACCAAAAAGCGATTACATGTTTGTTCCGACCCAGATGTTCACAGCGAGTGAGCAGAGGGGCAAACAGTTACATATTGAGAATCAAGTTCATTTGGGCTTGGTTAGCTTGTGTAGCGAAAGACGATTCAAAGTGTTTATGGAGAGCCTGCGATGAAGGTGTTCACAACTGGACAGGTCGCCAAGATCTGTAAAGTGGCCCCGCGCACGGTCAGCAAATGGTTCGATTCGGGACGCCTTAAGGGCTACCGAATCCCCGGTTCGCAAGACCGTCGTATCCCACGGGAATACCTGATCAAATTTCTCAAAGAGCATGGTATGCCTTTGGGTGATCTCGAAGATGAAGCGATGGCAAAAATTTTGATTGTCGCTCAAGATCAGGTATTAATTGAGAATTTAAGACGGGAACTTCCTCCCGAGAGATCTTTCAAAGTAGCAGTGGCTGCCAGCGGATTTGAAGCTGGTATCCAAGCTGAAAGTTTTCACCCCGATTGCATCATCACCGATTTCTCAATCGGTAAAGTAGAGGCGATGCAAATTTGCCAAAACTTGCGTAAGAATCCCGATTTCACGGAAACGATTCTAATCGCATTGTTGCCAGACGACGGACAGCCCATCTCGTTCGACCGTTCGGCAATTAACGAAACGTTCAAGAAGCCGTTTGACGCAGCGTTGCTCGCTGAACGACTTCGCACACTGATCGGCTCGCTGAAAGAATTGGTCTAATTGATCTATATATCTTTGATGTTCATCATTGAAGATTGCTAATTCGAAGAGCTTATTAGATAGCTCGCCGTATTTCGCACACCGTTGCCTGTTGACCTCAGGCAACGGCTTTTTTATGCGCCGAGTTCGATTCCGGCCCCGGGGTCTAGCTTTAGAATCCAAATATCGCCTGCAGTTGCGATTGAGGCTGAAATCCACAACTTTCGAGGATTCGTCGCGTTTTTTGTCGGGTACGCCGCTGTCTTTTCATGAACGATTCAGTTATTCTTGTCCCGATTATACGGTTCCTTTAAGACACAGCTTAAGCGGCTGAAATGAAAGATTCGAGTGAGTGAATTACCGCATTTTGATGCCGATGGTCATTCCCGGATGGTTGACGTCGGTGAGAAATCAGTGACGCGCCGAGTGGCGGTGGCCAGTGGCAAAGTCCGGATGGACAGAGCGACTCAAAAACTGATTGTGGACCGAGAAATTCAAAAAGGTGACGTGCTCGAACTTGCTCGGGTTGCCGGTGTGATGGGAACCAAACGGACGGCAGACTTAGTTCCACTTTGCCATCCCCTGCGATTGGATTCCGTCGATCTCAAATTTTCGCTGATTGATGACCAAACGATTGGGATTCAGGCGACAGTGGGGGCAACAGAACGAACCGGCGTTGAAATGGAAGCACTGACCGCGGTCGCCGTGGCTGGTTTGGTGATTTACGACATGTGCAAAAGTGTCGATCGAGGAATGCAGCTGACGGACATTCGATTGGAAGAAAAATCGGGTGGTAAGTCAGGCCATTTTTTGAGAACCGACATCTAAATAGGAATTCCCGACATAGGATTTTGACTTGGTAATGCAGGTCGGACCGACGAGGAACAACGGGAAACGAAAAGGAAAGTGCTGTGAGCCAAGCTGCGAGCCGCGGAATTCAATCGGGCCATAACGAGGGAGAGGGTGCTTCGTCGACGGTAGATTCCGATCGAGCGTTTGATCTCAAGGCGGTTTACGCGCCCATTTGTCGTGATCTTGAATCCGTTGAGACGATCCTGCGAAAAGAGCTTTCCAGTCAGACGCCATTCGTCGATCAATTGCTGGAGCACAGTTGGCTGTTGGGCGGGAAACGAATTCGCCCAGCGTTTTTGCTTTTGTCAGCCGCTTGCTGCGGCAAGGTCGAGCAACCGCATTTTCAAATGGCCGCTGCGTTGGAAATGATTCACACGGCTACTTTGATTCACGATGACATTTTGGACGAAGCCAAGACTCGTCGACACCAAGCGACTGCCAACTCCCTGTGGGGGAATAAGATCAGCGTCTTGCTTGGCGACTATCTATTCACGCACGCGTTTCACGTTGCGAGTCTTGCGGAATCGACGCAGGCCCTACGCTTACTCGCACAAGCCAGTAATCGCGTCTGCGAAGGAGAGATGCGGCAAAACAATTGGCAAGGCGATTTCGATTTGAGCGAGGAGAGTTATCTTCGCATGATTTCTGAGAAAACCGCCGAGCTATGCCAGGTCGGCTGTCGATTGGGAGCTTTGCTGTCGGGTGCTGAGTCGGAACTTGTCGAGTCGTTTGCTACCTACGGAAGGAATTTGGGCGTCGCGTTCCAAATTATTGATGACGTGCTTGACGTCGTGGGGCAACCAGACGAAGTCGGGAAAACGCTGGGGACAGACTTGGTCAATCAAAAACCCACGCTGCCCGTTATTCATTGTCTTGAACATCTGGGGAATGAGTCGAGGGCTGAGCTCCGTAAGATCTTGGTCGATCCGACTGCAACGACCGAAGTCATCATCCCTTTCTTGGCGAAGACGCAATCATTGGATTACGCTCGTGGTGTGGCCCGGGACCATGCTCAATCAGCCATGGATTTCACCGACTTGCTGGATGCGAATGAATATTCCGCGTCGCTACGACTGCTCGCTGAATTCGTGCTTCAGAGAACGCATTGATCGCCAACGATCCGATTCTGGGTGCGTTGTGTGGAGATGGTTTCGCGAAAACGAGACGAGGCGATGGTTCGTTTGATGATTAGGTGGCGGGTGTCCGTGTCAAACGCATAGCGTTGGGAGGTGAGGACCAGCCAATGTTGGCGAGGAGCCAACTAAGGCTCGCCTCGCTCAGGCGTCTGGTTGGCATTTTTTGCTTGGGGTCGCTCGGTCATTCAATGTCCGATTTGGATGTAGTCGGACTGGCAACAGTTTGGGATTCGTAGATGGTTCTCACGAAGTCTGGCGATTCCGGCTACGGCAATAGTCCGTCGAACGGCCCTTAGGGAAATTGAATGTCTGCCTTGGGCGAAAGGCGACTATCTGAGTGGTTGTCGGGGGGACCGAAGGCGATGCTGGTCCATACGGAAACGAGCTCTATTTTGCGTCCGGTAGTTTTCTAGAAAGATCCACCCCAGGCTTCTATCAATCAACGCTTGATTTTGGGACTGCCTGCTTGGGTCTGAGCATCGTTCTTGTCCAGAATCGGCTTGACCTCTTCGATGAAGTCATGAAAGTCCCTGAACTGGCGATAGACGCTGGCGAATCGGATGTAGGCCACGTCGTCGAGATCGACGAGTTTGTCCATTACCATTTCACCAATCAATTCGGAGGGCAGCTCAGAATCACCATGGATATAGATGCCTTGAATGATCTCCGTGATCACGTTTTCGACTCTGTCAGTCGGTATCGGGCGTTTCCAGCAGGCTCGCTCCAGGCCCTGCCTGATTTTTTCTGGACGGAACGGCTCGCGTGAGCCATCTTTTTTGACGACCCGAATTTCCAGTTCCGCGACTCGCTCATAAGTGGTGAAACGCCGGTCGCAACTGACGCACATCCGCCGCCGACGAATCACGAATCCGTCTTCTCCGGAACGCGAGTCAATTACTTTGTCGTTATCAGTTTGGCAGTACGGGCACTTCATAAAGCGAAATTGTCGAAACGTGTATTGTGAGACGGGGAGGTCAGAAGGAGATCGTATCCAGAAATCGTTGTCACCGTGAGGAAGGGTGGTGAGAAAGCAAAGTTGCATCGACTTCGAACGATACTATAACCAAAAATCGCCGCGTGCATCGCGTCTGGACCCGCAAAAGGGAAGATTCTCATCGCGGAGGTCGCCCAAGAACCATAAGTCTCCCAGCCGGTGAATCTG
>JBLINZ010000101.1:0-15499 GCA_047639375.1 Mariniblastus sp. | reverse complement strand
CGACTTTCACAGCGACCGACGGGTTGGATGCGACGGGTTCGGTTACCGTGGCATCGACTTACACCGATCAACAGAGCAATGCTGGAGCTATCGGGTCCGATACGGTTGCAGTTGATACGCTCAATCCTACCGTCGTGGTGGACATTGTCGATGGATCGTTGAACGACGCAAACCTCATTTCCTTGGTCAC
The DNA here is from genome assembly GCA_047639375.1 of Mariniblastus sp. Taxonomy (GTDB): domain Bacteria; phylum Planctomycetota; class Planctomycetia; order Pirellulales; family Pirellulaceae; genus Mariniblastus. The sequence goes on along the minus strand of JBLINZ010000101.1, from coordinate 15,309 downwards.
GTTCGAATTCAGTGAGGACGTGACTGGTTTCGATGTGACGGACCTGACGCCCAATGGAGGCTCTCTTTCCAATTTCACGGTGATCGACGGCGACAGTTATACGGCGACTTTCACGACGGTGGATAATTTGGATACGACGGGTTCGGTTACCGTGGCGGCGGACTACATTGATCAACAGGGCAATACTGGAACCATCGGGTCCGACACGGTAGCAATTGACACGGTCAATCCAACGGTCGTGGTGGGCATTTTTGAGTCTCAGCTGAACGACGGGACCCCAAGTTCCTCAGTCACGTTCGAATTCAGTGAGGTTGTGATTGGCTTCGATATGACGGACCTGACAGCCAATGGAGGCACTCTTTCCAATTTCACGGTGATCGACGGCGACAGTTATACGGCGACTTTCACAGCGACCGACGGGTTGGATGCGACGGGTTCGGTTACCGTGGCATCGACTTACACCGATCAACAGAGCAATACTGGAACGATCGGGTCTGATACGGTTGCAGTTGACACGGTCAATCCAACGGTCGTGGTGGGCATTGATGAGTCTCAGCTGAACGACGGGACCCCAAGTTCCTTGGTCACGTTCGAATTCAGTGAGGTTGTGAGCGGTTTCGATGTGACGGACCTGACAGCCAATGGAGGCACTCTTTCCAATTTCACGGTGATCGACGGCGACAGTTATACGGCGACTTTCACAGCGACCGACGGGTTGGATGCGACGGGTTCGGTTACCGTGGCATCGACTTACACCGATCAACAGAGCAATGCTGGAGCTATCGGGTCCGATACGGTTGCAGTTGATACGCTCAATCCAACGGTTGTGGTGGACATTGTCGATGGATCGTTGAACGACGCAAACCTCATTTCCTCAGTCACGTTCGAATTCAGTGAGGTTGTGACTGGCTTCGATGTGGCGGACTTGACGCCCAATGGAGGCACTCTTTCCAATTTCACGGTGATCGACGGCGACAGTTATACGGCGACTTTCACGACGGTGGATAATCTGGATACGACGGGTTCGGTTACCGTGGCGGCGGACTTCATTGATCAACAGGGCAATACTGGAACCATCGGGTCCGACACGGTTGCAATTGACACGGTCAATCCAACCGTCGTGGTGGACATTGTTGCGTCTCAGCTGAACGACGGGACCCCAAGTTCCTTGGTCACGTTCGAATTCAGTGAGGTTGTGATTGGCTTCGATATGACGGACCTGACGCCCAGTGGAGGCACCCTTTCCAATTTCACAGTGATCGACGGCGACAGCTATACGGCGACTTTTACAGCGACCGACGGATTGGATGGGACGGGTTCGGTGGCCGTGGCATCGACTTACACCGATCAACAGAGCAATACTGGAACGATCGGGTCTGACACCGTATCAATTGACACGGTCAATCCAACAGTCGTGGTAGACATTGTCGATGGATCGCTGAACGACGGAGATTCGAGTTCGTTGGTGACGTTCGTATTCAGTGAAAATCCGGTCAACTTTACGCAGGGTGACATCACCGCTGTCAACGGAACGATAAGCGCGTTGGTCATTGATTCGGCAACAACCTATCATGCTACTTTTACGGCCGACGATAATTTTTCCGGCACCGGATCGGTTACGATTGGTGCAGCGGTATTCACCGACTTGGCAGGCAACAGTAACGAAGCGGCGACACCCGGCACCGTGACAATTGACAGGTTGAATCCAACCGTGATGTCTATCCAACGGACGGATCTCAACTACACGAATCAGTCTCTGGTTGGTTTTACAGTCGAGTTTAGCGAAGATGTTACGGGGGTTGCTCCAACTGGTGCCAACTTCACCCTAAGTACTTCAGTAGTTGGCGCATCGATTGTTAATGTAACCGGCAGTGGAAGCACCTACACGGTTTCGGTGAATACAGGCTCCAGTGATGGCACGATTAACCTAGATGTTGAGGCACTGCCAACCATTCGAGATCTCCTGAGCAATTCTCTCGTCGACACGACCGTTGGCGGTGCAGACGAGACGTACACGATTGCAACGACAGAAGTGCTCGTAACTGGCGGCAATGTCACGGTAAATGACATTCGCGATGCCTCTCAGGATTTCGTCACACTGTCGATCAACGGAAGTTACCTCGAGATTTCCTCCGCTGGTGATCCAATCGCGATTGGGCCGAATGCAATCCGCGTTGGGGCCGATGTCGTCCAAGTTTTGTTGTCCGACATTACGGGCACCCAAGGAATCACCGTAGAAACCGGCGACCAGGACGACTTTGTTTTCATCGAGGGCATCAGGCATCGACTCAGTGTTAATGGAGGCGATGGCGTCGATACGGTTCAATTTCAGACGGCAGCGGTTAACGCATCGGGAGCCGACATCGATGTCGTTTCGGAAGTGATCACACAGGATACACTGGCCACTATCACAGCCAATGACTTAAGCCTGCATGCATCCAGTAGCGGAATCGGTTTCAATGCGGAAGTCACGTTATCGGGCGATTTGACCCTGTTTGCTGGCGACTCCGATCCCTCCAACGGCACGGCCGACATCACGCAAAATGCATCAGACATCGATGTGGCGGGCCGGGCTTTTCTCACCGCGGACGGTGAGATTAATTTGAACAGCGGAAACAATGACTTTCGAGGTGCAATTAACGCGACTGGAGCCAATATAAATTTTGTCGATAAAAACAGTATCGATTTGGGAGCCGTGGCGACACCGGGCAACTTGAAAGTGACAGCGGGAGGTGAAGTTACCGATAGCGGAGCACAAACGATCGCGGGATCAACCGATATTTGTGCTGCAGGAAGTGACATTGTACTTAACGATGGCGGCAGCGATTTTGTCGGTGCCGTGACGGCCCAGGGCAACAACATTACGGTGCTCGATACAAATGTTCTTAACGTCGGGAATGTCACGGCGGCTGGGAATATCGATTTGCGAGCCGTTAGTGATTTGGTAATGACATCGGGCGCGATGATCGAGACAACGATTGCAGGCAGTCGAATTGACGGGGTGGCCGGCGGCATCATAGACATGCGAGGCGGCGCGGGAATCAATAGAGCCATGGGTGGAGGTAACAAAGTCGTTCTCTCGACGCTCAATTTGTTCACCGATGTGAGTTCACCTCTATCCTCAAATGGGTACAGCAATATTGACGAATTTGGAAACGTAACCGTGGCTACGACGATTGGGATTTTGACCGCGGATGACCGAAATTATGGTTTTCAAATCGACTGGAATGACGACAGAGATCCTAATCCGACTGCCAGCTTACCCGCGGACAAGTCCCCCGGAGACGCAAATATTGCCACACACATGTATCAATTTGGTATTGGGCGGCCTTTCCGCACTCAGACCATTTCGGTCACTGTTGTTGCTGATTTTGAAAACATGATCTCGTTGGTACAAGCAGGTGTTTTATTGACGACGCAGGTGATCACGCTCGATCTATCGGCACCCATTGGCGAAGTCCCGATGCAATCTGTTATTTCCATTCCAGTGTTGCGAGAAATACCGTCGGTCGTTGATTCCAGAATTCAACCGTTTGAAGTTAACCAGACAACGATAATCGTGCCTACTGATTTTGACGATTTTGAGTCGCCGGAATTGGATTCTGGTGGCGACGAAGATAATCGCTATTACGAATTACGTCTGGTCGATCAAAACAACACGGATGCCGGCGAACCGATCTTGTTGCCGGAAGATATACTCGATGAAAACCAACTTAAGAAGCTTTTTCGAAACCTTCCAGATGACCATTACCGAATCTATTTGATTCTTGAAGACGGCTCAGAACAGCTTGTATTTGACGTCAACATTCGTGATCAGGAAGCGGTCGATGCCGGCGGAAATGTGGGAAGTGAATATAAGTTGGAAATACAAGATCAGGGCGCCGGCGAAGCACCCATTCCGGAGGTGCCGAATGAGCCACCAAGCGATTTGCCTTTGAACGTTTCCCAGTACAGCTTGCCGGTCGAATCATCCGGTCCACGCGTATTCGTTGTTGGCAAGTTAGCTTTGAAAATTGATACCGCTGCCATGAACTGAGCGTGTCTGATCGATACCGTCAGACGATGTTAATTCAAGACAACAACACAACGTGTTTCTCTGAAGCATTAGTTTGGATTAGACCAATGTTAGATTGCCTTTTTTGCAAATTTGAATACGACGTCGAGAATTTGATCGATGACCGATGTCCCAACTGCGGTGGCATTGTGCAGTGGTCGTCGGATGAGGCTGAAGAACCATCGGTTACGCCGATGGTCACAGTTTCGCTTGGGCCAAGTTTCCTAGCTAATCACCTAAACCGACCCATCGAGGATCTCAAGGAGCCGCCGAAGGTTGAAGAGGAAATAGAGCCACCCAAGGCGACCACGGTGTCATGCAGCCAGACGGTGATGCCGCGGGAGCTCCAACAGGCAATCCAGGGCAAGGATACCGATCCTCAATACCAAAAATCACTGTCCACGGATGACATCGAACAATTGGGAGGCATATGGAAGCTTGCCTCTATGAAAACCAGCAACCCGATGACGACTCTCAGAACCAACGTCGAAGAGAGTTCGCAATCCATCGAAGTCGTGATCAATCAACGTAGCTTCAAAGAGACTGTCGATCAATCAACGATGGGTATGGACTACGAGATCCTGAACCAAATTGGCAAAGGTGCTGTTGGCATTGTATACGCTGCTCAACAGAATTCAATCAATCGCAACGTCGCGGTCAAAATGCTGAACGCCGAGGCATCCGAGGATGAGGCACAGAAGGAGAAGTTTCTATTCGAAGCGATCGTAACGGGAGACTTGGATCATCCCAATATTGTTCCGATTCACGAATTGGGCAAGAACCAGAACGGCGATCTCTTTTACTCCATGAAACAGGTCGTCGGTACTCCTTGGTCGGATTCGATCGGGAAAAAAGCACTTTCCGAAAATCTGGAAATCCTGCTTAAGATTTGCGACGCGATATCGTTTGCTCACGCTCGAGGAATCGTTCACAGAGATTTGAAGCCGGAAAATGTTATGCTCGGCGAATTCGGTGAAGTCCTCGTGGTTGATTGGGGAATTGCACTGCCGTTCGGCGGATTCTCCAAAATGACTGAGCTTTTACCCCAGCCGGGAATTGCCGGCACCCCGGCCTATATGGCACCTGAGATGGCGACCGGTCCCCTATCAAAAATTGGCCCCCATAGCGATGTATATCTGTTGGGAGCGATGTTGTACGAAATCGTTGTAAAAGCACCGCCCCACCGTGGCGGAACCGTGATGGATTGTGTCATCGCGGCTGCCACGAATGTGATCGTCCCGACGGACGAATCCGGCGAATTAATTGACATTGCCTACCATGCGATGGCGACGGAACCTGAAGATCGCTTCGGATCAGCGTCGGAATTGAAGTCAGCGCTTCACGATTATCAAAGCCATATCGAGAGTATTACACTCACCGAACGTGCTCAGTCGGGGTTTCAGCAGGCCGTCGAATCCAACGACTACAGCGACTATTCGAGAGCTGCATTTGCGTTTCAAGAAGCCTTGGATTTGTGGGATGGCAACACTGTCGCTCACGCGGGACTACGACAGGCCAACCTGAGTTATGCCAAGTGCGCGCTGGACAAAAGCGATTTTGAATTAGGACTTTCGCTTGTGGATTCAGCGGATTTCGAATTCGAACCGATTGAAAAGTCGCTCCGATCTGGGCTTGAGGCTCGCAATAAACGCCAGACAACCGTGAAGTTATTAAGGAACATGTCGATTGCTTTGGTGCTGGCCTTGATTGGTGGCGGAACATTGTTTTCATTAAGCCTAAACAACGCAAGGAAAGTTGCAGAGAATGCAAAGGTCAAGGCTGACAATGAGAAAGTCAAAGCCGAAACGGAAAGGGGTAAAGCCCTGACGGCTGCGGAGCGAGCAGAAGAAGCCGCAAATGATGCCAGAGAAGCTGAAGACCTAGCCAAAACACAGAAGCAATTTGCCGTCATCGCCAAAAGCGAGGCGGTTGCCGAAAAGATTAAGGCGGATGAAGAGAAAATCAAAGCAGATCAAGCGACCAATCGTTTGGCAGTTGAAACGTACTATTCTGAAATTGGATCCGTTACGGAAAAAATTAACCAACAAGCGTTTGCCGGTGCGCGCAGTACCGTTGATAAAATTCGCGTCGAAGCCAGTCGACTGGGGCTTGGAATCAGGCATTGGGAATGGGGACGCCTGAATCAGTTGTGCAATGGCAGCAATCAGGAACGAATCGTCGACGACCAGCGTAAGGGGAGTTCGACCTCTTTTCCCATCAATGCACTTGCAACCAATGATGACGATACGCTACTCGCGGTAGGAGGATCAAAGGGGCAGGTAGATTTGTTTTTCGTCGGATCGGAGACGTCCAAACAATCTCTTGAATTTAAAACTGATCAAGGCAAGGCATTGGTCTACGATTTAGCGTTTTCGCCAGATAACAAGCAGTTATTGGCAGCCGGCTCGATCAATTCCGAAGGCTGGCTGGCGATATGGAACTTGCCGATTAACGCTAATCAGGAACCGGACGTGACGCGGAAAATGCATGCCCAAGCCGTTACGTGCATGAGCTTTTCCCCGGCAGGCAATGCACTTTTGACAGGTTCGGAAGACAAGACCCTCAAGCTCTGGGAGTTCCCATTCCGAGGCGAGGCCCCTCAACTGGTCAGGACGTTTTCCGGCCATGATGGTCCAGTTTGGGATTGCGATTTCAATCCCAACGAATCGAAGAATCAATTTGTTTCTTGCAGCGAAGACAAAACCGTTCGGATTTGGTCGTGGTCCTTGGATGGTCGAGAATCGTCTGAACACTGGCTGTTCAAAGAACACCAAAAGCCGGTTTACAGTGTTGCGTTTTCAAAAAACGGAAACCAAATTGCCTCCGCTGGGATGGAGCGGGAAATCAAGATTTGGTCCGTCAATGACAGTGCCTACACGACCGTCGAATATTATGCCAAGATTGAAAAACAAATCCGATCGATTTACCCCGAATCAAATCTCTCCAATGCTGAGCTAGTGGCTGAGATTGAAAAGCAAGTTCGTTTGATGAATGAACGGCGCGCTTCACGATCGAACACCGACAAGCGAAAAAAATGGCAGGCGATCACGTCGGACAGTCGAGTTGTGGGTCAGCATGCCAACAGTATCCGTGTCCTCGAATTCTCCGAAAATGGTGAGTTCCTGCTCAGTGCAGGAGACGACAACATCGTCAACGTTTGGAACATCGAGATCAGCATGACGCCTGAGAGGTCCTTTCGAGGCCATGGGAGTTGGGTGCGGGGCGCGAAATTTGCCGGCGAGAGATCAGAAGCCTCCGCCTCGCGTTGTCCGCCCTTCATTTATTCGGGTGGGTACGACAACGAAATTTTCAAATGGACTGTCGACAAATTATTACCAACGGGCGAACTGGATTTGGGGGAACCGGTCGTCGCCAGCACCGTTTCACCTAGGGGCGATCGACTGGTTACGGCCATGGTCGGAGGCGACTCAAAAGTGTGGGACCTGACGACGATGAAACAGGTCGAATCACAGGTGCCGGGATTGAAAAAGCTGAGTCTGGTAGAAGGCCACGAGTATCTTTGTAGTCGCGCCATTTTTACGCCTGCGGGCACAGAAATGCTAACGGCCGGTGGAGACAATTTTGTCATCCTTTGGGATGTCGTCAACGGTGTAGAAATTCGTCGTTGGCAGGACACCGGGAGAAGGAGCTTGTTGTCGCTTTCGGACGACGGCAGCCTGTTTGCGGCTGGCGACAGCAAAAACGAAGTCATCAAGGTATTTCAGGTTGACGGCAGGAATAGCCGAGAACCAATTCGGTTGAAGCCCGGCTCGGGATTCAAGGACTTTGATGTGACAACGATTTCCCTTTCGCCCGATGGAGAATTTCTCGTCGCGGGCGATTCATACGGGCGATGCTATGTGTGGCGGCTGAAAGACAACCGATTCATGGGATTCCTGAAAGCGCACCGAAAAGCTTTGGTTGACGTTCATTGCTTGCCAGTCGATCAGCTTGGTTCCCAAGGCCTTTCGTTTGTGACTGCTGGCCGAGAGGGTGACGTCATCCGGTGGAGCCTGATGGATGAGCAAAACCCGAATCTTGCAAATGGCAATCGGCAGTTTGTTCCGCTGGTCGGCGGCCCGAAAGAATCCAGCAAGTTTGAATTATCGCGGACAGAATTGGCGTCTGCGTCCGTACGAGAAGGCATGCACAGGCTTACCCATATGGAATTCAATTCGCTTGGTTCGGCAGCGCTGATTGTGTTTCAGAAAGAAAATGAAAGTCTTCTAGGCAGCGATGGTAAGAAAATAAAAGTGACTCCTGACGTGCATCTTAGATTAGTTGATCTCCTCGACGACAAGCTGATTGCGTCAGCAAATATCGCCAAGGCCCGCGTTAGTACAGCAGTTTTTGATCCTCGGAATCCTGAAGAGGTGTTCCTGGCCGTCGACAAACCCGACGCAAAACCGAGGGCAACGACGAATATCTACCGCTGGCAAACCGGCCGACATGCCGCTGAGCCCGAGCGATTCATCGTCACGAATAAAAGTACGTCGATTGCTCAGCTGGGCCATTCGTCGACCGAAGCCGCGATCATGACGGTTGCCGGAAAAGGCGTGGAATTCTGGAACTACGAAACTAACCGAACAAGAAAACTTCGGTCCCACGGAATCGTCAATTGCATCAACTACTCTCCCGAGGGCGATTTGATTTTGACAGGCGGGCCAGACGGTTCTGCGAAAATTTGGGATGCCGAAACCTCGACGCCAGTTTTCAAACTGGAGCCCGTTGGTTTAGCAAGCGTGACCGCAGTTGGTTTTGCAAATCATTCAAAAATCGCCCTCGTCGCGAACGAGAATGGGGATGTATATCGCTACAGTAGTGAAACAGGCAAGCTGCTGGATGTTGGCGCCTTCTGCCAACATGGCGCCCTGGTTGATGCAGTTTGTGTTAGCCCGGACGATCGCTTCCTGTTGACCGCGGGAATCGATAAACGAGTGATGGTGTGGGATTTCGAATCCGGTGAAAACAACACCGTGTTACTCCATGAAGATCGGGTCTTGTGTATTTCGTTCTCGGCAAACGGTCAATTGTTATTGAGTGGCTGTGCCGACAACCTGGCGTATCTTTGGGAAACCCGTCACTGGGAGCAGGATCTTGATGGGGTGAAACGCTTCTCTGGTGGCAACCAACTGTCAGGCCACGCAGCGGAAGTCGTCAGCGTCGAATTTTCGCGAGACCGAATCCGAGCCCTGACTGCAAGCAAAGACGGCACCGCCAAGCTATGGGATTTGACTAAGTTTCTTCAACCCGAGCAGGTCGTGAGCAGTGAGACAAGCGAAGTTTCGACGGGGCAAGCAACGGCCCGTGATCCCGGAGAACAATTCAGGGAGATCATGACGCTCTCCCGGCAAAATGAAGAACTCGTGTCGGCCCAGTTTTCGAATCAGGGGCGAGATATCGTGACCACAAGCCGTGATGGGAAAGCAACTATTTGGCGAGGAAGTGGAATCCCTGCCGCCATTGGGTTGTCAAAGCGATATGTCGACCAACTGCCATTGCAAGAGGAAGTCTTGGACGCTGAGGCCTTGGTCTTGTGTCCAGACCAGTGCGATTTTGAGAATGCCGTCCTGGTCATTGAGGTTTCCAAGGTCGAAACGATCACCGCAAATCGCACCGATGACGATCTCCAATCCAAACCCCGTCCCGGTGAAAACATTCATTTCGGACGCCTCGGGTTATTACCACAGCTAGGCATGAACTCGGATCCCGGCTCGATTCGCCGCGAAGATTCGGATCTGTACTACCTGCCCAGCAACGGAGGAGCGCGGGAGAAGATCGGCTTGATTCGAAACGCTGGGCCGAAAATGGAAATCGAATTCACGAATTATGCGAATGTCGATCGGGTTGAACAGTTGATCCGTGCGATCACTTTTTGCTATGACGCGAACCTTACCGACAACGTCAATGTGAGCCGTCAAATCAGCTTTCATTTCATGGACCTGTCAACGGCGATCCAAGTTCGAATACGAAACAGCGAGTCAATCACCGTTTCCCATTCGCAGCGTCCTTGGGCAAAACGCCTTGTCCTGTACCTAAACTGAACTCGATGGGGCCATTGGTTAGCTTCCATGCATTTCGCAGGAGTTCCGCCTTGGTTGTAAAAGATATCTTCGTTTGATTGGAAGTCAGGAAATTCTGAAATTCCTGACGGTCTCGGAAGGCCTCAGATTTGAAATAGAAGGTATGACTGGCAATCCCATCCCTCACGTTGAATTCTCGCCGGGTTCTGTCCGGCCTCGACCCTTCATTACCTTTGAGGTCGATTCGGACTGAAAACAGTCCCCGTGACGCGGCCTGATGTTTTTCAACGATCTTGACATAATAGTCGTCTGTGGAAGCGTCCCCTAGTTCGACACTGAACTGCAGCCCGTCAACTCCGGGAACGGTTTGAATTGCATTGCCTAATTCTTTGTTTTCAATCCATTGCGATACAGGTATCGTATGCGTTGGCGGAGTGTCAGAAAACTTGCAATAGACTGCGCACGTAGCCTTTTGTGTGGTTTTCGGCCACCCTTGAGCTAACCATTTGGTGACAGGAACAGGCGTTCCATTTTCAAAATGTCGATCAAAAAACACATGTGAAATTGGCGGAACCCCAGACGAATTCGCTTCGACAGGCGTTATCTCAATCCAAATTTCATTGGGGCGCGGCGTGAATGGCTGCGATTCAAATTGAAAGGAAACTGGAAACTCAATGCCCTTCGAAACTGCCTGAGGGCGTTGTATTCGAGCTGTGAGTTGGCGCGAATCGCCAATCTTATTCATGGTCGCGGAAACATGTGAATTATTTTTGAATGGCAATGACCTAATCACCGGTGAACCTTCTTGCTCCATCAAATAGAACTCCAGTTTTTCACCGCCTTCGGCAACAAAGGGAACTCCGATCGAATCGAAAACTAAGGAATAATCGCCTGGCGTTGGCAAGGCCGCATTTTCACCCAGCCGAATCATCGCGTTCTGCGTTTCTAAATTCGATTCCCGGCGTTTACCTTCAATGAGGAATTGCCCCAATTGGAGCTGGTTCCCAAGGACATCCAACAGTTCACTTCCATTTTCTACTGGAAGATATCTGCCGTTGGACGACTCTGCGATTGATTGGAATTCGCGCGCTGCCGCGGCTTTTTCCTGCTCTGATATTCCAAAGCCCAAGATGTAAATTGGGATTTGTTGACGATTGAGTTCCGCAACCAAATCCTCAATTCCGGTTTTCTTGACCATCTGCAGCGAAGTACTTGCCGGCGAAAATTGATAATTGAGCCCATCCGTGATCACGACGATGCTACGTTCAACATCTGCAGGCTCGTACTCAAAATCCTTGATCGCCTCCAGAAGCGTTAGATAGAGTGGTGATTGTCCCCAAGGTTTAATCGATTTCATCTGCTTGAGAACAGCCTGGCTTTCAGTTTCGGTGAACCGTCCAACCGGTAAGATCAACTCGACATCGTTTTCGGGGATCAGGCCATCTGGGATCTCGCCCTGATATTGATCCTGAGTCATTGCCGTCGTGGGTTGATCAGTGGACCAGCCAATTCGATGCCCGAAAAAACGAACGCCCGCCCGCGTATCACGCCGTTGAGATATTTCACTTAGCATGGTCGCGAGCGCACTTTTTGCCAATTCCAGCCGAGGCGAAAATTGGTCACCTACCGATTCGGCTTGAATTTCATCCCCCATGCTTTGTGAGCAATCCAGAACAAACACAATCGATGATCGCCCCCGTCGGTCCCCGTTCAACGAAACTTTTGAGCTCGGGTCAGTATTGGCCTCCCATTGGACGAGATAGCCATTGACACCTTTTGACAGGACAGAAGTGCGGTATTCATGCCCCCTGAAATAAGCGATCAATTGGTCATATTGGCCATACAAATCACTGGGTATCGTGATTTCATCGGTCGTCGTTTCCGATGCCAAGGGAAAGACCGACTCCAATTTCAACAAACTCAGTGGCTGTCCATCAGCAGCCAAACGAAGTACCATCTCGCCGCGTGTCAGTGGCGAAATGCTTTCAGTAGTTTCTTGATCGGAGTTCAAAGTGACACTTAACTTGGCATTTTCGTCTTCGTCGACTTTCACTTCGACATCCGCCTTGAGGCGAACGGCTTGTGTAGCCAGTAATGTTCGTTCTTCCAGGAGAGTCTTCAAGTCGTCCAATTGACGCTGGTTGGATTCGGAGAACAAATCAGGTTGTGCAAGTCGTTCCAGATATCGTTGAGCCAGAACACGGAACGTTGGATCTTTTTGCAGTTCTCGGCTGAGCTCTCCGGGCGGAAATCCATAAAAATCATCCATCACACGTTTTGACTGCCATACTAATAATTGGTGCAATTCAAATCGTCGTAAGTCCGCGATTGGATCAGCCTCAACGGCACCGCTGAATAAACTCGCCGCCGCACGAAACAACCGAGAAGCATCCTGCAAAACCGCTCTGGGATGGGATGGGTTCTCGCTCGGTGGTTGGCTAAGTTTGGCAAGTGCAAGTTGATTCGGGACACTTCCGGACTGAATTTCTTGCAATCGCTGACGAATGAATTGGGCGGCATTTTCCAATTGCTTCAGCACTGTCGACTTTGGATCCGATCCCGCAGAAGCCAAGTCCGCTACCGAGATCTGCAAGGTCACCAGCAGCGGGTGGTTTTTTATTTCACTCTGCAATTCCGATTCGTTGACCAATTGGTCTGACGCTTGCTCGACGGTAAGCTGATTCGTCGATTGTTTGTCGACTTTCGGGTTCGAGTTTTTCAAGTCCAAGTAACTAGTCGCCAAATCCGCCTCGACCTTGATTTGTTTCGCCAACAGTTCGCCGCGAACTTTAGCAGGCAAAAGTGGCGTCCGCAAAACCTCGGTCAACTCATGCAGGGCAGCAACATCGAAGTCCTGACGAGTTAGAAGAGATTGCCAAGAGTTTTCCAATTCACCTCGCATCTGGTTCCATTGTTCGATCGGACTCGAGGCATCCGAGACCGCAAATTCCGCGGCCAACGGATCTGCGAGTTCCTGCGAGTACACGGTCAGAGACACCAGCATCTTCGATAGTTGGTTACGTTTCGAAGCCAGTTCAATTTGGCGTTCAGCAGACTTGATTTCGCGAGTCGGGAGACGCCAACGCAAATGCCAGTTGGCCACGTATGGCAAATCTGACAGAGCTTGGTCACGATTTGAATAGGCATCAATCAAGCCATCTAGTTGAGGATTGGGTCCTTTCAAGAGTTGGTTCAATGTGTTTTCAGCGCGATCACAAGCCGTGGAAAAACGCTCCGGGGAGCCAACAAATAGTTGGTCAAATGCAATCCTTCGGTTCGCATCTGCCAGATCTACTTTCGTTTGAATTTGTGTTTGAATTCTAAGATCGGCAGGCATCCCTGCCCTCTCGGATAAGTCATGAATGTCGGCCAGCCTGGCAAGGGGAGCTGTTGTTGGCCAAATCCCCAACTCACCAGCCTGCCGCAACCGGGAGGCAAGAAAGGCCTCTTTGATCGGCAATCCCGTCAACCCTGTTGAGGCTCCGGCGTTACCGTCGTCGATTGATAATTGAGAAACAGACAAAAACTGTTCCCGAAGTTGTATGGCCTGCGATTCATTGACAACGCCAAAGCATTCATTTAACGCAATGGAACCGAGATCCAATTTTAAACTCGATGCCGTAGAGTTTGGATCAAAGCTGTGGCTTCGCGCAACCATCGAAGTCGACGCCGTTTTCCATTTAGCTGTAATCTCGTCCATCTCCATGGCAATGCGAGCGGACAGCTCAATTGCTCTTTTATCTCCAGAGAAGGCCAGGTCTTCTATCCAGAGCAACCGATGTTCGAGTTCGCTTAGCTTTGAAGGCGAAAATTGGAGAGCCGGAAGTTGCTTTATCTTATCGAGTTGTTCCCAAAGTTGGGTGATCTCGCCGACTTGGAGGACCGGGGGATTGAGTTGAATGGATTCCGTTTCCAGGATGGTCAGAGCTGATTCGTGGAGCGCCCACGTCAATCGAAAATCACGACCTTCGCCGCCTATGAGCTCCGGTATTTGAACGTCACCCCGGTTAAACAACACCCATTGGGAAACATTTTTTTGCACATACTGATGCAACTCATTCAACGTAACTTGACCATCACGATTGCCAAAGGAATTGTCATTCGATGTCGCCGAGTGATCCGCACATCCTGCCAAACCGAGTCTGACAAAATTACCGAATACAGTGCCTCGTAGACTCGCAGAATGAAAACTTTTTTGGGCGTCGCCGGCCGAACACAAAACGAACAAATTCGGATTCGAGTTTTCCAGGATCTGTTGACGTAATCGTGTTGCCCAGGTGCTATTCAGAATCCCCAGCTTCCAGTTGTTTCGCTCTTTTACACAGTCAAGCACAAGAAGTACTTTTGTGGAGCGAGGCGTTCGCGAATTAATGTTTTGCAGCAACTCGCCAATCGAGAGCCAGTTACTGTCGTCACGTGGAGCATATCCTGGGAGAATCAAGCAGGGCTCACCCTGTTTGTTGACGGCTCCGTGGCCACTAACATACAAAATACAAACGGGTTGGCGACTCGCGGAGTTCAGCGTGTCGTCCAAGTATTCATTTATCTTGTTCAAACCAAGCTGCGAGTTTTGCCAACTGTCAGAAATGTCCTTAACGTCCAAGTTTTGTTGATCAAGTTTGGTAAGTCCCACCAGGTCTTCCACTCCACCCCGATTCGGTGGCAGGGGCCATTGATAGTCTTGTAAACAGATGGTCGCCAGCGGAGTTCGCTCGGGAGAAAACGCCAACAAGTAAATCAGCGTAACAACCAAAAAGACTGTCGTCAGCAAAAGAATGAACAGTCGACGCTGATTCTTTCTTGGCGGTTCCACAAACTCTTTGTTTTGGATCGACGTCCAATCCTGTTCCCAGCGATGACGAACTTCGGGGACGTCCCGTGTTTGCCCTTGCCATCCTGGTGGTGATGAATCTTGTCGCATGCTTGGAGATCCGCGGTTGGATGATAACGTTGACTACGGTTTGGCGGCCAACCGTTACAGCGGCGGATTCGACGGAAGACGCAAATCACAACGCTGTGAGCAATCGAGGTGTCTTTGATTGCAGTGATAACTATACACGATTCAAAATTGTCTGTGAATTTCAATATCCACTCAAAGGTGGCCCAGGGCCCCAGGAATTCACACTGATTGGGCTATCTGTGATCGGGGAATTCCCACGAAGATAATCCGGGTTCGAGTTCCGGCAATGGCGAAAACAGGATGGGAGACGTGGAATCGTGACGCTCAGTCCC
>JBLINZ010000100.1:0-15681 GCA_047639375.1 Mariniblastus sp. | reverse complement strand
TCTGGCGGCTGGTAACAACGATCTTTATTCACTTGGGCGTGTTCCATCTCCTTTTCAATATGTATTGGTTGTTTCTGTTTGGCACGATGATTGAGCACCGCTATGGTTCGTTGAAATTCATGGGGCTGGTGCTGGTGTCTGCCGCGATATCAAACAGTTTTCAATGGGGAGTTCCTGTTGCCCTTGGAGGCGCGAGTCCAGGATACTATCCAGAGTCTGGAATCCTCATTTCCGGCGGCGGCGGAATGTCTGGTGTCGTGTACGCCTTGCTCGGCTACATATGGATGAAGTCACTATACGATCGAAGTTCCGGGTTTTCTCTTCCTCAGTCGACGATCATAATTTTGATCGGTTGGTTGTTCTTCTGCATGCTGCCAATGGATATGAGAGCCAAGATTGGGTTCGGGTCGGCTGTGGGGAACTGGGCGCATGCCGTCGGATTACTGGTTGGGATGGGGATCGGTTACGCGACGTCGATGATGAAATCCAAATAGCAGGTTGGCGGGCGTGTCTGGGCTGGTGATTGCGGGTGGGATTGAAGCTTGTTGATGGGCATACGAGACGATTCTTCGTTTCACGAAAATCCAGCAGGCGACGGTGTCTTCGTTCCCATCGTGGCATTGTTTTCCGTGCCGGTGCTTCGGCAAGCAGGTCTCTGGGGTGCGCTAATCCGCTGTGATTATCGACTCACACTTCCACGCTCCAACGCCTGCCGGCTAAATTGTTAAGCGACGATTTTTTTCGGATGTTTAAAGAGCTCCGTCAGCGGATTGATGGCTCCTCGGCGGCTTGACCAGCACTATCCGTACGAAAAAAGCCAGCCTCTGAATTCAGAAACTGGCTTTGGTGGATACGAAGGCAATTCGCTCGGCTGCTATTTTCTCAGTTGCAGGCCCGGCTGTTGAGCTGTGTTTGACGGCTGGCTTTGCGGGACTTCGAGGATCACGCGTGTCCATCCGAACGGTAGTCTCGGTTTGATGAAAACGCCCAAGAAGTCTCCAAGTTTAGTTAGCTGATTGTTAACCTCGCGGTTTTCAAAGGCGAAATATCGACTGGTTTCATTCCCCGCGGCTGGGTTGTATTGTGCGGAATAGATGTGCATCGCTTTGGGAAGGAAATCCTCGCGGGCGATGATCAATTCGATCTTAGAATAGTTTTGTGCGTCCGAGGCTCGTTTGGGAAATAGTTCCAGCCAGTACTCGTTTTCAATCCCTGCGGTGGGTTGAATGTAGCGAACCCAGTATCGCTCCATGACGGCTTTTTTCTCGGCTCCAAATATAAAAGGGAGAGGGCTTTCTGCGACGTTGCCTTGCATGCCAACAGGAATTTTAGTTTCCAGCAAACGGCTGTTTTTAAAATCGAATTGATAGGTGCTTTTGCCATCGCAGATCCACTTTTCGTAATCGGGATCTTTGCTTTCCAAATAATCAGCTTGGGCGCCTGGTTGTTGAGGCGGACGCACGAAATCAAGAACTTGGGTGGTTTCGTAGTGAGCCCGCTCAGGAGCCGCAAAGCGTATTTGTCCCATTACGACGGAGTGGGCTGCCAAACGATTGTTGGCATCTCGCCATTCAACAATGGAGCGATCGTAGTCGTAGCGTCTGAACCCGCATTTGTATTTTTCAATTTGCTTGCTGTTGTTTTCCCAGTGGCTGAGAAGCTTGTCGACGAAGTCAGCATGAGCCGGAGCTAGCGGAAAACCCTTCGGCTGAATGATCTGTTGGGGACCGCCATTAGGTAGGAGGGCTCCTAAAGTAGCACCGTTGGAAGAATTAGGCTGATTCTGTTGCGTCGCCTGCTGAGCGTAGTCTTGCTGCGCACGCTGTTGCTGCGTTCGCGATTCCATCGCAGCTCGCTGTTGCGCGGCTTGTTGTTCGGGGGTCAGCCGAGGGGTGGTGTATTGCCCGCCTTGTTGATTGGCGGTTGACTGGCTGTTCACTTGAGCCAAGCCGTGGACGGGGCTGGAGGCGAAAATCGCCGCACAAGCCACAACGAATACTGATTTTATCCAACCGTTAAGCATATCATCTTCCTTGATTCAAGCCTTCATTCGTACGCTTCGGAGGTGTACGTGGAGGAGAGCTTATCAGCTCAAAGTTTTATGACCTAGGTTGATTGGCTCCGCTAGCAAGCAGAGGAGAGACGTTTGTAACGGGTGGCCTGAGCGATTTGAGTTGCCGAAAGACTTGACGACATTCGCAATTGGTCATTTGAGCTGCCAAAAGTTTTGACGGCATTCGCTACCTGTAGCCTGAGCGATCTTGTTTGTGCGACTTAGTCAAGCTTGTGTTATTGGGTGCTGCTCGATCGCGTGGGTCACGATGGCTTTGAGATTGGGGGCCGCGACGGCTGCGGCGTCGATGACTTCTTGGCCTGAAGTTTCAGCCAGCACATCAGGTTTGGCCACGTTGGAAATGATAGACATTCCCAGCACTCGCATCCCGTATCGTCCGGCGACGGTGACTTCGGGGACGGTCGACATCCCGGCGACATCTCCCCCAATTTTCTTGATGAACCGATATTCGGCTCGGGTTTCATAATTGGGGCCGAGCATCGCGGTGTAGACACCTTGATGGATTGGGAAGCCGTTAGAGCGGGCACATTGCCGAGCCTGTGCGATCAAGGCTTGGTCGTAAGCGTCGCTAAGCAGGGTAGGGCGGTCGGTGATGGTCGGGGCGGTCATGTTGACCGTCGACCGATACATGAAATCGATGTGGCTTTCGATCAGCATGATTTCACCGCTGCGAAATTTGGGGTTGATCCCCCCCGAAGCATTGCTCACGAACAGGATTTCGACGCCCAGTTGATGCATCACGTGGATGGCCAAGGTGGCCTGATCGACGTCGTAGCCTTCGTAAAGATGGAACCGACCTTCCATCGCCACGACGTCGGCGCCGGCGAGTTTTCCGCAAACCAATTGGCCTTTGTGTCCCATCGCGGTGCTTTTGGGGAAATGCGGGATGTCACCGTAGGGGATGGTTTGTTCGGTGTCGATCTCCTCCGCTAATTGACCTGCGCCGGTTCCGAGGATGATCCCAAACCGAGGTGCTCGATCCCAGCGCTGGCGCACGAACTCAGTCGCGGCTTGAATCTGGTGCTGAAACGAATCACTCATTGAGGGTTAGTCCAAACTGCCGATCGCGTTGGGCCGATTCGTGGCAAGCGACACAAGATGCCACGCGTCCAGCGGCTTTGACTTTGTTGGTGTCCGAGGCCACGACCCCGTAGACCCAGCCTTGATCGGTATCCGGGGTGTCCGATTTGAGCTTCATCATCACAAACAAGTCATCGCGTTTTCCGATCTCAAGGACGTCGTTGCCAATCTTGGTTCTCGGGTTGATGCGGATCCCCGAGGCATGGTTCCTCAAGTTGCGAGCTCCGGGATTGGAGGATTTTGAGGTCCACGATTCTTTGACAAGAACTTGGCCTTCGGGGGCTTCCGTTTCCTCGTCGCTGAGGTAACGCATGATGTCTTGGGCGAACAGAAAGTAGAGTTTCTTACCGTGCGACGACGATGCTCCCTTGCTTTGGCTAAGTTTCGGGGTTGGCTCGATGGGGAGCGGGGCTCTGCAAAAGACGTTTCCGACTGCAGGGACTTGGTTGACCATCGGATACTTAAGATACGCTGCAGCGGCTGCTTGGAGTCCCGCATGGAAATCCGGATTGTTGACGTCGGGCTCGGGAGCGACGGGGGCTTTGGCTGTTGCGCTGGGTTTGTTGAGAGGGCGAGGTTTCGATTCGGGATCGGCTACTATCGAAGCCGCCTGGATTACACGTTCAATTGCAGCGGCCTCGCTGGATTCGACTGGTGTGTTTAAATCGGCGCCATTCGATGGGGCTTGATCGCTTGAGCACCCACTGGTCCCAATCACGATCGTCGCGCAAACGAGGGAGCACAGTTGCGTGCAGCGAAAAGCCTGCCCCGGTTTTGATCTGACGATTCGGGCTGATGAGATCCCTGGTTTCATGGCTAGTCGTTTCACAATAGGGCTGAGCGGTGGTTCACGCGATTGCGTTGAAGTCTGAATCAGCAAGGGCTTATTTCTCTTGAGCCAGTACACCAATCACGAGCTTGGTCAGTTTTGGTTCTGCTTCATTGGCGACTCGAACGATTTCGTGTACATCGGCAGGTTCGAGCGCGTCGGCTAAGCACATGTCGGTAATGACTGAGAATCCCACGACTCGCATTCCGGCGTGAACCGCCACGATGACTTCAGGGATGGTCGACATGCCGACCACATCGGATCCGATCGTTCGCAGGAAGCGATACTCTGCACGGGTTTCCAGGTTGGGTCCCGAGACGGCGACGAGGACGCCTTTGTGGGCGACGATGTCTTCGGCTCGGGCGATCGTCAGGGCTCGTTCGATCAGTTCATGCGAATATGGTTCGCACATGTCGGGAAAGCGTGGTCCCAGTCGATCGTCGTTGATGCCGATCAGGGGGTTGTCACCCATCAAGTTGATCTGGTCTTCGATCAGCATGATGTCGCCCTTTTTATAGTAAGGGTTGAGGCCACCGACGGCATTGGAGCACACGAGTAATTCGGCTCCCATGGCTTTCATGACTCGAATTGGAAGCGTGATTTCTTTGAGTGGGTAGCCTTCGTACATGTGGCTCCGGCCCTCCATCGCGACGACGGGGAGTCCATCCAGTGTTCCGCAAACCAGTCGGCCTTTGTGAGAGAGGGCGGTTGATTTCGGGAAGTTTGGAATGTCTTGATAGTCGATCGAGACTGCGACTTCCATGCGCTCGACGAGAGGGCCCAGTCCCGTGCCGAGGATGATTCCGGCCTTGGGTTTATCGGCCCATTGGGATTGGATGAACTGGACGGATTCCTGGATTTTGTCAAACAAATCGAGCATGGGTAGGCCTGTGGGTTTCAAATAGTTCAGTGCCAACCTAACCGATCCCGTGTTGTCAACTCAAGTGGTCAAGCGGATTCAAGTTGGGCCACGAAAAGAGCCGTCGAGGCAAGCCTCGACGGCTGAATGGGTTTTGTCTACGAACGTACTTGATAACGCTGTTAGCGCTTACGAGTGGTAGGGGCCATTTTTTTGGCTGATTCCCCCGCGGCCGCCGGCGTCACGACCTTAGGGGCGGGACGGAATTCGAATTCATTCACAAGTCGCATGGCGACGCTACCGACTCGGTTGGAAACCGATTCGGCCAACGTGAATACAAATGTCATTTGACGTCCGTCTTTGTCGGCGATGTGGTAGTAATGCCAATTGACGGCCAAGCCTTCTTCGAGGCCGGCGACAACGACTCGCATTGCGGTGTTGCCATTGGAAGTCGGTGGGACCTGCGTGGCACTGACCAACGAGGCAGATTCATCAGCGGCCACGATTTTGGCGACTTCCTTTTTGTAGGCTTCCAGCGTCAGTGGATTGTTGGCTGGGCGAGACGGAAGCTGGACAATGTTGCACTGGGCCAGCAATTCATCCTTGTCGATGTATCGCATCAACGCTGCATCTGATTCGGCCATGATCATTTTCCAGCGAGGCTCGTACGTCACGACAAAGTTCGCGTCCGAGACCCATTGGACTCGCTGGCGAATCTTGCGATTCTGGGTGAGCTTGGCCAGTGATTCCTGGGTAAGTTTCGGTGATTTGGCTTGGGTGACACGGATGTCGATCTTGGATTTGCCTTCGAATCCCGGGGCGACTTGGCCAGGGCCACGCTGTTGGCGGATGCTAAGCTTGAGGTTGGAAAGCAAGTTCGATGGGAGGTCGATCAAAGCGATTCCGCTGATGTCCATCTTGGTTGTGACATCGTCAACGTTGGCAGCGACCGAGCCCATGATGTAAACCTTGGCCGATTTCTTGTCGAGTTTCTTTAGGAGCAGCTCGACGCTGGAGCCAGTGATTTCATGGACGCGAAGCAATTTGGCAAGGGCCTTGGTTGAGGGCTTCCACTTGTCGCCTTCTTTGACATTGGTTTTGCTGAAGACGTTGGCCAGCGTCAGGGGATCGGCTTGATTCTGGAGCAACTCCAATTCCGGTTGCTCAAGCGTGCCGGTCATGGATGCGAGATCTACCAATTCGCCACTGTCAGATTTGAGTCGGGCGACGATCAATTGGTTGGTGTTCCCGAGCGCTGGTTGGGTGACGCCGTCTTTGATCTTGATGGTGGCCGCGGCTGAATCGTAATAGCGAATCGCTTGATTGGAACCGTTGATCAATTGGAAAAAATTGAGTTTGGCGTCAACGTCTAAGGGGAGCCGCAGGATTTGGCTGTTTTCTTCGTTCAGCAGCACCACGCTGCCGTTGTGGGCAACATCGCATTTGATTTGTGTTTGCTCGCCTTTGGCAAATTCGATTTTAAGATCGATTGTGTTTTGGGCAGACGCGGTGGTTGGGGCAAAGCCAAGCGAGGCGAACGTGAGTAGCGTTAAAACGCAAATCCCTGTCCAGCTAGATTGAGGGATCAACTGTGTTGTTTTTCGCATTTTCGGTTCCAAGAAATCTACTATTTGAGCGAATGAGGGCAGGCAAGTTTGTGCAATCCACCTCCGGTTAGGTCAGAATCGACCATAAGTCGTCTCAAATCGAACAAACTCGTCTCGAACCGAAATGTTTGCCATGCCAATTGGTCACGCTGGGAAATCGAGGGGGAGGCGTTTGGAAGCCAAAAACGCGGGATAAACGCGAATTCCCGGGGTTTTGGCGCGAACTTGGAATAGGTTTTGCACTACTAAATATGTGAAAAGGCCATTTTAAAAGGTGGCTTTGGCTGCTAGCGAAAAAGGCAAGACTTGGTGGCGATAGTTACTAAGTAAATCCGTTTTCAAAAGTAGTGAATAGGTAGCGGTGTCTAACAGTTAGTGAACCAGAGGGCATTTTAGCCGTATTCAAAACCGTGTGAACAATGACGTTCGATCGGTTTACTTGATCAGGAGGATCGTGAATTTTGGGACTGCTCTGTGAGGCGTTGTTTAGCTTAGGCTAGGCGGTGCCTTGGGTGGTCAAAACGAGAGAGGGTTTGTTATGCATTCCGATTATAAGTGTGATTCAATTCGAGAGCTGCGAGATCAGCAGGTTCGGTTTGCGCCACGAGACAAAAAAATTGAGCAAGTCGATTGTGCGGAGAAACTGCTTCGCGATATCCAGCTTGATCGAAATTATAACTTTGAGTTCGTCTGTTTCCGGGTCACCGGATTTCGGCCGGAAAATACGCCAATCGTGAAGATTAGCGGAGCCAATCTACGTCACGACCTGCATTGTTTCATTGAGGATCTGTCCGATTCTGCCAACGTGAGTGCTCATGAGTTTGGGCAACCGGTCCATACGGTTGAAGACCTGAGCAATATGTTCAATGTTTCCACCAAGACGATTTCCAGGTGGCGTCAGCAGGGCTTGGTTAGCCGCAAGTTCATCTTCAACGGTGGACGTCGGCGGGTTGGGTTTCTTCACTCCAGTGTGGACCAATTCGTCAAGCGTAACCGTGACAAGGTCAAGCGTGGCGAGCGATTCAGTCAGCTGAAAAAAGAAGACAAGGGCGAGATCATCGAACGGGCTCGTCGGTTGGCCAAAGCCGGTGGCTGTCCAGCTGAGGTGACCCGTCGAATTGCCAAACATATGGAGCGAAGCGTAGAGACGATTCGCTATACAATCAAGCAATTTGATTCAGATAACCCGACGATTGCGGTGTTCCCTGATCAAACGGGGCCGTTGAATCTCGAGATGAAAGAGCGAATTTACGCGGATTTCGTCGCCGGAAAAACGTCCGATTCGATTGCCAAGCGGTATTGCCGAACCAAGACGACCGTTTATCGAGTTGTCAATGAGGTTCGGGCCAATATGATCATGGAGCTCCCGTTGGACTTCATGGACAACGAAGAGTTTCATCGCCGGGCGGCTGAGAAGAAAATCGTTCACGCGGAAATCCCTGTTCCGGAGAAGAAGACTCGGCGGACCAAGCCACCGGCTGGGTTGCCTCGGTACTTGGCTTCGTTGTACGAAGTTGGGTTGTTGACTCGGGAGCAAGAGCAGTACTTGTTCCGGAAGTACAACTTCCTCAAATTCCGTGCTAGTCGGCTGCGGGAGGGCTTGGATGTCGTCAAAGCGAAATCGACCGAGATGGACGAGATTGAGCGGCTGTACGATGAAGCGGTCAAGATCAAGAATCGAATCGTTCAATCGAACTTGAGGTTGGTCGTCTCGATTGCTAAGCGGCATGTGGCGGCTAATGAGGACTTTTTCCAATTGGTGAGTGATGGGAACATGTCGCTAATCCGGGCGGTCGAGAAATTCGATTACTCACGCGGCAATAAGTTCAGCACTTACGCCAGCTGGGCCATTATGAAGAACTTCGCTAGGACGATTCCTGGCGAGTATAAGCAGCGAGATCGGTTTCGCCCGACTTCGGAAGAGTTGTTCTTGGCGAAAGCTGATCAGCGAACCGACCGTTATCTGTTGGAATCGGAGCAGGACCGTCGCAAGCAGCAGGTCGATCACATCCTTGAAAAGCTTGACGAGCGTGAGCAGAAGATTATCGTCAGCCGATTTGGATTGGATTACAGCCAAGAACCGCAGACCTTGAAAGAGGTGGGTGCTGAGCTGGGCGTGACGAAAGAGCGGATTCGCCAGATCGAAGCCCGGGCGCTCAATAAGCTGCGAATTGCGGCCAAAGAGGACAATATCGATTTGCCGGAAGGCATGTTTGAGCTGGGGGCAGAGGGGTAGTCCTGAATTGGGAGTCTTGGCCTGATGGGGCTGGGGGCGTTGAATTTAAATCGAATATGCCAGTCGCAATTGCGGCTGGTTTTTTTTGTCGGTAGTTTTGGCTGGGGTAATTCCGATAGTGTTGTGAGGGGGCGATTGGCGTGGCGAGTATCGGCAAGCGGGCGGCTGGTTTTCTTGGAGTCAGCTGGGAGGCGGGGGGCTCAGTTCCCTGGGGCACGTCTTTGCTTCGGAAAATTTGTTTCTTGATTGCTTGGTTTTCTGTGTTGGAGTTAGTCATCGTCTCGAAGCGTGGGGGCGGCAAGCCGATTGGCAATCTCATGGCTGGGGCGCTTGTGGTCATAGGTCTGCCGGATTGGATCGATGGCATGGAGGTGGAAGTGCCCGAAGTTGAAAAAAATGTAGTGCCGGCCAAGCATGCACTGGACGATTGACGGTCGGAAGGGCGATTAGGAAAACTTGTTTCGTTGGCTCTGGTTTTTATCGGGTTGGAGGGTCTGTCGAGGCGTTCCGGCAGGTGATCCGTTACAGGAGAAACAACCGTCCCAAAAGGTCGTATCTCGGTGTTCTTTGATTCTGGCGAACCAACCGGTCGAAATTCTGTCAATTCGTATTGCAGGGAAGATGGATTTCGATATATTTATCCGACCTCAACTTTGTGCCGGCGTAGCTCAGTTGGCAGAGCAGCTGTTTTGTAAACAGCAGGTCGTGGGTTCAAGTCCCTCCGCCGGCTTTTTGAGTCCCTCTTGGGGGCCGTAAAAGCAGCAAATTTGAGATGGAGAAGCGACGCAGGTCTGGCTGATGGTTAGATTTCGTCGTTGATTCTTGCGTGTTGTGGTTTATTGGGGGGGTACCGAAGCGGTCAAACGGGACAGACTGTAAATCTGTTGGCTCTGCCTTCGCAGGTTCGAATCCTGCTCCCCCCACTGAGTCTCAAGAGAGTTGGTTTTTCGGGCGGAAGATGAGTCTGGGTGTTTCCATTCTTAGGTTTTGGTGGCTGGGTTGGTGAAGTTCGGGCGGAAATGTCAGCCGAATTTGCTTTTTTTGCCCTGTTGTCATTGGGGTTTTCGCTCGACTTGATACATTAATGAGTCAGTTGGTCGTGTCTCGCTATGTTTAGTGTGTCATGATTAGCGGGTGTAGCTCAATGGCAGAGCTCCAGCCTTCCAAGCTGGTGGTGAGGGTTCGATTCCCTCTACCCGCTCATTTAGGAATGATTGGTAGGATTTGGGCTTATTCGGATTCAGTTTGGGTTCGAGCTTGGCTGCTGTAGCTCAGTGGTAGAGCGCGTCCTTGGTAAGGACGAGGTCATGGGTTCAAATCCCATCAGCAGCTCTGATTTGTTGTTCGGCTGGTTGTTCGTTTCGGCGGGTCGCTAGGTCGGTTTGTTAGCTTGGTTGTTGTGATTATTAAGAGACAGGTAGTACAGAAGTTATGGCCAAGGAAGAATTTCAGCGGACTAAACCGCATGTAAACGTCGGTACCATTGGGCATATTGACCATGGTAAAACAACAACCACAGCGGCCATTTTGGCTGTTCAGGCTGCAAAGGGCTTGGCTAAGGCGAAGGGTTATTCAGATATCGCCAAGGGTGGAACAGTTCGCGACGCGACTAAAACAGTAACGATTGCCGTTGCTCACGTTGAGTACGAAACTGATAATCGTCACTATGCACATATTGACTGTCCTGGTCATGCTGACTTCGTGAAGAATATGATCACGGGTGCGGCTCAGATGGACGGTGCGATCCTCGTGGTTTCGGCCGCTGATGGTCCAATGCCTCAAACGAAAGAGCACGTTTTGCTTGCTCGTCAGGTTGATGTTCCGGCTTTGGTGGTCTTCATGAACAAGTGTGATCTTGTTGATGATGAAGAATTGCTTGAGTTGGTTGAAATGGAAGCTCGTGAATTGCTTAGCAAGTACGACTTCGATGGTGATAATCTTCCAATCGTTCGCGGAAGTGCTCTTCCTGCGTTGCAGAATCCTACGGATGAAGCAGCAGCAAAGTGCATTGGCGAATTGATGGATGCGATTGATACCTACATCCCTGAGCCGAAGCGTGAAGAAGATCGTCCGTTCTTGATGGCGATTGAGGATGTTTTCTCAATCGAGGGTCGTGGTACTGTTGCTACGGGTCGTATTGAGCGTGGTGTGATTAAGACAGGTGAGGAAGTTGCGATCATCGGTCTTGATGATGAGCCTCGCTTGACGACTTGTACTGGTGTTGAGATGTTCCGCAAGATCCTGGATCAGGGTCAGGCTGGCGACAACGTTGGTATTCTGCTTCGTGGTGTCAAGCGAGAAGAGATTCAGCGTGGTCAGGTATTGGCCAAGCCGGGCACGATCAAGCCTCACTCGACTTTTGAGGCTGAGATCTACTGCTTGAGCAAAGATGAAGGTGGTCGTCATACTCCGTTCTTTAGCGGGTACCGTCCTCAGTTTTACTTCCGTACGACTGACGTGACTGGAACGGCTAGTTTGGTAGAAGCTGAGATGTGCATGCCTGGTGATAACGTTAGGATTTCAGTCGAGCTGCAAAAGCCGATTGCGATTGATGACGGTGTTCGATTCGCGATTCGCGAGGGTGGCCGAACGGTTGGTTCGGGCGTTGTTACTAAGATCACTGACTAGTTGGTGATTGGCCCAGGTTGGTCCAGAGTGAGGCAGGTAAGCGTCGTGTGGGGTTCCCGTGCGGCGCTTTCCCGTGATTAATGGGAGTCTTGTCTTCTTCGGGAGTGCTGGGTTTTGTTGGGCGATTCAAACGGAGGGGTGTAGCTCAATTGGTAGAGCACTGGTTTCCAAAACCAGCGGTTGCGGGTTCAAGTCCCTCCGCCCCTGCCATTTGGGGTTTCTTTGTTTCTGATGTGGGTTACTGTTTTATAAATCAGATGTTGCGGTTGGTTGCCAATGTGGCTTCTGCCGGATCGCAAGTGAGGGTTTTATGAGTTCAATGGCAAAGCAAAAGCAGGAGTCGGCCCGTGGTGGCTTGGTTTCTGAACTGTTTCAGTTCGGTTTGTATAAGCCGAATCAGGGGCGGGTTGTCCGTCAGGTCACGTTTTTGACCATTGCACTCTTGGGTTGCCTGGTTGCTTGGGAGATCAAGCGGTCGCCGATGTTGGCGAGTCTGGGTGCAAGCGGTTACTTGGTGATGGTCGCTTTGGCGGCAGTGATTGTGTGGTTTTCGTTTCGCGTGGTTCAGTATTCGGTTTTTGCCGACTTCTTGATCGCAGTGGAAGCAGAGATGAACAAGGTCTCGTGGCCGACTCGTCGAGAATTGTGGAATGCTTCGTTGGTTGTGATGTTCGTGATATTCGCGATGGCAGCGGCGTTGTTCCTGTTTGATGCGGTGTGGACGTGGGTTTTTGAAGCGATTGGTATTCGCTACTCTGAAAATGAATCATTCTTTGTGACGATTCTTAAGTTCTTTGGCGCTCGCTAGGTGTAATTGATGACCGAGGAAGAAGTAGTTTCTGGTGACATTGAATCGCCTGAAGAGCAACTTGAGGGGGCTGTCGATGCCGTTGATACGGCTGATTCTGCGCCGCTTGAGGTGGTCGAAGAGGAGTTGAACGAGTTCGGGTTTTCGGCGGCTGAGATGGTCGAGGATGAAGATCTCGTAGAGGAAGAGGATGGCGATGAGAATGTCTCTCCAATCGAAGAGTTTGTCGACGAGCTAGTGGTTGTTGGTGACGACGAAGTCGAGATGCGGTGGTATATTCTCAAAGTTCAGGTCAATCGTGAAAACTCGATTTGCGACGCTTTGAAGCGTCGTGTTCGGGTCGAGGGGTTGGATCATTTCTTCGGTGAGGTGTTAGTGCCGACGGAGGATGTGAGGGAGTTTAATAAGGCTGGGAAGCAACGGATCGTTAAGCGAAAGCTGTATCCCGGTTATATTGTTGTGAACATGGCGATCAACGATGATTCCTGGTTTCTCGTTCGCGAGACATCTGGGATTGGTGATTTCACGGGTGCCGCTGGAAAGCCGGCCGCTCTTTCTCCGGAAGAGATTTCGCGAATCATCGCCACGACAAAACCAGAGGCAGAAGAGGACGGTGAGGAGAATATTAAGACGGCCATTCCGTTTGCGGTGGGTGACCGTGTGCGGGTTAAGGAAGGCTATTTTCAGAATCACGAAGGCGAAGTTTCGGCTGTGGATGAACGGAATGGTCGAATTACTGTGATGATTAACATTTTTGGCCGGCCTAATCCGGTGGAGTTGGATCACTGGCACGTTGAGAACGTTTGATCGATGGCGATTGAATTTTGGTGTGTTGGGATCTGCGGCTCCTTGAAAACGAAAAGAAGAAAGAGTTATGGCGAAGCAAGTTACAGGTGAAGCGAAATTTCAAGTTCCTGGTGGCCAGGCAACTCCTGCCCCTCCGGTGGGTACCTCGCTGGGTAAGTTTGGTATCAACTTGGGTCAGTTTGTTCAGCAGTTCAATGATCGAACCAAGGAATATGCGGGCACTCCGATTCCGGTTGTGGTCACTGTTTATAATGACCGAACGTTTGAGTTCGTCACCAAGAGTCCTCCTGCTGCCTCGATGTTGAAATTGGCCGCTGGAATTGCCAAAGGTTCGGGCGTGCCCAACCGTGACAAAGTCGCGACGGTGACTCGGCAGCAGATTGAAGAGATCTGTGAGAAGAAAAAAGACGACTTGAATGCCCGTGATCTTGAGCATGCATGCCGAATGATCGAGGGAACTGCCCGTAGTATGGGTATTGATGTCGTTGATTGATCGGTGGCCAGTGGTTGAGTTTTGCTGGGCGGGCAAGGATGGCGTCGAGCTTTTTGATTAAGCGTTTAGAAATAAAGTTGAAGAGCAATGAAGCGTTCAAAGCGATATAATGAGTTGGTCACCAAAGTTCCTGCCGAGCCGGTGGGTTTGGCGAAAGCAGTTGAGATCCTCAAGGGTTTCAGCACGACTAAGTTCGATCAAACAATTGAGATTCACATGAATCTCGGTGTTGATCCTAAGCAGGCTGATCAGATCGTTCGCGGTTCGATTGTCTTGCCACACGGGATCGGCAAGACACAGCGAGTCATCGTGTTCGCCAAGGACGCTGCAGCTGAAGCGGCCAAGGCGGCTGGAGCTGATGAAGTTGGGCAGGAAGAGCTTGCCAAGAAAATCAGCGGTGGTTGGTTGGATTTCGATGTTTGCATCGCGTCTCCGGACATGATGGGCGTCGTGGGTCCACTCGGGCGTGTGCTTGGTCCTCGAAGTTTGATGCCTTCGCCTCGTGCGGGCACCGTGACTCCGGATGTGGCTAAAGCAGTCCAGGAATACAAAGCTGGCAAAGTCGAATTTCGAAACGACGCCGGTGGTAACGTGCACGCTGTACTTGGCCGGTTGAGTTTCACTCCCGAGCAAATTCAGGACAACGTTGATGCGTTCTTGAAGTACATTGAGTCGCTCAAGCCAAGTTCGATTAAAGGGACTTACGTTCAAAGCATTTCGCTTGCTGGAACGATGAGTCCGGGTGTTTTGTTGGCTGCGTAGGTTGGCTAGGATTGGGCGTCGGCGATTGGTCGAACGTCGTGACTCAGAGGGCGATTGGGCTGGTTGAATCAAGCCTGGCGACTGCCCAGTTGAACCAAAGTTGAAACATAAAATAAAGTAGAAGCCATGAGTAAGTTTGTAAAAGATTTGTTGACTAAGGATCTCGCCGGACGACTGGACGGCGTGAGCGATTGCGTGATTGCCAACGTCGTTGGGATGGAGGCACTTGCTGCGACGGCTCTTCGTCAGCGGCTTCGTGATAAAGGCATCGGGATGATGGTTGTGAAAAACAGCCTAGCTCGACGGGCAACTGAGGGCACATCATTGGCTCCAGCGTTCGAGGGTGTCGAAGGGTCAAATGCAGTGCTTTGGGGGGCAGAGGATTTTGTTACTCTGGTCAAAGAAGTCACTGAACTGAATAAGGACGGGGACGAGTTCGAGAAGTTCGAAGCTCGTGGTGGCGCCATGGACGGGGAGCAACTGACTCCTGAGCGCGTAGCGGAAATCAGTAAATGGCCGTCGCGTGCTGAACAGCTCAGTATGTTGGTGGGTCAGCTTCTGGGGCCAGGTGCGAATTTGGCCGCTCAACTCAATGGACCTGGTGGCCAATTGGTTAGCCAGATCAAACAAGTGGCTGAGAAGGAAGATTAGAAATCAACGGCATCTCGCCGGAGAAATAGAGTTCGGTTGCCAAAACGCGGAGTCGGCAAGTCGAATATGAACGTGGGTTGGGGGTTTTTCCCAATCGACGCTTTGTTCAAAAGATGGTCAATTTGATAATGAATTTTGAGTGGCTAGGTTCCGCAGCCTGATGCTCGACGATACGAAAGGTGACTCCAATGTCCGAAGAAACAGCAACCGTAGAATACTCAGCAGACGCAGTTAAACTTGGCGATCAAATCGCTGGAATGACTCTAAAGCAAGCCAAGGAGCTTAGCGATTACCTCGAGAACGAGCACGGCATTAAGGCCGCTGCTGGTGGTGGCGTAATGGTCGCAGCAGCCGGTGGCGACGTGGCCGCAGAAGTGGAAGCTCAGACTGAATTCGATGTCGTTTTGACAGGATTCGGCGACAAGAAGCTTGATGTTGTGAAGGTTGTTAAGACTATCACAGGTGCTTCTTTGATGGAATCTAAGAAAATGGTTGAGAGTTGCCCAGCAACTCTGAAAGAAGCCGTTTCTAAAGAAGACGCTGACAAGGTCAAAGCTGACGTTGAAGCCGCTGGCGGAAGCGTTGAAGTTAAGTAATTTCGCTTAAAATCATAGAGTTAAACACATTTCTGGCCTCGGCGCTTGTCCGGGGCCAGATGTTTGTATTTAGCCTGTGCGACATCCGGATTTTGTCATACAATGCCGGGTGAGTTTGATCAATGCCGCGTCGTGGAAGGGAATGGCTCTGCGACTAATCGTGCTGCTGCTTCAGCCAATCCAATGTGTTGTTCGTTTACCGTCGTCCGTGGTTCGAGCGCTTCCTGTCCGGGAAGCACCCTTTGGGGGGA
>JBLINZ010000099.1:0-15906 GCA_047639375.1 Mariniblastus sp. | reverse complement strand
CAAGCCGATGAGAAGAAGCAAGCCGATGAGAAGAAGCAAGCCGATGAGAAGAAGCAAGCCGATGAGAAGAAGCGAGCCGATGAGAAGAAGCAAGCCGATGAGAAGAAATTGGACGAGTCCATGCAGGATGAGGCGAATGGGAAATCCGAATTGAAATCGGAGAAGAAGCCCCAGGACGACAAAGCGGAGGATCAAGAAGAAGGCTCGGACGAGAAATCAGACGAGAAATCAGACGAGAAATCAGACGAGAAATCAGACGAGAAATCAGACGAAGTAAAAGCGAAAAAGCCCGCCGCAACGAAAAAGCGACGAGTTTCTCGCGAGCAGGAGCGAATCGACACTTATTCGAAACAATCTTCCATGTTCGTCGACGTGTTTGGACCGGTGGTTGCGTCTGCGAACGAATCGACTTTGTCGGTCGTTTCAGGGAAACAACAAGTTGCCTTGGGGACTGTGGTGGATTCCAACGGCTTGATCCTTACCAAGGCGAGTGAACTAAAGGGTGCGATTGGTTGTAGGCTTCACGATGGAACGATTCTCGAAGCCCAAGTCATTGGAATCGATCCAGAAACGGACTTGGCGTTAATCAAGATTGACGCCAAGAATCTGAATGTAGCTCAGTGGAGTCAAGAGCCTCCTCCGGTCACTGGGCGTTGGTTAGCGACGCCGAAAGCTGCGGAGGATGCGGATGACAACCCGTTACCCGCCGTTGGTGTTGTGAGCGTTGATGTGAGAGTTATTCCGCCTTCACTCGCGTTTATCGGAATCAATATGGTGAATGTAGGAGAAGGCGGTGGTGTTAGGATCACCAACGTCGTGACTAAAGCTCCGGCGGATTTGGCAGATCTTTGGGTCAATGATGTGTTGTATGGAATCGATGACTTTACGATTTCAGACGTTGAGAGTCTAAAAAAGAGTATCGAAGAAAATTACAATGTGAACGATCGCGTGACTTTGAAAGTCCGCCGGGGCAAGAAAGAGATGGAGATCCGGTTGACGTTTGCGGAGCGGGACAAAGTTTCACCTGACAACTCACGAAGCAACATGCAGAACAGTATGGGCAGCGTTCTGAGTCGGCGGCGAAAAAAGTTCCCTGCCGCGTTCCAGCATGACTCCATGCTTAGTTCGAACACTTGCGGCGGGCCGATTGTTGATCTTTCGGGGAAAGTCGTAGGGGTTAACATTGCCCGTGCGGGGCGCGTCTCGAGCCTTGCGATTCCAACTGATTTGGTACTTGAGATCATTGAGAAAATGAAGACGGGCGATTATTCGCCCGAGATTGTCAACAAGGAAGCAATTTCGTCGATCAATTCGGAACTGGCGGATATCGAGGCCAAGTACGCCCACTTGCCAGATAAGAAAGAAGTCCTTGAGCGAAAGTACAACGCTGAAAAGGCTCGTTTAGGCGAAGTTCAGAAAATGATCAGCGACCTCAAGAAGCGACTCAGTGAAGTCGAAGGTAAGTCTAAGAAATTCAAATCCGAATTCGATTCGGTTAAAAATGAGATTGATAACATCGAAAAAAACCGACAACGCTTGGAAGCAGACCTCAAGCAACTCCAGACGGGTAGCCGTTAATCTGGAGCGAGTTGGTTCTGGAGCAAGGTGGCGTTGGAATGATCCCCGCGTCGATTGCTCAGAGTTAACCAATTTCAAGCTTGGTTCATGCTTAAACTGATTTCTTCCGGTTTCCCAATTGTTCAAACGTATGGCATCTTCTTGGAACCGTTGGTCTCGAAAACTTCATCGTTGGGGTGCTATTCTTACGCTCATCCCTTTGTTGATTGTGCTCGTCTCAGGGTTGTTGTTGCAAGTCAAAAAACAAGTCACTTGGGTCCAGCCGGCAACGGTCAAAGGCGTGGGAGACCAGCCCGGGATCGCTTGGCAACAACTCCTCGCTGCCACTACCAGCGTTCCCGAGTCGCAAGTCTCCACGTGGAGTGATATCGACCGGGTCGACGTGCGACCTGGTAAAGGCGTTGCCAAGGTGCAATGTAAGAATCGCTGGGAAATTCAAGTGGATTTGGAGACTGGCGAGGTCTTAGATGCCAATTATCGGCGCTCCGATTTCATCGAAAGCTTGCACGACGGATCGTTCTTTTCCGACACCGCTAAACTCTGGGTGTTTCTGCCGAATGGTCTCGTGCTGTTGGGGCTCTGGTGCACAGGCGCCTATTTGTGGTGGTTGCCGATCGGCGTCAAGCGGAGAAAACGCAAGGCTAAGAAAAGCCAACCGGGGTTATAGAACGGCTGTCGATCCTAAAGTGAAACTGGGGGTAGCCTAGTCAGGCAAAAGCATGCCTGTGAGGATGTGTTCAATGACCCTTCTGTGATTGGCGCTAGATTGAGTGTCAATGGCATGGAAGCCGCGTAAGAACGTGTGGTCGCTGCTGCTGGCATTTCCTTATGAAATGGTAACCCGGTGCGCAAGGGCAGGATGATTTAACGGTCGGTTACGCGGGGAAGTCATCGCCCGGTTGACTACGAGAGGGTTTCCGGCCGCCTGGAATTCCAAAAGTCTTGACGACTTGCGCTGCAAGCCCTCGCTCGTTTCGGGGCCGTTGGATAATGAAACTCGCATTCATGGTAGATCTTAAAGCGAAAAAGCTACCATCGCATTTGACAATCAGATGCCGCTCCCTCATCAAACTGCAAAACTCGAAAACGGGTTTTGTTTTTTAACCGTTCCTGAACAAGTATCGTCTGGTAGTCTGGATCGACAAGCGTGTTTGCGAGACTCAGTACGCTTCGATCGACTTCACGCGACTTTCCGCGGTTCGATACTTGGCCGGCTGGTCTGTTTCCTCGTAGTACGTCGCGATGTTCTCAAGGCATTGAGCGGCATGATCGAATTGTTTCTCTTCCAAGAATTCCTGATGGACTTGGTTGAGCAGGGCGATTCCCTGCTCTTCTTTGCCTCGCATCAGGAACGCGAGCCCGTAATCGGCTTGGGCTCGTAGGCGTTCATTGGTAGGCCATTGATTGGATGTTTTGATAGCTGATTGAAGCAAGTTCATGCCTTGGGCGAGGCTTCCGTTTTGCAACTTGAGCGTTGCCAGAATCGCTTTGGAGCGGTCGCCGAGCAGGCTTGGTTGCGAGCCCAGTCGAATTAGAATTGCCGATGCGGGTCCCTGTTGGCCACTGTCGATCATGGCTAACGCCTGTTGCATCTGGAGTTCTTCTTTCAAAGCTTGGCTTGAGACCAGGGCTTCACATTTTTTGAACGCAAGGATCGCGTTTTGAGCTTCGTGTCGTTTTAGACTTTTAGTTCCCACGATGGCCCACACCACGGCTTCACTTGCTGACGTTTGTGCTGTGCTGAATACGAGATTCTCGTCACGCAATGAGTGTTCCAATCGCCGGATAACATCGGAGGGCCAAGGTGTTGAAACCGGGCGTAGGAACGCGGCTTTGCTCCAAAAGGCAGGATCGCTCAAGCCACGCTCTGCCAACCACCGACTTTGGATATTGATCGCAGATTCCCAGCTGGTCTGCCAGGCTTCCGTATCGCCTGCATGCCGTTGTGCTTCGCCCAATAGCAGGCCAATTTGACTGGCCTGATAGGGTTGGCTGGTCTTGACGATAGTGAACGCTTGAGACAACCGATCGACGCTTTTGCGATGATTGCCAGCAATGAGATGTCCGATTCCTTCCAGCCGGTGAGACTCGGCAAACACGATCGGAGAGGCGTTTTTTGGTAGTTTTTCCGCGATTCGTAAATCGAACGCCGACTCTGGTTCGTTGGTCTCAAGCAGCGATAGAAATTTGGCACGGGCCTGGAGAAACTCCCGCATGTCAGCATCGTTCGACTTGGATTTTACAAACTCTTGCCAAGCTTGTTTGTCGTCTCCACTCCATTGGTCGTCAAAAAACTTGGCAATGACGTTAAGCTGCGAAGGGGGCAATTCGCTGCCGGAGTCGATTAAGAGATTGCTAATGATATCTGGGTAGAGCCGTACTAAGCGACGGACGGAATTCCATTTCTCGGAATCAATCAACTCGCTCAGGAGACTGGCCATGGCTTCTGGAGTGAAAGCCAAGTTGTCGGTTTGCCCCAACGCCAGCCCGCCGGCCAATCGAACTTTTTCTCCCACAGGCTTGGCGGCTGATGCCTTGGATTTTGTGCGGTCTCGGACTTTGGCGATGGCAGCTTTGAGGATATCAGGTTGAGCTTGATCGGTTTCCAGTTTGAATATCGAACAACCAGAGACTCCAATTCCAAGGCATACGAGGACGCCCAGCCAGACGCGCAGCCAGCGATGATCGATCAGCGGTGACTTTGGTTCGCGAGTGATGAAGGGAGCTCTCAAGTGTCGCCGCCTTAATAAGTTCGTGGAACGATATTGTGAAACTTGAAAGCTCCGTGCAGCCCGCAGCTGTCCAGATCTGTCTGCAATACTTCGTGGGCACCGAATGTTGGTAACGTGCGTTCGCCCGAAAGCGAATTGGGATGGACGCTCAATTGCTGAAGCAGTTCTTGGCTGATCGAAGCTGATTCTGACGGCGTATTGAAGACGTAGGGTCGGATCATGACGATCAGTTCACGTCGTATCCGTCCGGTGTTTTGCCTGCGAAAGAAGAACCCCAGAACCGGAAGTTTGCCGATGCCAGGGACTTGTTCCCGGCTGTCAGAAATTTCATCTTCGATCAATCCGCCCATCACGACCGCGAGCCCATCCTTGGCGACAACCGTCCCGCTGACAGTACTACGATTAACCGTGTCGACTTCTTGGTTGGTAATCACACCATTGGTGTTGAGCACGGGAATCCGTCCACCGTTGAGGACTCGTCTGGCGTTCTCTTGAACGACTCGCAGTGTGACGGTGCGGTCGGCGTTGATGCTTGGCGTGATCAAGAGCGATTGGCCGACGTCACGAAGTTCGGTGATCGGCGTTCCAGCGATCGTCGTGTTGTTGTTGCCGCCTGAGATGACTTGGGGCGAGTTGAAGCCGACGGTGAATGGGATTGTGTCCCCGATGAAAATTCGGCTGACTTCATTATTGGCGGTGAGCAACAAGGGCGTGTTCATGACCGTCACGCGGTTGTCGTCTTCGAGCAGTTGCATTCTGGCCCGGAAGCTATTGTTAACAAACTGAAAAGTCATATCGCCTTGGTTGAGCAATGATCCGCCGGGGATGGCCGACGCCAATCGCCGAGCTGAACCTGCCAAACCGTCAACCGCCGACGGAAGAATGTCGCCGGTGGTGAATCCGCCACCGGTCGGACCGCCATCTGCAAACTGGTAATCAAAAACGCTTCGGAATTCATCATCAAGCAAGACCGACATGACTTTGACTTCCAATAGCACCAATGGCGTCGGCACGTCGAGGCTTTGGACTAGCGTTTCGATTTGCCGCATCGTCGCTTCGTCGGCCGTTCTTACGATGACTTGATTGTTTCTGCGAACGACCGTGACATAGATCG
Organism: Mariniblastus sp.; assembly: GCA_047639375.1. Classification (GTDB taxonomy): domain Bacteria; phylum Planctomycetota; class Planctomycetia; order Pirellulales; family Pirellulaceae; genus Mariniblastus. The sequence goes on along the minus strand of JBLINZ010000099.1, from coordinate 10,482 downwards.
TCGCCTGTTTTCGCTTGAGTAGTTTCGAAATGGGATCGTCGGCGGCCCCGAATTCGGGAGTATCGCCAGGCCCGGTGTTGCGTTTATTGATCACATCGATCAATTGCTGGATCTGTTCTGCCGACAAATCCGAAAGGGTTTGGTTGTCATTGTTGGTGCGTGAACGATTGTTTGTCTGGTTTTGATTATTGGTGAATCCGCCCAGTCCATTGAGCCGACTGGAAGAGCGTACGCCATAGGCATTTTCGCCTTGGTAGGCTCCCAGGCCAAGACTGCGGCTGTCGACCAAGTCGAATCGATTCAAGCGGTGGATGATGTCGAGGATTGAGTCTTGGTCGCCGACGCCGAAGCTAAGCTGGACTCGGTCGCCAAAAAGATCACGGATCGCAACCGCGGCGTCGACTGGGTTGGGGTACAAGAGCGTAAAGACTTTTGTTTCTTCCTCGCGGAAACTGGCCAGGTTCTCTTCGTATTCATTGGTCGTGTAGATTCGAATCACACCGGACGTTTCGTCGGTTCGAAAATACAGATCATGGGTTTTGGTTAGGTTCTCCAGGACGTCCATCGGTTTGACGTTACGAAGAAAGAGGTTGATCTTCATAATGTTGGCTTGGGTCGAGGCCACAATGTTGATCCCCGATTGTTCGGAGAATAAACGCATCGCCTGGCCGAGCTCTTGGTCGCGAAAATCGACCAAGTCGATGTTCTGTTCGGGCAGCACAAAATTGCCGACAAAGTTCGGCATGAGAAGTGGATCGTCCGCAAGAATCAACGGCTCAAGATTGGCCGGGTCGAGGATGATTGTACTTGGATCCAGTTGCGAAATTGGCGTCGGAGCGTATTGCGGTTGTTGCGCAAAACCAGCCTGCCCGCAAATGAATGCGGTCGCGACAATGATCACACAGGTTCGCAAGATCGACGTCAGGTCGATGCCGCAACTAACAATTGACATCCGTGTCATAGTTTAACCGGTGCCCTGAGACCGCGAGAAACGCTGTCAGCAGGCTTGGGGGGAATTGGGAGGTTAGTCGTAGAGATAAACTCTTCGATCCAACTCGGGAAAATACAGTTGAATCATATCTATAGATATATTCTCCACCTGCATCAATACCCATACTCCGTCCGTTACGGCGACGGACATGACGGTTTTATCACGAATTCGGATAACTTTGTCTTTTGATTTAAGCAAAGCCATGTTCCGAGCCCCCCCCAGTATTTTCGATTGCACCTCAAACGTCGGCATTTGCAGTAGTTGGCGCCTCAGTTTCGCCGTTTGCTCCGTCATGTCCTTGTTGAGCTTAGCGATTTGTACTTTGATGCTAGCAAGCTCTGCCAGCAGTGCTTTATTGGCTGCTGTCAAAACTTTATTCTGCTCGAGGAAAGCATCCAGCCGTTCCACGTCGCGGATTTTTGAGAGCGTTTTTTCGATCACGTCCGAATCGGCTGTCGGATCCTTCCTTTCTTGAGATTCCGCTGTTGTCACGAAAGAGAATGGGAGCAGGATGAAGGTCAGGGCGATGATTGCAATACGTTGAGTGTTCATGCTTTTCTCGATTTGCCTTGGTTCGTGCTCTATCCGAAAACTGAGCTTCGGAGGTCTGCTAATTGCCCGCTGCCAATAGCGCGACAAAAAAAGCGATGTAAACGTAGCCCACAATGGCTCCCACGCCGACGGTCAGGGCGGGAGTCAAGACTGCATTCATTCGCCGGACGGCGGCTTGAAATTGGTTCTCGTGAAAATCTGCGACTTCTTCCAAGACGCCTTTGAGGTCACCCGACTGTTGTCCGACCGCAACCATCTTTTTCAACATCGGCGAGAACGCGTTGCCTTCGTCGATGGCATCAGCAAAATTTCCACCTTGAATGATCGTCGTCCGGGTGTGGCTAACTATTTTGGCGGTAAACCGGTTGTAGAGTAGCTTCTCAACTGTTCCCAAGCCATCAATAAGCGTGATCCCACTTCCCAGCATCACACTCAGGCTTCGCGCAAACGTTGAAGTCTCACAAAGTTTAAAGAGTTTGCCGACGAGTGGAATTCTCAACGCTGCTCGATCGAGCCACATTCGCCCTTCTTTGGAGCGATAGGCAACCAAGCCAAACACAAACACGCCGCAAGCAATAATTCCGACGACGGCATAGTACTGTCGCATAAAGGCCGAGGCGTTGACTAGATTTTGAGTCATCGCGGGCATGTTCTTGCCGAGGCTTTGTAAGTAGATTTCCAGTCGCGGGATCAGATAGACGACCATGTAGATCGTCACGCCAATCGCAACCAGAATGACTAACAGTGGATAGATCAATGCTGAGGAAACTTCTTGGTAGCCTCGTCTTCGGCTCCGCATGGTAGTGACTGCGCGTTTCAAAACCGGCGGCAGTTCGCCCGTCCGTTCGCCCACGCGGATTAGTTGGACGACGAAATCTGGAAAGCAACGATGGACTGTCATGGCGTCGGATAAACTGGCTCCGGATTGGATGCGATTGACCACAATGGCCCAGATGTTGCCTAACGATTTGCGCGGGGCTTGCTCAACAAGCGAGATCAAGCCTGCCAGTAGTGGCATGCCGCCTTTGACCATCATCGATAATTGTTGCAGACTGAGTTCCACGTCGACTGAGCGTGGTGGGAGAAATTTTGACAACTCCAGCGTGACGTTTTTGGACTCTGATCTATTGACGACGGGCGTCACGCCAATCACGATCAGCCCGCGACTGCGAAGCTGTGACGCGGCCGCTGATCGGTTGGTCGCATCCAAGACTCCCGATCTGGCGCTACCGTTTGCGTCTCTCGCTTTGTATCGAAATTCAGGCATGCTTTTGATGAGTACCGCGCGTCGGGTGGAATTGACCAGTCGAGCAAATGTCAACGTGTTGAGTAGTGATCGATTCGCTCAATGCGTTTTATGGATGTTTAGTAGGGGCTAATTACGGTAGCGATTTGCTCGACTGAGGTTTCGCCTCGGATTATTTTTTCGATCGCGTCGTCGAGCAAGCCGGGCGTTTTGCGTTGAGCGAGCAATTCCTGGATATGAGTTTCGTCGGGGCGACTTGCGACAGTTCTGGCGATCTCGCGGTCAAACGTAATGAACTCGAACAAACCGATTCGCCCCATGAATCCTGTTCCGGCGCAGTATTGGCAGCCACCGGGTTCGTAGACCGTCGTACCAGTCAAGCTTGGGCGCGCCAGCAGGAGTGATTCAGATTCCGAGAGGGGGTACGCGACACGGCATTGCTGACAGAGTTTTCTGACCAAGCGTTGAGCGGCAAATAGGCGTGAAACGGCTCCGATTAAAAATGGCTTGATGCCCATGTCGGCCAATCGCGTGATCGCGCCAACGGCTGAGTTAGCGTGAAGCGTCGTGAACACCAGGTGCCCCGTCAACGCGGCACGGATCGCTGTTTCGGCTGTTTCTTGATCTCGAATCTCTCCGATCATCAAGACGTCTGGATCGTGCCGGAGACTACTCCGAAGCGCCTTGTGAAAACTGACTTTGTCGTTCGCGTCGACTTCGACTTGGGAGATCCCCTCAATCACGTATTCGACGGGATCTTCAATCGTAATCACATTGAGTGATTTTCGATTGATCAGGTTCCTGATCGCCGCATAGAGCGTCGTGCTCTTTCCGCATCCCGTGGGGCCTGTTATCAGAATCAGTCCGTTAGGCCGATCGATCACATGTTCAAACTGCTCTCGGCCTTGAGCCGACATCCCCAGCCGTCCAAGGGTCAGGTCTTGGGTTTGCGTGGCAAGTAAACGCAACGTCATTCGTTCGCCATGTTTGGTCGGAATGGTGGCGGTTCGAATATCAATCTCGCTGCTATGTTCGGAACTGAGGGTGAACCGGCCATCCTGCGGTGCTCGCCGTTCCGCGATATCCATTCCGGACATTACTTTGAGCCGTGACAGCAACGGATGGTGGACGGCGATTGGAAGTTGACGGTATTCATCGAGTACGCCATCGACTCGTAAGCGAATGCGAACCGAGTTGGAGGCCGGTTCGATGTGAATATCGGTGGCTTGACGGATCAAGGCTGCATGGAAAATCTCATCACCTAGTGCGACCAAATTATCAGAGTCTGGGTCGACTTGGGTTCCTGTAAATTGGATCCGAACGGGTTCGCTTTGGTTGCCGTTCCAGCGGACGGTGTCTTGGAAAATACGTTGGATCGCTTGGAACAGCGAATCGTGTTCGGCCGGCACCACTTTGATGGCTTCCGACACGTACCGGCGCACGGCTTGAATACTCTGGTCGTCGTCAGGATCTTTGCAGGCAATTAGGACTTCGCCACCCTGCAGAGTAAACGGAAGAATCTGTCGACGCGTGGCAAGGTTGGCAGGAATGCGCAGCGCCCACACGGGATCAATTTTGACTTGATCCATATCAAGCAGCTCGGGCGTGTTGGCGTCGGCGTTGGGAGTCGCGTCAGCAAGTTCGTCCGAGGTGGAAGTTTTGTCCGATTCTAACATGCTGGTTCAGTCGATCTTCGGGTGCGACTCGTCGAGAGGAAGTTAAGTTTATCTGGCGCGGCTGCGTCGTGAAATTTGAGCCAAGATTTCCGGGTTGCGAGCCAGCGATCTGGCTGTTTTCTCTGAGATCGCTCGCGTTCGCCAGAGTTTGGCAAGGCTATCGTCCAGCGTCCACATGCCCTCATCGCCGCTGGTCTGGATGATCGAAGCAATTTGGCTGAGGTTACCGGTTGCGATCAAATTGGAGATCGCCGTATTGCAATGCATGACCTCGCTTGCCAATACGCGTGTGGTATCAGGGGATTCGTCACGATGAGGGTTTGTTTGGCGAGGAAGTAGATGTTGGACGATGACGGTCCGCAGAACGGTCGCGACCAGTCGCTGAGCGAGGTTTTGTTCTTCAGCCGAGAATGCTCCAATCAATCGTTCGATAGCTGTTTTGCAGTCGCCGGCATGCACCGACGCAAACACTAAGTGGCCCGTTTCGGCGGCGGTGATCGCAGTCCGGATCGCATCCAAGTCTCTCAATTCGCCGACTAGGATCACATCCGGGTCTTGGCGGACGGCATCCTGCAAAGCCTGGCCAAACGTTGCTACATCGGTTCCGATTTGTCGTTGATTGACCAGCGATTTTTGGGAACGATGGATGAACTCGATAGGGTCTTCAATCGTAATGATGTGGGAGGGACGCGATTGGTTGATTCGATCAATCATCGCTGCGATGGACGTGCTCTTACCGGACCCGGTTGGGCCAGCAACCAACACGAGGCCATCCGTTAGTTCGCATAGGTTGTACAGCCTGTCATGCAAGCCAAGTTTGTCCAAGGTTGGAATCGAATTCGCAAGCAGCCGAAAAGCAAAACAGAATTCTGATTCTCGACGATAAACATTGAAACGGAATCGGTGTTCAGCTTCCAGCGAATAGGCTCCATCGACTGAGCCACGAGTGTGCAACTGGCTTTGCTGTTCGGCCGAGAGAATCGATTCGATGAATTGCGTTGCATGCACGCTTGAAAATCGATTGCCCTCCAGCGACGCGAGATACTCTGGCCTGAGTTGACCTTCGATTCGATAGTGGACCGGTTCGCCGGTCGCGGCATGGACATCAGACGCACCGTGGGTCACAGCAAGTCGAAGGATCGACTCCAGCAGATTGTCATTCGATTTTGAATTGGCCATGGCTTCACGTGCGAGAGAATGAGCGACATTGAAGTTGCTGGATGTCTGATGTGGTGGCTAGGCTCAAATCACGAACACGATGGTCCACGTCTTCTGGGAGCTGCCTTCGGTTTCCGGTTGCATGGTAATGGAGATTGGAATGATGCTCGTGGCAAGTGTATCTACCGACGTCAGGAACTCGAGGACATCGAAATAGGCCCCTTTGACCTCGACTGGCCAGTACTCGACCGCTTGGGTCGTTTGCTCGTTCATCATATCAAACAGCTGTTGGAGCGTCGTTGAGACGACGACGCTTTCTTTTCCGCCTTGAGAGACCATCGAAAGGTTGTAGTCTTGCATCAGCTCGGTGATTTTTTCAAGCGTTTCCAAGCGGGAAATGCTGCTCCGCCAGCCTTGACTGAGTTCGCGAATTTGAGCTTTGGAATTAGCGACGCGTTTGCGGATTCGTTCGAGGCTGTCACGTTCGTTGGCAAGCTGCACGCGGGAATTCTCGGCTGCTTCCGGTGAGACGCTGGATTTCTGAGCGAGCAAGTACTCGGTTTCGATTTTTGATTTTTCCTGACGTAGCGGGACAGCGAACAGGACAGAATAGATCGCCAAGATCAATGCAGCCGGAAACAGCATCAGTAGAAACTGCTCGCGTTTTGAATCGTCTTTGAGGATGCTCATGGTTCGGGTTTCCAAGTTCGTCGGCTTCTCGGCCGATACTGTTTTGCTCTTTTTGAAATCTGGGCTGTCGGTTGGTTAAGGCTTGCCTTTGGAGGCTGGCTGCTGTTTTTTCCTGGCGGGGACTGCCGACTCAAAAGGGCCTGTGTCTGTTAAGAGAATGTCATAATCCCAAGGTCCCCCGGTTGTGAGTTTTTGCTGACCACTTTGATTAGCCGGATTCACGGCCCAGCCCAGGGGTACGGTTTTTTCACGCAGTCGGCTGGCTAGCGTTTGGGCTGACTCTCCATTGATTGAGAGTCCTTCGATCAGGACGCCTTCTTCCGTACCGCCAATCTTTTTGATGACAAGGTCATCGGTTCGCAACTCTTCGAGCAATGCCAAGAGCTTGGCAATTCGGTTTCGCTCGTTGTCGAGGAAAAATTGAACGCGTTTCAAGTCGTCCCCTAACGCCGAGTCGTCGGATTCGACTTTGATACGCTGTTCAAAAATTGCGATCAATTGGTCGGCGTATTTCTTCTTCGCCGCGGCGGGTTCTTTAACCAAAACTATCTGCTGGGTCAATTGTTCGTTGTTGCCCTGCACGAATTGCCAATGCCAAAAGCAGAACCCAACCACCGCGAGGGCAATCACGCCGGACATCAAGTGTCGGATGGGCGTGGTCCGTGAGCTTTTTTTGAATCGGATCAGCGGAGCCGCTAGATCCTTTAAACGTTGGACGTAGTTCACGGCAACATTGGCCGTGAACTGAATCAGGGTATCGTCGTTGTTGAGGACGGTTAGCAGAGGCGACGCGACAAGTTGGTCTGCGGAATTCCCTCCGTATAGAATTGGAGTGGCGGGGGGGAAAGCGTCGGCGGTCGCTTGTTTAACACGGGCAATCCGGCTGCCCCGTGTGTTCAGATGAAACGCTAGCTCGTCCCAGACTTCAATCGAGTCGCCCGCGGCACTGCGGGAGTTACCTGACAAGCCAGCGGGATGTGCGATCGCAATTTCTCGGCACCCGTTGGATTCGAGCAACCTATGAACGTCGTCTAAATCGGATTGGCGAATCGCGCTGACCCAAAACTGCTGGTGGTCGTCTTTTGAGCCCAGGGGTGTGTTGGCCAACGAGATTTCATCGATGTCGATCCCGGACAGTGTTTCCGCTTCGAACTTCAGTGCTTCATTGAGTTCGTCGGAGTCGATGTCGGAAACGCTCAGGCGAGGCAATGAGACGAGTTGTGTCCAGACATCGGACGACATCACGATAGTTTTGGCGGCCAGAGGTTGGGCAAGTCCTGCAGTGGCTTGGGTGACCGCGTCACATAACGTTGACTCGACATCGACGGTTTCGCTGAAAAAGAACTGAGCGGCCGGGTGATCTTGATTGAGTTGTCGGTTGGAAAAATCGGCGCGCACGACCTTCCGATTGAAGACTAGGATAACCGAAATGTCAGGTCGTTTGGCCATGTTTGGGATCGGTTGGGGATCAAGTGATGAAGGTGTTGGTCATTGGTCCGTTTTGTCGGCTTGACGGTTTTGGAAATCGAATACCAAGACCGCGCCGCCGTGCGTCACTTGCACGTACTTGGTTTGACGTTGGCCGTTGGCATCTACCACGATGGCCCTCAGTCCGACGGGAACATTTCGGAAAAGAAATGAATCTGCCTGTTCGTCTTCATCGTCAATTACAGCCAGTGACGTCAATGAGGATTCTGGATCGGGTGTGAGCAAGGCGACTCGCACCGAGGCATTCTCCGGGGTGTCCAAGAGAACCTTGCCGGTTACTTCGACTTTTCCGGATACAAGTTCGGTCGAGATGATTTGTGGTTCTTGCTCGTCGCCCGTTGGGGGAATCTCGATCTGCAAATCGGTTAGTTCGCCGTTAGCATTGGAAATCAGAGTGGGCGGTCGGCCCCAAGGATCACGAACGGAATTGGTACCAACCGGTAGCGTCAAATAGGGGCCGCGCCAGCCGCAGGGCAGCCGAATGCTGGTGTAGTCAGCAGGTTGATTGGGGCCAGCGCGAAATTGAAAAGGATACGTGAACCCCAGATTTGAATTCGGATCCCAGAGTTCAGCCAGAGATTCCGTTTCGGTTCCAGTCGAGGTGCTTACGATACGCGGCAAACGGCCGACGTCGGCGATGAAACCACTAATCAGTGGCGTCCCGTCGAGTTGATACTTTTGCGTAGGACCGACGGCTGCGGTTTTGATTTCGTTCAATAGTCTCGACGCTGACTGGTACCGTTGGTTGTCGACCTGCGGTTGCAACGATTGAACGGCGACCGTGGACACGATGGCTAGAATCACCAGCACGACCATTAGCTCAAGAAGTGTGAGTCCGGGGCGAACGAGGAGGGGGCTGGCGACAAAATTAGGTTCGCGGTCGCAGCTTGGAATCGGATCCCGTTGAATTCGAAAAAGAGTTTTTTTCGTGATTGAGAAAGAGACCATCGCCTCGCCGATCCAAAAAAGGGCAGTGACTACTGGCGATTATCGGGAAACCTCAAGAACAGCACCAAATCGTCCCCGCATTCCGAAAGCGTCAGCTCGCTAAGTTCGTCTTTCCCAGGTTTCATATTGGAAAGATCGACTGGAGTTTCGATTTCACCATTCGGCCCTGCTGAGACGACTCGGATGTATTTCGATTCCGTTTGATTGATGTTGCCATCTCGGTCGAAATCGACTTGAAGTTCGAGTTCATTTCCCCAGCCATCCACAATGGTTGGTTCGCCCGTCGAATCGCGCCCGGTGGGCGTGATGTAAGGTCCGTTCCAGCCGATCTTGTTGATCGGATCGTAGACTTGCAATTCCGGGGCTGCTTCCGCCATGTGCACGGGAGCCGATTCCTGGACAAGGTCATTGATCTTGCGTGGAAGTGCGTTGGTTTTGTGAGAAAGCGACTCAATCACGCCGTCTTCTCCGGCGATCGCCTGACGGACGGTGTTCAGTGTCGCTTGAGTAGCGATCTCGACTGGGCTCTCAGATTTACCGCTAGGCGAAACGATTTCAATGTTGTTGAATGATGGAACGAGAATCAATGCCGTTGCGATCAAGATCAGCAAGACAATCAAGAGCTCAAGCAGCGTCAATCCATGACGGTTTGCAATAGGAGCGGGTTGAATGTTTGATTTCGTTTTCATGATAGATGCAAAGTTGATCGGTGAGATTGGTCGGATGAATTGTCAATCCAAAATCAGTTTTGATCGGTGTAATAGTTTTCTAGTTCTTTCGAAACGTTGTGGATGCCAGTGCTACCCGGAATTGCAGCGCCAACATAACGGGCGACGGCTTTTGATTCGCTCGTCGTTTTTAACTCGACCAAAATTAAATACCTTGAGTACATTTCTTCTGGACTTTGCGCTCGATCGTCTGAAAAATGCATCGGGGCTTCCGAAAATGCGGCCTTGGCACCGGATCCGACCATCGAACATTGTTCGCCGATTCCAAAGACCAAGTATTTAGCGCCCTCAACCGGTTCAAAGTTCCAACCCTCTCGAAACAGTTCAGTCGCAACATCTGTGGCGATTGCGCAAACTTTAGAGTCGGAGCCCACGGCAATGGGTGGTTGGTCGTGTGAGGTAAACGTGGCATTGTCAGTTTCCGCGAGGGCCGGAATCAACTCGGTGACTCCAACTTCGCGCAAGGCTTCGATTTCAATTTCGGTTAACGTCGTGGCCGTAAAGAACTCGGCTCCTCCAACGTAGAGTGGGACGCTGCCATCAAGCGATGCTGAACCGGTAATCATGGCATCAAATCGGTTGCCAATCTCGCCCTGCGACAGCATCGCGTTGCGGCGGATCGTGGCGTTGATTTCTGGAATGTTGGACGCCGCCGTTGCGACTTGGGTTCGCTTTAACATCCCCGGAAGTGTCGAAACGACAATACCGCCCAAGGCGATTAGAATCGTTAGCACGACCAATAACTCCAGCAACGAAAGGCCCCCGCGAAGGACGCGTTGGGGGCTGATTCGTGGTTTCGAGATGTTGGAGCCGTTAGGCATTGAAGCGGTGACTAAAAAGGGTTGAGCGAGACGATGGGCCTAAGAAAAAGGTGGCCTCTGTATCATATCGGTAAATTTCATCGTGCTGACAATTCTCCCCTCGATTATCCAGATTGCCAGCCCAATATGCACATCCGGAACAAATGATGCGTGGGGCTTGAAATAGGCCCGGTAATTCCGTTGA
>JBLINZ010000098.1:0-15915 GCA_047639375.1 Mariniblastus sp. | reverse complement strand
CAGTGGGGCGTGCTCCCAACACTGACGGACTCAATCTTGAGTCCGTGGGCGTGAAATACGGTCAGCCAGGCATCGAGGTCAACGACAATTTGCAAACGACCAACCCACGCATATTCGCGGCGGGGGACATTTGCTCAAAATACAAATTCACCCATGCGGCAGATTTCCAAGCCCGGATCGTGATCCAGAACGCTTTGTTTGCCATCGGTCCATTTGGAAAAAAGAAGGCCAGCGATCTGGTGATCCCGTGGGCGACTTACACCTCACCTGAAATCGCACACGTTGGGTTGTACGAACACGAGGCCAAAGAAAAAGGAATTGAGATCGAAACCTACATCCAACCGTTTGATCATGTTGACAGAGCGATCCTCGAAAGCAAAGAAGATGGATTCGTCAAAGTCCATACCCGGAAGGGAACCGATAAGATCCTGGGGGCGACGATCGTCGCCGAAAACGCCGGTGACTTAATCTCCGAGCTGACCGTCGCGATGAACAATGGCATCGGGCTGGCAAAAATTGGTAGCACCATCCACCCTTATCCAACACAGGCCGAAGCGATCAGGCGGCTTGGCGACCAGTTCAACAAAACCAAACTCACACCGACCAGCAAAAAAGTCCTCGATTTTCTCAGACGACTGAACGTCGGCAAATAGCAGAATTTAGAATCCAGTCGAAAAACAATGTGCTCCCGGACTTGAGCTCCTTTTTATTCAGTTTCGGTTCGTGCAAACCGTCAGAAATTTGGTTACGCTAGGGATTCGACAACTATCCTTCGAATCTTTTCTGAGTTTGATCCATGCCTAAGCTTTCGACTTGTGCTGCGTTTTTGTTGGCTCTGTTTTCCTCTTCGCATCTGTCTGCTGTTGAAGATCCCAACAAGCCAGAGACTCCAAACATCATCGTGATCATGGCGGATGACATGGGATTTGGCGACGTCTCGTGCTTTGGAGCAACCGAGTTGAGTACGCCGAACATCGACAAGTTGGCGGCTGAGGGGCAGCGGTTCACCAGCGGTTATTGCTCCGCCTCGACTTGCACGCCGACGCGTTATTCGATGCTGACCGGAAACTACGCATTTCGTCACGAAGGCACCGGAATCGCTCCTCCCAATGGTCCCGCCGCAATCCAACCGGGCACCGAAACGGTGGCTTCGATTTTGCAACGTGCGGGTTATAAAACCGCCGTCATCGGGAAATGGCACTTGGGTTTGGGGCCTCGAGGATCGAAAAAATCGGTGGGCGGTCCAGACTGGAATGGTGAGCTGAATCCTGGCCCCTTGGAGATTGGATTCGACCAGTGTTTCCTGCTTCCTACGACCAACGATCGAGTGCCTCAGGTTTACGTTCAAAATCACCGGGTCCTCAATCTGGACCCCAATGACCCGCTCTGGGTGGGAAGTAAGAAACCATCCGAAGACCACCCGACCGGACTTACACATCGGGATACGCTCAAGATGGACTGGTCCCACGGCCACAATGCGACGATTCATAACGGGATTAGCCGAATTGGTTTTTACACCGGCGGTCATGCCGCCCGTTTTCGTGATGAAGACCTCGCGGACAAATGGGTCGAGAAATCGAACGAATTCATCGAATCAAACAAGGACAAGCCGTTCTTTTTATTCTTCTCATCGCATGACCTCCACGTTCCTCGGATTCCACACGAACGATTTCAAGGTAAAACGAAACTCGGTTTCCGTGGTGATTCAATTGTTCAACTTGACTGGTGCGTCGGCGAGCTAATGAAAACGCTCAAGCGCCTGGAGCTCGACGACAATACGTTGGTCATTTTCTGCTCGGACAACGGGCCCGTCTTGGATGACGGATACAAGGACGAAGCGATCGAAAAGATCGGCAAACATCGCGCGGCGGGGCAATACACGGGTGGAAAATACAGCGTGTATGAAGGCGGAACACGGACACCCTTCATCACGCGTTGGACAGGGCGAATTCAGCCAGGCGTGAGCGATAAAATGGTCTGCACCATCGACTTGGCGAGCAGCCTTGCCGCCCTCACAGGCCAATCGCTAACTGACGAATCCTGCACAGACAGCCTCAACGTGCTCGATGCCCTGATGGGCGATCCCAATGCCAAGGGACGTGACCATCTCGTTCAACAGGACAACGGAAAAAGCGGTACGTATGGGTTACGTGTAGGCGAATGGAAACTTCATCGTTACGACAAAAAACGAGCCCGCAACGTGGTCGTCGAAGTCGAGCTGGCTAATACGCCGAAACCCAGGTTCCAGCTGTTTAACTTGAACTCAGATCCAGCAGAGAAGACCGACGTATTTGCGGACAATCCGGAAATCGGCAAGCGACTGCAGGATCAGCTGAAGTCGATCATCGCCAACGGACGGACTCGTTAGAGGACGGCTGAGGAATAAAACCCGCGTTTTCGAGATCTCAAAACTAAAAGCCTTCCATCAAATTCGATAGTCCGCGGTAGCGACACTCGTTGACGGTTTGTCGATTTAGTAGGCCGAAAGCGAAAAGGGTAGCCCGACGCGTAAGCGAGTACGCAGTATGATCGAAAGCGGGCCGCGAATGAGGGCTCTCCCTCGCTTACGCATTCGGGCTATGATTGATTCCGTTTAACGGGAGTTTAAATCGACAATCCGTCAAGAGTTTCGGCAGGCTGGCAGTTCCGAAAGTCTTGACGACTTGCGCTACAAGCACACGCTCGTTCGGGACAGTTGGAATATGAAACTCACGTCTATGGCATTTTTAAAAACGAAAACCCTTCCTTCAAATTCGACAATCAGATGCCACTCTCTCGTCAAACCGCAAATACGGGTTTAGTTTTTTGAACGTCCCTGGATAACGGATCCCCCAGGGATTGACAGTCTTTGCGTTCACGTCTTCAGTAGAGCCGATAGGAATTTTGAAATGAATCATTGTCCGTTTTGCGGCCAGAAAATACCCAGCGATGCAACGACCTGTAAACATTGCGGGAAAAGCGTTGGTTCTCCGCCAGAAAATGAATCAGCCAAACTCGTAAATCTCAACACTTGGGAAGACAAAACGGTCCCGACCTGGGTGATGGTTGCCTTGATCATCGGCGCGGTCGTTGTCGTGGCGATGGTCATCAAGTTTGGATTGGAGAACAATGGGAAGCCTAAGGAGCCTGTCGATCCGAATTCGCAGGCCCCGACGGCAAGTCTTATTGAACCCCCATCACCATCGGTGTTCCCAAGAGTTTGATCACTTTGTCTTGCAGATTGGAATCCAAAGTCGACATCGCTTCGTGCCAACGATTAGCTTTCTTATCTCGCATTTTTTCAATCAGTTCTTGCTGAAGCTCGACCCCGATTTCAAACAAACGCTCCGTCTCTCGCTCGGACAGCTCCAGCTCTCGCGCCAACGTACCGGCACAAACGGCTTTGATAGTTCCAAACCGTTGGGCTTCGTTTTGAATCGAAGCAGCCGAGAGCAGCCGCGTCTGCTCGGCCGTGAGAATCTTGTCGAGTTCCGCCGTGATGGATTGCTTGAGCGACGGATCTGTTTCAGCATCCCGCTTGGCTTTCAATTCTTTGATCTCTTCCAATTGCGATTCGGAAATCTTTAACTCGCGGCGGATCGAAACACTTCGAATGATGGTTCTTAAATAGTCGGGTGAGGTCAGCGGCTTGGGTTTGCTGCGCGGTGCTTTGCTGTTGAATAGCCGAACGTTGACAAAGCTTTGCTGGGCGGATTCATCCAGCAGACTTGCGACTCGCTCGCGATCTTCGTCAGCAAGACACTCAAGAAGCTTAAGGTTGAAATCCCGAAAGAGATTGACAGGATTGTCTTTCTCACGGGTTGCTATTTCGCTGGCGATTTTCCGGACACCATCAATTTCCAAATCGGTCAGATCAAGCGATTCAGACGTGAGAAACTGCTCCAACCCGACTTTCTCAATTTTCAACTGTCGCCGGGCCTCATTGAATCGAGTCAGTTGATCCGCATCCATCAGCGATTGCATTTCAGCATCAGCCTCAAGAAATTTGGCTTGGAATTCTTCTCGGGCTTCATCTGACAATCCACCTGAAAAGGTGACATCCGTAACCTGCTTCCGGATTCTTTCTCGGATTGACCGCATGCTCGCGACCTGATCGGAAGTCAAACCAGCATGGGCGACGACTTCTGAATTGCGAACAATACTCCAGACGTCGTACTCAAATTCATGCTCATCGACCAGCTGTATTTGAGTGAAGAAATTGGCCCCCGCCGGACCGATGTTGATGCCGGTGCTGATCTCCAAATCACTGTCGCGTTCTATCCCAATAGCCTTGATCACCTGCCCATGCACGAGGGTGGATGAGAGGAAAAAACAACCGATCAATACGAAAACTATCAAACAATTTTTGCCGCGCACAATTCACTCCTTTGAATCGAACAAAGTTTAGATCGTAAGCTTACGCGGTGTTCCCGAATTGGTTCATCCCAGTTTCCACAAATACCAGCATGCCTTGGAAATCTTGCCTGGCGATGCCAGCATTCTCGGCGACTCGCTTTGGCAAAAAACGTGGCAAGCTACGTCTCGCACCCGTCACGCAAGGCTTCCAAAAGAGTTGTCTGAAGTTTTGAATAGCGCTATTAGGCTTGCACTCTTAGACCAAGGTTTATTCGTCGTCGACCTTAGCTTGCTCTATTTGAGGCGGACCCTCGGTCATGGTCGTCCGAATGATGTAGTCAATTCTCGGGAAACGTTTTGCTGTGTACTTGCTTCCCGACAGCTTCAGCGAGGGCTGTTTAGGCTTGTCGGTGTACTCAGCGTTGATATTGATCACACTGCTCATCCCCTCGACAACTTCCGCAAACGCGGCGAAACCTTGCGAGTCAAGGCTGCCTGTATTGTCGTTGTAGTTGATAAACAGCTGGGTCGATCGAGTGTTCTCACTCGCCTTGGCGTAACTAACCGTCCCAAACGTATTGCTTTTGACGACCGGCTCGTCAAGAAAGGTTTGGTCCCAGTAATCTGACCCTTTTGCATCTCCACACATTCCAAACTGCACGATGAATTTTGGCAAGACACGGTAGAAAGGTGCGCCATCGTAGTACCGATTTTTGATCAATTGGTAAAACCGTTCCGCACCGCGAGGCGACCAGTCGCGATGTACATGCATCGTGAAATCGCCCGCCGTCGTTAAAAATTTGACAGTGAACTCACCTTTGGTCGGAGCCCCATCAGTGGACAATTCGCCTTTGGTCCAATTAGTCGGCGGTGGTTCGACAGGAACAGGATCCTGATTGGAAGCAATTTCTTTTCCTGGCGTCGTACATCCGACAAACAACACAATGAGTAATGCAAGTTTTAGAAAGTGTTTCATGCCAACAACCGTTCAATTAACAAGGACCAATGATCAGAGCCTCAATTGTCGTCGGTCACCGTTCAGCGTCAACTGCGATTTTGCCGGGCTGTTTGATTTAGTGGGCCGTTTCGGCGGTTCGTTCTCGCTCACGTACCGCGCTACGCCGTAAGCTGTAGGCGGCGACACGTCAGGCAGGAAGCTTATCCCGCAATATTCCGAGACAAATCGCTTAATACTTCCACTGCCAATTCCACGTCTGCCTGGGTAGTCTCGAATTGGCCCACCGTCATGCGAATCACGAATTTCCCCTCGTGCAGCGTTTGCGTGAGGTAGATCCGGCCATCCGCATTGACGCGTTCCAGCAATTCTTGCGTGGTTTTGTCGGGATCACGTGCTGGCGGCGCAAATCGAAACGTGAATAGTGAGAACATGGGGGGCGTGACGATTTCGAATCCAGGCAGTTCAGCGATCGCAGCCGCGGCCTCATTGGTCCATTGGATGTGGTTTCGAATTCGCGATCGCAGCCCCTCCAATCCAAATGCTCTCATCAAGAACCAAATCTTGAGAGCCCGAAATCGCCGCCCCAACGGGATCGTCCACTCCGAATAATTCGTGATCTCGTCTTGTTCCAACGTTTCAAGGTAGTGGGGCTTGATACTCAAAGTTCTGATCTGGTCGGCAGGTTCACGCAAGAATTGAATCGAACAATCAAAATTTGCGCCCAACCATTTGTGCGGATTGAAAACGACGCTGTCCGCCAGCTCGACGCCTTTCCAAACTGGACGAAACTCAGGGCAAATCATGGCGGATCCGGCCCAAGCGGCATCCACGTGCGAATAGATGTTTTCATGTTTCGCAATCGCCAAAATCTCATCCAATCGATCGGAAGCGCCTATCGAGGTTCCGCCAACACAACCCACGATTCCTGCGGGCAGGAAACCCGCCGCGCGATCTTGGTCGATCGCCAATTGCAACGAGTCGGCTCGCATTGCCCAAGATTCGTCCGTGGGAATCTTGATCAGATTTTTCTGACCAATTCCTGACAACCGTACGGCTTTGTCGATCGATGAATGCGTATGGGCTGACGCGTAGATCCTGAGTCTCGGGGCTTGCGACAGCCCTTCTTCGATACCGCTCCAAGCCAACGCTTTCTCGCGCATGGTCAGAATGGCCGAAAGCGTTGCTGTCGAGGCCGTATCCTGAATCACGCCGCGCATTCCAGCGGGCAACCCCAACGACTGGCGAAGCCAATCGACCATCACGGTTTCCAGTTCCGTTGCCGCCGGCGAAGTTTGCCAGAGCATGCATTGAGAAGAAAAGGCGTTCGCCAATTGCTCAGCCAACATCGAGGGCGCCGTCGCGTTGGAACTGAAATAGGCAAAGAACCTTGGGTGTTGCCAGTGCGTCATTCCAGGGGGAATGATCCGCACAAAGTCATCAAAAATCTCTTCCATGTCATGAGCCGACTCAGGAGGTCGCTCAGCGATCTGCTGAGCGATGTCGCCAGGCTGAACACTGGCACGCACCGGGCGTTCACGAAGCGTCGCGTGGTATTCGGCGGCCCATTCAGCGGCCTTGGCTGACCATTCGGGAAGATCTTCGTAACGCATGCGGGGCCTCTGGTGGTCGTTGGAAGCTTGGGAATGGGAAGTCGAACCAATCTTGGCGGTCAAGCAATTGGGCCACTGAAAATCAACTCAATGATTTGAGTCCTTGAAAGCAATGCGCGAGCCTAGGAGCTTCGAACCGATAATCCGGGGCCCCCTTAAGCTCAAACAGAGCCTCCACTTCAGGCTTCCGCACGTCGGATTCGGTGTATCCAGGATTAAACGTTCGACTGGAAAATTGAGTTGCAAAATCTTCGTAGGAATCAAACTCGCGGATACTGTGGTAGATGACTTTGTCGGCTGATTTGAATCGAGGCGCCGCCAATTCCACCAACGCAGTTTGAGCGGCCGCGCGTTCGACCTCTTCGTCATGGAATAACATCATCACATCGTTGAGCGGACAACCGATGGGCTCGATGACGTACAGAAAGCCATCTGGCTTGAGCACTCGAAAGATCTCCTCAAAAACGGCCGGGTATAAACTGGCTGGAACATGATGCAATGAATAGATAAAAAACACGCCGTCGACTGAATCATCGTCGACTGGCAGGATTTCAGCCCCGGCTTCTTTAAACTCCAATCCGGGAACCGCGTCCATACCTCGGTTCAGTTCAGCCTGAGCAGAATCTGGGTCGATGGCCAATACGCGGGCGCCGAGCGAAGCGATCTCGCGAGTGAAGGCCATCGCCCCACAGCCTGCATCAATCACAAACCGGTCTTTCAATTCCAAGAATTGATTCAGAATATCAATATTGGTTCTACAACCCAAATCTTTCGTGTCAGTCAATTTCGTGGTTGCAATTCTGTACCAGGAATGAAACTTAAATCGCTTGGCAATCGTTTGTTGATCCGCCTCCAAGCTTGCCATCGCGTCAGTCCAATAATATATTCAGTTTCGCAACAAAGCTGTAGCTGGGGTGATCTTGAAAAGATCGCCAGAATGTGACTGCAATCAATTTACTTCCAATTTTATAGCGAGTCTCAAGATGGCAACGACCTGGCAAACCATTTCACGGGCCATCTTGATCGGACTGTTCAGCCTTGCCGTCAGCAGCGACTCGGAAATCATGGCTCAAGAAACTAGCACAGGAGAAGAAACCGCGGGTTCCGTTGCCTCGGTTCCTGATTCCATTCGTGCCCAGTTCAAGCTTGATCCGTTTTATCAGAAACACTTGGCCGTCGGAGAACTGCCAATCGTTGGATCAGCCAATGTTTCCGACGCCGCGCTGCTGGAAGCCGCCTGGATCGTGAACAAAATGTTGAGCCATCGTCCAGAGATCCTAACCGCGATGGCTGACAACAACACTCGGTTGGCCGTGATGGCGTCCAAGGAGTACACCACCGACATTCCGGAACACGCCCATCTCACGACGCGTGTTTTTTGGGATCGGCGAGCACGAGGATTGGGAGCTACTCCCAGTGCCCCGGCGGTGAGTTGTGCCGAGGAGAACCTATTAGGTCATCCGGGTGATCCCTATGCCGCCGAGAACATTTGCATTCACGAGTTCGCCCATGCGATTCATAGCATGGGAATGTCAACCGTTGATCCAACCTTCGACGATCGTTTAAAGACAGCTTTCGAAACTGCCATCGCCCAAGAGCTGTGGGTAAACACTTACGCCTCCGGTAATCGACAAGAGTATTGGGCCGAAGGCGTGCAAAGCTGGTTTGATGACAACCGAGAGAATGACTCGCTTCACAATCACGTCAACACGCGACTCGAATTGAAAAAGTACGATCCCCGCTTGGCCAGGTTGTGCGAAGAAGTTTTTGGGGACGGCCAATGGCGATACAAGAAACCTTTGGCTCGCGAGCCACAAGAACGAGCTCATTTGGCCAATGTTGATTTCGAAAATCTTCCTCAGTTCAAGTGGCGCAAGGAACGAATTCCAAAAATGGCAAAAGTCCTGATTCAAACGACAGCGGGCGATATCGAGTTAGAACTCGACGCGACGCAAGCTCCTCTCACCGTCGCAAATTTCCTCCATTACGTCCATCAAGGTTTCTATTCCAATGGCGAGTTTCATCGCACGGTCACCGCAGACAACCAGCCACAAAACAAAATTAAAATCGCGGTCATCCAGGGGGCTGCAGATCCTAAGCAAAAAGCCAATTTCGACACACCGATTCCATTAGAACGCACAAGAGATACGAAGCTAAAGCACCTGGACGGCACGATTTCAATGGCCAGAGAAGCCGACCCGGACACGGGCAAGGATCATTTCTTTATCTGCGTGGGCGATCAACCGGAACTTGACTTCGGTGGCAAACGCAATCCAGATGGACAAGGTTTCGCGGCATTCGGGCAAGTCACCAAGGGGATGGATGTGGTTAAGAAAATTCACCAGTCGAATTCAGAGGAGCAAACGCTGACGCCGAAGATCAAAATCCAACGGGCGGTTCGGCTGAATTGAAGGTGGCTTTCCCCATCGGGCTCTTCGCTGAATTTAATGGACCGTTGCACGCGACAAATCCAGGTTCCCGCAGAAAAGAGAATTCAAAACTCCCCTCTCCCTCAACTCCCCTCTCCCTCAACTCCCAAGAGTCGCTTAGCGTGACGACCGCAATCGCTCAGTCGCGCCACCGTCTAGCTCGTAGTCCTCGGGTAACTTGACCAGACAATCTTGACGACCGACAAACGTGACGACGACGCCATAGTCTTGGCTGGCCGACTCGATCGAGACGTAGCCATTGACAACATCGTCCAACACATGCTGCGGATCGCGATCGAAGGGATTGCCAAATCCCCCGCCGCCGGGCGGATTCATTTGCACGGTCGCACCTGGCTCCATCCACATGATCGTCTTGGGCGGAACCGATTGGTGATCCAGTTGAAACTCACCAATCGCTCCCGGCTGACCGCCATCTAAACCGTCTGGAGCAAACTTGGTTCGGTCGACCATCCCAGAAACGCTCCACTGGCCGTCGCCAAGGTGTGCCGTGGAAAACTCTTGTCCTAATCCTCCCCGCCATTTCCCAGGTCCGCCCGAATCCATGCGAAGTTGTCGATGCTGTTGAAGCAAAGGCGTCTTGGTCTCGACGACTTCCGTCGGCACTCCACCGACACCGCTAGGAAATCCTGTCGTGTTCAGGCCGTCTTTGGTAGGACGGGCGCCGGTCCCGCCTAACATAAACAACGTGAAGTTCGATGACTTTTTGGTTTTTGGCCACTTGGAACGCCAGATGCTCATCCAAATTGGATCGGCACTACCAGCGAGAACCCGATCAGGGATCACGCTAGCCAACGCTCCAAAAATTGCTGTGGGGAGAAAGTGGCCGACTAAGTGCCGCGAGGCAACCGCAGCCGGTCGCTGACAATTTAAAATCGAGCCTTCCGGTGCGGTGATGTGGACCGGGCGAAAAGAGCCTTCGTTATGAGGTACTTCCGGACTGATCGCTGCTTTCATTGCAAACGAAGCGTAGCCTTTGGTGTAGTTCAAGACGACATTGATTCCGCGGGCACTCTGCGGCGATGAGCCCCCAAAATCGATGTGAATATCTTCGTCTTCAATTGTCACGGCAACCTTGATGCGAATTGGCTCCTCGAAGCCATCGCTCCAAGTTTCGTGTTCGTACCGGCCGTTGGGCAAAGCCGCGATTCCGTCTCGCATCGCACGTTCGCTGCGTTTGATGATTTGATCTGCCAGTGGATCGATCGACTCCAGCCCAAACTCATCCATCATTTGCAACAACGATCTCGCGCCGACCGCGTTGGAAGCGGTTTGTGCATAGAGATCTCCAATGGTTTCGTCCGGCGTTCGAACATTGGCACGAATGATTTTGAACAACTCTTCGTTGGGCACTCCTGCATGAAAGAGTTTGGTGATCGGTATCTGGAGGCCTTCTTCAAAAACCTCGTGAGCCTCCGCTGATAGAATCCGCCCGCCAATATCGGGAGCATGGCAGCAATTAGAAAAGTAACCGACAATTTGGCCAGCACGAAATACTGGCGTCATCACGGTCAAATCATTGACTTGCCCAGCCGTCATCCATGGATCGTTGGTCACCAATACATCGCCGGGCGAAAGCGATTCGGGAGGGTAGGCGTTCATCAAATGAATCGCTCCCGTAGCCATCGGATTGATGTGGCCCGGCGTGCCGGTATTCGACTGAGCGATCATATTCCCGCGGGTGTCAAAAACACCGCAGGCCAAATCCAGTGACTCGCGGACAATCGTGCTGAACGCCGTTCGAATCAACGTTGTTTGCTGCTCGTTGGCCACCGACAATAACCGATTCCAAAGAACTTCTAATTGGATGGGATCAAGTGACATTGAATCAAACGCTTTCGTTGGGTTCGTCAGGTTCGGAAAGTGCTCGCCCTGACTCGGTCGGCATTTCGACGACTAAATTGTAGTGCACGTCGATGGAGCATTGAGCCCCTGGTCCCACAATGACGGTCGACTCACGCTCTTCCACGATGGCCGGGCCGGGAAATCTCAGCCCCGGATTCAAGCGGTATCGGTCAATGACCGGCGTATTCACGAATCCAGCAGACTCCGGAAAATACGCCTTACGAGTCCCCTTGGTTGCTTCGTCGACCGTTGCATCAACGCGATTGTCCTGAGTCACCGTCAAGCGAACATCGGGTTTGGGGCCCGAAGAAACCACGCGCCAATTGACGATTTCCATTTCTACCGGTGGCCCAGGCCGCTCATACAATTCGAGATAGACTTGGGCAAATGCATCCGCAATCTGCACGACGTGCCCGGGTCCCAGGGGCTGATTCGGCAATGGCACACGAATCTCGTGGCCTTGGCCGACAAACCGCATGTCAATTTCTCTTCGATGAGAAATCTGATCCGCCGCAACGTCTGAATCGATTAGCAATTGATTGCCTTCCGACTCCATGGATTCCAACAAGCCGTTGGCTTTTTCCCAATTCAATTCCGACAATGCTGTGGGCCACGAGCGAACGAAATCAAATGCTAAGGGAGCGGAGAGGAATCCAACGGTACTCATCACACCTGCGCCTAACGGCGCCAGCATACGAGGCGAGCCCAAGGCGGATGCAATTCGGAAGGCTTGAACAGGGCCAGCTCCACCAAACGCAAACAACGGAAACTGGCGAGGGTCCTTGCCTCGCTCCAAGGCATGCACGCGGGCGGCGTTGGCCATGTTCTCATTGGCGATCTGATGAATCCCCCAGGCTGCCTGTTCGATTGACATCCCCAACGGGTCCGCAATTTTTGTCTTGATGGCCGCTCGGGCTGCCTCGAGATCCAAAGACATCGATCCACCGAGAAAAAATTCTGGATCAAGGTAGCCCAGCACTAGATTCGCGTCGGTCACGGTCGGGTCGACTCCGCCTTTACGATAGCAAACGGGGCCTGGATCGGCGCCTGATGAATCCGGTCCGACCTTCAGCAATCCCAACGAGTCGACGCGCGCGATCGAGCCACCGCCTGTGCCAATCTCAATCAATTCAATGACTGGCAAGCGGATCGGAAGGCCGGATCCCTTTTTAAACCGGTAAATCCGATCAACCTCAAAATCATGAGCGATCAACGGCTCTCCATTATCGATCACGCAAATTTTCGCGGTCGTCCCGCCCATGTCAAACGAAATCAAATCCGGTAGACCGGCCGCGACTCCATAAGCCGTCGCCGCCAGCGCCCCAGCAGCCGGGCCAGACTCCAACAGACGGACAGGGTATCGAATCGTGGTCTCGACCGTCGCGATCCCACCACTGGAATGCATCAAGTAAAAATTCCCCTCGAAACCGGAATCTTCCAAACGCTCCTGGAGTCGCCGCAAGTATCGCTCCACCAACGCTTGTACGTAAACATTGGCAATCGTGGTCGAGGCCCGTTCGTATTCGCGAATCTCAGGAATCACATCGGACGAAATGGAGACCCGAAGGTTCGGCGCGACGTTGGCGATCAATTCCCGAGCCCGTTGCTCATGCTCGGGGTTCGTGAAACTGTGGAGGAAACAAATTGCGACGGCTTCAATGCCTCGCTCGACCAACTCGGTCGCCAATTTTTCCACGTATAACTCATCCAGCGGCTCGTATGTCTCACCGTTGGCAAGCGACCGTTGTGGAACGTCAAACCGAAGATGCCTAGGCACCAACGGCTTAGGATTTTCGATCATCAAATCGTAAAGGTCGTAACGCGTCTCTCGTCCCATCTCGATCGAATCGCGAAATCCCGCCGTTGCCAGCAGTGCGGTCTTGGCCCCTTTTCGCTCAATCATGGCGTTGGTTACCAACGTTGTACCGTGAATCAAGTTTTGAATTTCGTGGGTTGCCACACCAAAACTTTCCAGCGTCGACGTCAAGGCTTGCTCGACCGCGAGCGAAGGGTCCTCGGGGGTCGTCAGCGTTTTACCAATTTTGAACTCACCGGTTTCCGAATCGACGACGATCAAATCCGTAAACGTCCCACCGATATCGGCGCCCACGCGATACCGTTTCTTCACGGGGACTCTCCGCGACCAGGAAACGTACTGGGCGGACAAATATCAACCGTGGCCGATCGTTGCTGGGCCAGCATCCCGCCATCGACGACGATATTTTGGCCGGTGATGTAACTCGCATCGTCGGAAGCCAAAAAAACCGCGGCTCCCGTCATGTCGTCGGGCTCGCCGATTCGCTCCAGCGGAATGTTCGCGCCCCGCAGTTTTCGACCCTCGGCATCAATCCCCGTCGTATCGATCGATCCCGGTGTAAGAATATTGACACGAACGCCATAGGGACCGAGATCCAACGCCATCGCCCGACTCATCGCTTCGATTCCACCCTTGGTCGCATCGTAGGCCACAAAGCAACGATGGGAACGCGTCGCGCCTCCCGAGGACAAATTGATGATCGCTCCTGATCCCTGATCGGCCATCAGGCGTGAAGCCTTGAGGCAGCACAGAAACGTCCCCGTTAGATTGACGCCAACGATTCGATCCCACCAAGCTTTATCCGCCTCGAGTAAATGCAGCATGGGCGATATCAAGCCGGCGTTATTGACCAGCACGTTGACCGCCCCGTACTCGTTGATCGTCGTCTCGAACAATCGTTCCACGTCCGATTCGGAGGACACGTCAGCGATGACCACGATGGACTTGCCGCCAGCCGATTGGATCGCGTCGCTGGTTCGCTGGGCCCCGGTTTCGTCGATATCGACAACGACGACGTGGGCGCCCTCCGCACCAAATCGCTGGGCAATCGCAGCGCCAATCCCTTTGGCAGCTCCGGTAACAATGGCCACTCGATTCGCCAATTTCATTTGCTGGTTCCTGATTCGCTTTAAGACCAAGGTCTTCTAGAGATGTTTAATTTAGTTAATTCGCATCAAACTGCCATGCTCGAAAACTACCCTAATCAACATGTTAACTAAACTCGATGGCAGCCTTAAGACACCCGTCTTTACGATTTGAGAATACATCGTAAGCTTCCACCGCGTCGGACACTCCGAATCGCCGAGAGACAAACGAGTCGAGCTGAAAGGTGCCATCGGCAACCAAATCAGTCAACCGGTCCATGTACCAACGAGCCGAGCATCGCCCCGTTCGATAGGTCAGATTTTTGTCGAACGCATCGACGGGGCTGAACGAGAAATGCTCTGTGCAATGGCAGCCGACAACTGACATGATTCCCCCCGGCCGCAGCAGTCGATAGGCAAGCTTTTGAGCCGCGGGCAATCCCACCAATTCCATCACAGCGTCTGCCCCACGCCCGTCCGTTGCCGAGAACACTTTTTCAATCGCGCTCTCATCGACGTCGAGCCCGATGGCTCCGAGCGATTCGGCCTCATGACGACGTTCGGGAATTGGATCAAGGGCGTAAATTTTTGTGGCGCCCATATGCTGTGCGGCGAGAATGCAGAGCAGTCCGACGGTCCCACACCCGACCACGACATAGACGCCGTCAGGTTTGACATCCGCCATTTCGGCACAATAAAATCCCGTGCTAAAATTATCACCTAATAAAAGTGCGCTCGCGTCGGAAATGGACTCCGGGATTTGCTTAAGCGTTCCATCGGCAAGCGGCACCCGCACGAATTCCGACTGGCCGCCGTGCAAACCCTGCCCTCTTTCGCGCCATCCAAATAGCTGACCCGACACGCACCTCGCAGTTAAACCTTGCTCGCAATAAAAACAATCA
Source organism: Mariniblastus sp. (assembly GCA_047639375.1). Classification (GTDB taxonomy): domain Bacteria; phylum Planctomycetota; class Planctomycetia; order Pirellulales; family Pirellulaceae; genus Mariniblastus. The sequence continues at coordinate 917 of JBLINZ010000098.1, read as the reverse complement.
CCGCAATTACTGGTGAATGGAGCGTTGACACGATGACCGACGGAGATGCGGGAAACCGCCGTCCCAACTTCGACCACCGTCCCGACGAACTCATGACCCATCACCGTCCCAGCATCCAAACCGGTTTCTCGTCCAAAATAGGCGTGCAGATCTGAGCCACACAGCCCGGCAAGGCTGACTTGGACAATCGCATCGTGAGGATCCAGGATGGTCGGATCCGGCAAATCCAAACACGCAATGGATTCGATATTTTGAAAACAAACACCCTTCATGGTCGCACTTCCCAATCACGTTTTAATCTAAGAGGATAGCAGCCACGATTGGAGGATTGAACCGTTGGGAAGCAATCCTCCAAAATATCTTCTCGTCTCACCCTGCATGTTGCCAGACACCCCGCGAAATCCTGTCGAAACTGTGTCAATCCAACTTTCAATGGTAGAAGTTTTGGCAAAACCTTCAATTACGATCCACTCGAAGACCTGCTCACGACTCTGAATTGAGGCGAACGCGTATGGCTTGCCTCATTCCATTGAGTTCACTGACGAGGCCCCTCAATTCATTTAACGTCACCCATCATGTGCTTTTGAATCAAGGGTGTGACTAGCAGCAAGACCACACCGGCGCCACCAATGATCATCGCCACGGTTTGGAAAATGGTTCGATGCGGAAATTCTTGAATCATCCCTCCGACTTGGCCAGCAATCAGATTCCCGAGTGCTGCTCCAATGAACCAAATCCCCATCATCTGGCTGGCGTACTTATCCGGTGCGAGCTTAGTGATCGTGGATAGCCCGACGGGACTCAAGCACAACTCGCCTGTCGTAAATAGCAAATAGGTCAGGCACAGCCAAGTCGGCAAGACCTGCGTCTGTTCCTCGGAAAAACTCGTCTCCACGGCCGCTCCTCCAGCCACCCCA
>JBLINZ010000097.1:0-16196 GCA_047639375.1 Mariniblastus sp. | reverse complement strand
AGAAACCTGAGGCCAAGAAACCCGAGGCCAAGAAGCCTGAGGACAAGAAGCCTGAGGCCCAACCTGCAAAGGACACTCCCAAGGTGGCCTGACTAAAATGTTTGCTGCAGTAGTTCCTGGCTAACCGGAAAATCGAATTTCATCGCCTTCCAACATGGAAAGCCCTCTCTCCTCAGGAATTCGGACGATCCCGCATGGTCACCTCATCAAACGTTGACCGAATTCCTGAGGAGAGAGGGTTTGGGGGTGAGGAGCAAGCGATTTCCCATTCTCAACTCGGCGTCTTGAGTATCACAATCCCGCCCCACTCAACCCCCGGCAAAACGAAAAAGCAGACCCCAGTCTGAAGCAGCGACCGAAACGAACGCATTGAGTTGGGCGCATCGGTTTGCTTTATCTAACCGCAGCCTGCAATCGCAAGGCAACGGTCCATTTCACCGTCTTTCGATCACAACAAAAAAGGCCGCCAGGAATACTCCTGGCGGCCTGCTCGTGTCACTTGTGACCGTTCGCGGTTACATTTCAGTTCCCGGCACCACTTGAAGACGGCGTTCGAGGTTTGAATCGACCAGCACCCGGCTCAATTTGCAGCGTCTTTGGCTTCGCCCGAACACCCATTCGGTTAAGAAGCTTCTGCAAGTCGATGAGCTCGACGGTATTCTTTTCTGCTTCGGCTTGCATGGATTGCATCGCATCGGTGATCGCTGATGAGCTGCGTTTCTTGTTGTCATCGGCATCTTCCAACAATGAAGGCGGACGACCCAAGACCAAGTATCGAACGGTTGGATCGATCTTCCCGCTGACGGTACCTTCATCATCGTGAGTCGCAGCAATTTTTCCACCATTCCGCTCAATCATCTGAGCAAGTTTGTCTCGGTCGTCATAGCGATCGCCATCAAGATCAAACACACCGGCCAAAGCAATGGAAACGGCGAATCCTGGATCCCAAGTGGCGGTCAAGATATGATCGCCCGAGAGGATCGGATTGGTGGGGTCTTCTTCAGTGATCTTGGCTTCCGCTTTATAGGCGAAAACCCGAACGACTTCGATTTTTGCTTTGTGCTTTCCCTTGTCGAAATTCGTGACATCCTGGTCGTACACCGAGAACGTCCGGTTTGCCGTCAAACCATCGGCAGTTCCAAGGTTGATCATGCAAGTTCGATTGCGAGCAGCCACGCGAACAATTTGACCGTCAGGCCGATCAAACACTTCTCGCTCGTAAATATTGATCCGAGTTTTCAAACCCTGATTCTTGTCTTCCACTTCCTGCATGTCATTTTTAAGACCCTGCATGGTAATCGATTGATTAGCTCGGAACGTCTGATTCTCTTTATTGATCGTCTCGTTGCCAGCTACCGCCTCGTCCAACTTGCTGGTCAATTCAGCCATATTTTGAAGGCCCAGTTTTTTAGTTTCGGCCAACTCTTCATTGCGGTCAGTCAGTGTATCATTGACGGCCTTGACGGAACCTTCCATTTCCAAAATCTTGGATGCAGCCTCTTTTTCGGCCAGCTCTGTCTGACGACGTTGGACGGCAAAGTCATTGGTTCGTTCGGCGGCGATAGCGATCAACGATTCAATCTTAGAACGCCACGTTGGCTCTTGAGCGGCGACGCCCTCTTCGGTCGTCATGCTGCCCTGCATGTCTTTGACGTAATTCGCTTGGATTAAGCCAACACGGTCGACAATCGTTTGAACCTGAGCTCGCTCAGCCGTTTCCAAACTTTGGGTCGCAGCCAACTGCTTCAACGCCTGAACCATCGGCTCGACTTCGGCAACGGCAATTCCAAATCCGCCCAAATAGGCACGCAGGATATCAGCCTCATGCGCACTGGCATCACCCAGAGTTTTTGAAAGCAAGAGCTTGTGCTCCGTGTCTTTCGTGATTGTTGCGTTCTCACCAGCTTTTGAAAGCCCAAGAAAGGCAGCAAGCGCCAGTACAAGTGTCAGTAACACTAATATAATGACGGCAATCAAGAGGCCTTGATTTTCCCTAGCAGCCATTCCCGTTCTCCTACACTCCGCAACTTTCGTCGCGGAAAAAATGTTTCGTTAGTCTCAACTTTACGAACGTCGAGTTCGATGAAGTTACGGCAAAATTTGATTGGTAGATTGGGCGCACACAAACTCGACACAAACTTGGGTATCGGGTCTCAGTGGAATATCCATGATTTTGGATTATCCAAACGCTATAACAGTCACGCCTAATAGACTTCAACAATTAGCGAACAAACGCTAATTAGGCAGGCTGGGTCCCAATCTACTCGTCAATCTTAGATGGGGCCTAAAATAGAGTCAAATTTAAAGAGTTGAGAGTTTTGACAACGATCATCGACTCGCCAATTATAACAGTCGTAGCATTTAAGCCTATTTTCACCGACTGAATTTGGTGGCTCCCGCGATCCATCCGCCCCCAGATCGTCGGAACCACGTCAAAAATAGGTAACAAATTTCGAATCGCACCCGATTCCCCCGCTTAAAAAACAAACAGTTGGGGCACAAGTCTTCCCAACCTATTGCGATCGCCCTGAGAGCAGCCCCCGAGCCTTCAAGTTATTTAGCCGGCGAGCCACGTCCGCCAGTCCATCCAGAACCGCTTCGTCATACGTTCGGCCGTCCGTCGTGTCGATTCCATGGCCAGGCTCGAGTGCCCGCAGACCCTCTAAAGCGGGATCCTCATGGTGGAAGAGCTCCACAAACGCCATCTCCAAACATCCGGTCTTGGCACAAGCCGCCAACAACGCACCGATCCAGCCGTCATCGGTTGATAAACAACCGCGTGTGGTCTTGGCCGAGGCGTGAAAGATCCCCAAAGCACCCGCAGCAGCGATCTCTTCGATCAGTTTCTCGTTCTCGGTAATCGACAGCACAGAATCGCCACAGTGAGCTGCATCCACCAGCACCTTGAAAAACGGCTGGCCCAGCTCTGTATTGGCTGCGGACACGAACGACCAAACCTTGCCGATATCAGTGAAGGTCTGGAATTCCCCGCCTCGCAAAAACTCGATATGCCAAGCCTTGATTCCGCTTCCTTCGAGCCCGAACTCACGCGCCGCTCGCGTGTGAACCTTAACGTTCTGAGCCACCGCCGCTTCGAACTCAGCCCCAACCTTGGGCGCACCACCGGCCATCCAAGCTTCCACGGACGTCGAAGACACATGCTCGACACCATGTTTTTTCGCTGCCGACAATCCGCCAACAAGCATCTCGACGACTTGATCCTCGTCCGCTGGGTTCATCGGATCCACACCACCGACCATCATGATGAAGTGGACGTCGAGCTCCAATTCGCGGAATCCGCCGACCATTTCTGCTACATCCGACTCATCGAGGCCAGGGAAGTAAGGAATCTGCACACAGCTGATTTTGGCCACACTCTGTGTCGTCAGCGATTTCAGATTGGCAACGACGATTAGCTCCCCATTTTCATCACGAGGAATTTTGCCGTGTTCGTCCGGTACCAAACCACCCACGAATTTAAGGTGCGTTGGAACGACGCCAAGCTGGACATGTGACTTCATCTGGATTGGATTCATAGGTTTGCGTCTGTGATTGGATGATATTTAGCCGGGAAACGACCCACGAAGGCTGCACCACGCTCTCCATTCAGGCCTTTTTGTTCGGGAAATGGTCAAATTGCCTACAAGAACGATCGCAAGCTCGATCCTAAATCGAAATACACTCAATGAAAACCGTGGACGACCCCAGACCCCCCCATAAATACTAGTCTGAAATCAAAAAATGGCTTCTTGGTATGTCAGACCGCTCGTTTTGGGGAATCAATCCTAGATCCAACAACCGTTAAAGGTTAGTTTATACAGTGTCTTGAGACGACGGCGCCCTGTTTTTGGGCGTGAAACGAGGCCAGTAAAAATGGTTCTTGTATAAGGAGCAAATCTTGATTTTGCGAGAAACCGCAATTTGGTTTTTCGAACCAACGAGACTTGGTTGGAAATCTCGGTTTGTCAGCTGTTTCTCATTGAGCGGTTCAATGAGTCAACAGTGAGATGCTGGATGGAATGCCTTTGTTGAATAGGGTCAATCAAAACGGTCACCTACCTTTGTCATGGTCGGTTTTGAACACCTCATCTGCGAAGTCATCGGGTTTTAAAAATTGAGAACGTAGAAAGTCCGTCTTGGAAAAAACACCGCTTGTCATCGGATTGGCGGGTGGAGTCGCCAGTGGTAAATCGCTTGTGGCTCAATGCTTCAAACATTTTGGAGCGTACGTTTTGGATGCTGACCGACTGGGACACCAAGTCTTAATGGAAACCGATGTAGTCACTGCGATCCAATCACGGTGGGGCATAGACGTCTTAGAGAACGGTGAAGTTGATCGAAGTAGATTGGCCAGAATTGTGTTTGGCCCTGACGCCTCCGCTGCCATCGAACTTGAACATTTAGAGAATATCACGCACCCCAGAATTGGTTTCTTGATTCGTGAGCAACTTGCAATGCTTGCGGACAACCGCCAAATCGCGATCGTGCTGGATGCCCCTTTAATGTTCAAGGCTGGTTGGGATCGGCTGTGCGATAAAATTGTTTTTGTCGATGCAGATAATTCGATTCGTCGTCAACGTGCGCTGCAACGCGGATGGGACGACGACGAACTTGCTAAACGTGAGGCCCGCCAAACTCCGATCAGAGAAAAACGAGCCAGATCGACTGATATCATTGAAAACTCCCAATCAAGAATTGAGACGTACGAACAGGCTGTCGCCTTATGGCAATCCTGGAACCTAACTCTCCCAAATGAGCTTGCTTCTCCCTACTCCCTGTTTCCAAAATAAAACACACCAACCGGTCAACGTTCACCCCTCATCGCGCATTGACCACCGGAGATCTAAACAATCATGGCTGACACTCGCAAGCCAAACTCAAGTAGCCAACCACGAACTCCCGGCTCGAATCCACGCCCAGCCAATCGTCGCCCTCACTACGAGATGGAACCTGACGTCGCCGAGAAACTTCGTGAACACGAAGCCATCGCTGAACCCAAGTCGATCGCCGAAACTATTTCCCGCGAAGAAATCCGCCCTGTCAACGACGCCGAGCGGGAACAAATCGCTGCTGAGGATGTGATCAATGTGACCGACCTCCAATTGATGTCGATCGAAGAACTCACAGCTCAAGCCATTAACGTGGGTGCCACCGAATTGGAAGGCGTTGGGAAACGCGATTTGATTTTCCTAATCCTCAAGGAACGCGTCAAATCTAATGGAATCATGTGCGGGCACGGAACCCTCCAGATTCTGCCAGACGGGTTCGGATTCCTCCGCAGCCCCGAAGCCCATTATCTCAATTGTCCCGATGACATTTATGTTTCGCCCAGCCAAATTCGAAAATTCAATTTGAAGAATGGGGCCGTCGTCAAAGGACAAATCCGTCCGCCTAAAGAGAACGAAAGGTACTTCGCTCTCCTTCGGATCGAATCGGTGAACGGCCTTGACCCAATGGACAGCGCCCGCCGGACGAGTTTTGACGAACTCACACCGCTTCACCCCGACACCCGAATCGTGATGGAGCACAACCCGAAAGATCTCTCCACCCGCGTCGTCGACTTGGTCGCCCCGATCGGTTTCGGTCAACGCGGACTGATCGTCAGCCCACCGCGAGCTGGAAAAACAATCCTCATGCAACGGATGGCCCAGGCAGCCATCAAGAACTATCCAGAAGCCTACATCATCATGCTCTTGATCGACGAACGTCCGGAAGAAGTCACCGACATGGAGCGAGAAGTCAAAGGCGCTCGCTGCGAAGTCATCAGTTCGACGTTTGACGAGCCCGCATCGAGACATATCCAAGTGACCGAAATGGTTTTGGAAAAAGCCAAACGATTGGTCGAAAGCGGCGTGGATGTCATTATCTTCCTCGACTCCATCACTCGCTTGGGACGAGCCTGGAACTCCGAGTGCCCGCAATCCGGAAAGACGCTGTCAGGAGGCCTGGACGCCAATGCCATGCAGAAACCTAAAGCCTTCTTTGGCTCGGCTCGAAAGATCGAAGAGGGCGGATCGCTGACGATTCTGGCAACCGCCTTGATCGACACCGGTAGCAAAATGGATGAAGTGATTTTTGAAGAATTTAAAGGCACCGGAAATCTTGAAATCGTGCTCGATCGATCACTCGTCGACAAGCGCATCTGGCCTGCCATTGACATCAACGCCAGCGGCACACGTCGAGAAGAAAAACTGTTCGACGAAGACGCATACGATCGCATCTGTGGAATTCGCAGAATCTTGAGCGAAATGAATCCTCCCGATGCGATGGACCTCCTGACCTCACGCTTGAAGAAAACACAAACCAATGCCGAATTCTTGATGAGCATCAAACCAGGCGGCGGACTCTAAAAACCTGATTCACGCACAAAACGCCAGCGACAACATGTGAATCGCTAACCACGGTAACTCGGCCGCACCTCTGTTCGGCCGAGTTTTTTGCTTCGATGGGAACATACCCCATCGCTTAACCGGGCTGTCATTCAGTCAACAATTGATAAAATACGGTTTTCCGAACAAGATTTCTAAGGACGCGGCTTTGACTCGAGAACTCCAAGGCACCACTGGTTCAGTAGCCGAAAATCGTTTCGCGATTGTGGTCTCCAAGTACCACCACAGCATTACCGGCAAATTGCTCGATGGCGCAATCCAAACGCTAAAACGGCACCAAGTGCCTGAAGAAAACATCGAGGTCCTCTGGGTTCCAGGGGCCTGGGAAATCGTTGGCGGCGCACAACTAGCGCTCGACTCCAATCGCTTCGACGCGCTCGTTACTCTGGGCTGCGTCATCCGTGGCGAAACGACACACGATCAACATATCAACTCCACCGTCAGCGCAGGGATCGGCAATCTAAGCTTGGAACACAAGACGCCTATCGGGTTTGGCCTGCTGACCTGCAACACCATGGATCAAGCCATCCAACGAGCCGGGGGAGACGTCGGCAATAAAGGAGTGGAAACGGCCGAGGCCGCAATCCACATGCTCCTGTTGGCCAAAGAACTCAACGCGTAAGCTTGCCGTAACACACTTTTTTCATTGGCAACCCGACGCGTTGGAGAGCTCAACACTAGAATTGGCTCCACCTCGCTCACCGGTCTGTACAATTTATAGGCGAGACGATAGATCGTTTAACGATTAACCAGCAGGCGACAGTGCCAAACGCAGATCGCTCGCCACCAAATGCGAACCGCATCACAACCACGCCACGGCCTCAACGCCATGACGCGGATTGCTTTGGGAAGCGATTCAAAACGGATTTCCCAGCCAAGCTATCGGTGACGCCGCTTGCTATGACTTCTGCCAGTCGCTGAATCGCCTTGGTGGTTGCGGCCTTTTTCGAATCCGCGGCTCTGGTCTTTGCCACCACTCGCATGCCCAGAACGTTCGGCATTGGAATCGCCACGCATCGAGTGCCCTCGCGACTTACCGCTGCGTTCGAGCGATCGTCGCCGCGAATCCCCCCGTCCCGAATCTTGAACTCGGCTACTCACTCCACCACGCGTGCTTCTCCGAGTCGGACGGCCACCGGCCCCCTTTACTCGATCACTTTTCTGGCCTCGCGTTGCCGAGCCACGCCGGGCCCCCTTCGCTTGCCCCTTGGACTTGCCAGCTTTTGAATCCCGGACACGCGATCCACGTTGGCTACGTGCACGCTCGTCACCACGGGATCGATCACCACGAGTGCCAGCACCACGGGATCGATCACCATGAGAGCGAGTGGCCTGGGCCGATCGGCTTCGTTTAGAATTTCCCGCCCCCCAATTACCGACATTTCGCGGTCTGGAATTCTCGCTGGCACGGTCACGATTCGTCTCACCCCGCCGCCGTTGAGATCCCTCGGAATCGTTTGTCCGTTCGGCACCGCGATGCATCGACCGCCCCGCTTCCCGGCTACGAGCATTGACTTTTGGCGGAGGGCCACCGGGCTTCATTCCGCGCCCACGTTCTGATTGAGCCGACGATTCGACCGCCATGATCGAGGAAAGACTGACCGCGAGAAGTACCATTAGAGAGTTTTTCATCGGTATCCTTTAAAACTGTGAAGGTTTGAAATCCCTTGACCCCACCCAGTGGCACGTCAGATAGCTGTTGCCGCGGACACAAATTCCAAAAAAATTGATTTTGCGAGGGGCACCCGGCTCGTAGCGGCGTTTAATCTCTAAAGTAGAATGCTGGCAATTGGATAAAATGACTGTCCTGCCACGACATTCTTTACGTGAAACTTAATGACACCAGGCGACTCAATGGCTTTGGACAATCAACTACCGGAACGCGATGTAATTGTTGAGTCCCTTAGATCGGGCCGAGAAGACGCATTGGCCGATTACTTTTTCCAAGTTCAAGATCGACTCAAACGCATCGTCAATTTCCGCTTGGACTATCGATTGAGCGGACGCGTTTCTGAATCCGATGTCATTCAAGAGACCTTTGTCAGGGCGGCCAAGCGGATTGACAGCTTTTTGGAAAAGGATGACATGCCATTTTTTGTGTGGCTTCGGCTCGAGGTCAGCCAGAAGCTTCATGAAATTCATCGGCATCATTTTGGGGCCGAAAAACGTGACATCCGGAAGGAGATCAAATTTGGAAAAAATAACGACTCAGGCCAAACGTCGATGGCGTTGGCCGCTCACATCGTTGCCAAATTGACGTCTCCCAGCCGATTGATCGAACGCGCAGAACAGATTGCGATTCTGGAAAAGACACTCGGCGAGATGAACGAGCTGGACCGCGAAGTCATCGCACTTCGGCACTTCGAAGAACTGTCCAATATTGAAACCGCGAGAATTTTAGAGATCGAACCGGCGGCCGCGAGCAAACGCTACCTGCGTGCCCTCAAGCGGCTGAAGGAAATCATGGAATCGGCAAGAGAATTTAATGGCGAATGATCAAAACAATTTGTCCGACCCCGAAAAACTCGAATTGGTCGTGGAGCAATTCACGCGCCGTATTCGAGACGGTGAACACCCAGCCATTTCGGAATACCAGGACCAACACCCAGAACTCAAAGACGAAATAGAAGACCTGCTGGCTTCCGTTGCCATGATCGAGCAACTCAAGTCCAGCCCTTCTCAGCCGCCCAGTGATCGACGCTCGCTCAATGAAGTCTCCGGACTCAAACGGATTGGTGACTACGAAGTCGTTGGGGAAATTGGCCGCGGCGGCATGGGCATCGTCTTCGAAGCCATCCACGAATCATTGGGGCGACGAGTGGCGATCAAGGTCATGCCCACACCACTGGTCAACAGCGAGAAATACGTCGAACGCTTCAAACGTGAATCCCAGGCCGCTGCGCGATTGCACCACACCAACATTGTCGGCGTGTTTGGGGTCGGCGAAGGTGAGGGCTACCACTACTACGTGATGGATTTAGTCGACGGCCAAACGTTAAGCGAAGTCGTGCTCGGGCTGAGCTCGGGTCAGGGCTCGCGCACGACGCAAGTCCCTCAAGAAACTCAAATCGTTAGCCATTCGCAAGTTGGGTCAACCGACGCAGGTGGCTCAACGTTCCTAGACCATACCCTGTCGCCGGCCGGCCTAAACACCCCGGGGCCGCATCCCTCGAATCCCAAAGAAACCACTGACAGCGGGCGATTGACGACACGAGTCAGCCCGAAGCATTTCCGCTGGGCCGCGCGGATTGGAGCCAACATTGCAGACGCGCTGGCCTACGCTCATGAATCCAATATTTTACATCGAGACATCAAACCATCGAATATCATTCTTGATCGCAAAGGCGGCGTTTGGATCACCGATTTTGGCTTGGCCAAAGACGGCTCCAACGATTTCAATTTGACCAAGACCGGCGACGTCATCGGCACGCCGCAGTACCTTTCCCCCGAATCCCTGCAGGGGCTCTATGACGAACGAAGTGAAGTCTATTGCCTGGGTTTAACGCTGTACGAACTGGCGACGCTCAAGCCGGCTTATCGGAACGGGACGACGGCCGAGGTGATTGGCGCGATCGCTTCGAGCTCGCCACCTTCGCCACGCAAGATCAACCCGCGGGTCCCGATTGACTTGAGCACGATCATCGACAAATCACTGGCTCGAAATCCCGACAAACGTTACCAGTCGGCAAGTGAATTACAAAAAGACCTGCTGGCGTTTGTTGAAGATCGACCGATCGCAGCCCGCCCGCCTTCTTCCCTGGAAAACGTGATCAAGTGGAGCCGCCGAAATCCAATGGCAGCGGCACTCTCGGCTGTGTCCGCATTGCTGTTGGTCTTGGTGGCCGTATCAGCCACCATTGGCTACCTGTTTACAATCGACGCGTTGGAAAAAGAAGCCAACAAATCTGCGAAACTTTTAGATCAACAACAAGAAACAGAGAGGCAACGACTGGTCGCTGTCAAAGAAAACGATCGAGCGGAAGCCAATATCACGATCACACTGCAGGCATTTGACGAAATGTTCAAACAGGTCGTGGCCCGCGGGTCCTCCTCTGACGTCAACATTGCGCTGGATGGATTTGAAGAACTAACCGGAATTGAAACCTCAATCACCCGTGAAGACGCCGCGTTCCTTGACAAACTGCTGGTGTTCTACGATCAGTTTGCCAAGCAAAATCAAAACAACGATTCGCTTCGTATCGAATCCGCGCGAGCGTTTCGAAGAGTCGCGAACATCTATCAATTGATCGGCGACACAATGGAATCCACCAACGGATACCTGAACGCAATCAAGAGCTACCAATACGCCTTGGAGCAATCTCCCGACTCCAAAGACCTCCTCATTTCGTTGGTCCAAACGAAGTGCGAGCTCAGCAGCCTTTATCGTCGCACCCAGGATCTAACGGCGGCGATTTCGCAAAACGAATCGGCCATCGCGCTGCTCGAAGACATTCCGGCCGAGCAACTGGATGATCGGTTGAAACTCGAACTGGCCAAAACCAAAAACTCACTCGGCTCCAGCTCAGCCCTGATCGTTGCGTTCGAACGCAAACCTCCCAACTGGTGGGAAGACATGTTGCGCGGCGGACGAGGAATGGGGCCTGGCATGGGAGACCGGCGCCCTCGCCGAGGCCCCGAAGGACGTGGCCCCGAAGGACGTGGGCCCGACCGTCGAAACGATAGCCCACCCCCCAACCGTTCGCCCGGCGACCGGCAATCCAATGGAGACGAACATCCGTCGAGACCAACGTTTGGCAGGGGGGGGCAAGGCCGAAGACCAGGGCCCAACGGCCAGTCGAAAAAGATGGACCAGATCTCCAGCTCGCAATCCAAGCAAGCGATTGAAATTCTGGACGGCTTGATCGCCAAGGACGAAACCAATGCCGAGTACCTTTCGATTCGAGCCAATTGTTATTGCAGCTTGGCAGCCTCTCTGCGTGGTCACGACCCGCGTAAATCCCGAGAACTCAGAGACAAAGCCATCGATGAATTGGAAGGCTTAATTGCCAAAGACCCGGAAAACAACGAGTATCAGTTCCGACTTGCACTCGCGTGCTCATTGGGCGACCCCCTGGACTCTTCGCCAGAAGAACAAGTTCTGTTTCAAAAATCAGTTGAAATTTCAGACAACCTGATCGAACGCCTGCCCCAATTCCTGGATTACCATTACCTTCGCTGCTCGGTCTACACCAAGCAGGCGGATCGATTGCTCAAGGCCAAGCAGTTTGAGGAATCGCTGGTGGCGATCCAAAAGGCCATGAACTCGCTCGACGAAGCTGTAGCGTTATCGCACTCCGACCGCACGCTTCGCCTAAGCTTGTCTGGATTACTTGGTCATTTATCCAGATTCATTCAGGATACAGAGGCTGCTGGGATGACGAAATTGGCCGCGGATGCAAGAATACTGGCCGATGCTTTGCGTCAACGAGTCAGAGAACGCCCCCCCAAAAACAACCATCTGCCCTCACCCTGAGCCAGAAAGAAATCCGTGGAAACCGTTAACGAGAGCATCTACGACCACCCACGCTACTACGATTTGGTGTTTGGAACGGACTGCGCGGCCGAACTAAAGTTCCTTTGTGAAATCAACAACGCCTTCCTCAAGGGCAAAGCGAAACGGCTGTTCGAGCCAGCTTGCGGGACTGGCCGGCTGATGTACGGCCTAGCCAAACGCGGATTTGAAATCGAGGGAATCGACCTGAACAAGCAAGCCGTGGATTTCAGTAACGCCCGATTCAAACGGCACGGCCTCAATCCCACCGCTTGGGTCGCCGACATGGCCGACTTCAAGGCCAGCCGAAAATGGGACATGGCGTTTAACACCATCAATAGCTTCCGCCACCTGACGACTCATTCGTCAGCAGTATCCCATCTAGAATGCATGGCTCGACAAACCCGCCAAGGTGGCTTGTACTTGATCGGCTTGCATCTAACTCCAACCACCGCGGAGCCCACTGAGACAGAATCCTGGGCCGCTCGCCGTGGACACCTGTCCGTTTTAACACACATGTGGACCGAAGAACGGAACCCCAGAAAACGTCTGGAGCGATTCGGAATCCAATTCGACGTGTACACACCCACCAAGATGTTTCGAATCGAAGACGAATTGCGAATGCGTTCCTACACAGCCAAGCAGTTCCCCAAACTACTCGCCGAAGCCGGCAATTGGGAAGTCGCGGGGACCTATGATTTCGCCTACGACATCAAACGCCCCATCGTCGTCGACTCAGCCACCGAAGACGTGGTTTATGTCTTGAGGAAAGTGTAATTGCCTCACGTAACGATTGCCCAATGACCTACTCTGTCTCAGGCCCAACTCCCCAATCAGCTTGGGCGTTAAAATCGCCTCCGTCATCGATCAAGTTCGCCCCGACAGAATACACGACCCAGGCAGATCCCACACGTTTAATTTTCATAGGCTCGCCGGTCATCGTGTCGATCGTCATGACCATTGGGACACCGAGACCAATCAGATCTTCTGATGACACGGGAATAGAACCTACTTCCTGTTGCCTCTCCAAAGCGTTGACGATTCGCAACGCCCTAAGCCGACTCCGAACTCGAAACAACGCCCCCCGGACTTGCTCAAAAGCGGGAAACAACGATTGGCCAAGCGCTGTATTAGCTCGCTCCCCGACCTTGCTGGCCGTGAAAGAACTCAACTCAAAAGACTCTTCTCCTGCACATTCAATTTCGTCTTGAATGACATCCAAGTAGCCCATCCCACTGTACGCCACATGGATCATCCCCATCTCCGAAATCGTCTCAATGCCAAACGCCCGCTCTCCATACAATGACGCCTGATAGCCCGGCAACGCATCATGCAACTCGAGTTCTTGATTCAGTCGTGCTCGCGTTGCTGGAGCGATGTCCTGATTCGCGATCACGGAATGAATCGAATCAATCCCAATTCCACGTGTCGCCAACGAAACTAACTGGGAAACCAACATTGGCTCAGCATCAAACAGCCGGGCGATTCGTAAAATCTCGAGTCCTGCCAAGACCGCTTCATCCGGCTTGCCTTGAGCCGCCTCGACCCTTGCCTTCCAAGCCAATACGCGTGCACAATATCTTGGAATTAATTCACGCTCCATCAACGCATTAAGAAACTCCAGCGAGTCACCTTCAATGTCTGATCCTATTTCGGACGCCAACGACAGTTCCATTAGCATCGGGAACAGTTTCGGCTGTGTCGCCACCAGTTCTTCAAACTGAGCGATCATTTTCGCGTCGACGTCACGACTCAGCGCTTCTTCGTCCGCCGCCCACATTGCCGTGTCGAATGATTTCAGCGGCCCAAGAATTCGCTTGAGCAACGCCAGTCCCTCTTGCCCGGCTGCGCTATTCACCCGTTTCAAGTCGGCAATCGCGACCGGATGCCCAGCGGCTTTGAGCTCCGCAACGGCCGAGTGAAATTGGATCAGTCGAAACAAGAGTGTACCGCCGACCGTAAGTGCGAGTAATAGTACTAGGCCACCGACAATGCTAATTAGTTTTTTCATGTTTGTTCCTCTGTCTTGTGCAATGGGTCTTTGCTGGCAGTCCGTTAGATCTGAAGGCTGGGTGCGTGAAGCGTTTTGGAAAAATTCCGGCTACAGCTGGTGTTCCGAACGCGTGCAATCAACGCATTGCGATTCCGTCGCGTTTGATCGGTCCCCGGCGTGATCGCTGCTGGACAAAATAGTCTGCCGGCGATTCGCTACATAATTCTTTCGTGACTTGATTCAATCGAATCAAGGCTTTGGACGGATCGTGTTTGACCAACGATCGAATTTCATTCATTTGGTAATGAAGAGCCAGCCCTATTCCAGAAAATGCCAGA
Source organism: Mariniblastus sp. (assembly GCA_047639375.1). Classification (GTDB taxonomy): domain Bacteria; phylum Planctomycetota; class Planctomycetia; order Pirellulales; family Pirellulaceae; genus Mariniblastus. The sequence continues at coordinate 1,985 of JBLINZ010000097.1, read as the reverse complement.
ACGTAAGCCAAACCGCTTACCCACATCACGCGTCGGGTCCGATTCCTGCCGCGGATCTGCTCGTCCTTGACCCACCCACGCACGACGTCGCGAGAGACGGGCGTGGGACAGACACCAGTCGCCAGAATCTCCTCAGGATGCTTTTTGCTATTCATGCTTCAGACCACGTGTTGTTTTGAATGGAGGATCGTGTTTGGCTGAAATTACTTGGTCAACTGAAACGATTGAAACCGGTTTAGAAACCCTATCGGACTGACGACGCTCATCGAGACTCACTTGCATTCTCGCCAATGCGCGTCGATAGTTCGTAGCGGCAGTTCCTTGAGGGATCGCCAGGACTTGAGCGATCTCCGCAAACGTCAACTCGGAATAGATTTTAAGTTGGACAATTTCTCGACTCTGTGGCGACAGTAGACGGGTCAAGTTTTCCACCAGTTCGACTTGCTCCAGTCGCGAATCACCCCTGAAAGATTCAGTTGAAAACATGGCACGCGCTGCCAATTGGGAGTACGTCGCATCCGATTCCTGGCGTTTCTTATTCTTGCTGGCCCAGCGATTGGCTTCATTCCGAGCTGTCAAAAAAAGATACGCCGTTAAGTTTTTTGATTGAGAAAAACGTTTACGATACCGGACTAGACGTGCAAACACTTCCTGCAAAACATCGTGAGCATCGCAGGGCCCCAGCCTCGCCGTGAGGTAATTCAACAGACGCGGCCCCATTAGATCGTAAACCTCCACAAAGGCTTCCGTCTCACCTTGGGCAATGCGTTGTTTGAGATACTCCATCAAGACCGCTCGATTATCGCCAAAATATTTCCGTGTCGATTGACCCGCAACCCAAATTGGGAATCAGCTAGGTTACTCTGACAAGTTAACCACAGTTGCGGACAGATTTATTCAAACAAAATCAATTCTTTGACAAGTTTTGTTGGCCCAATGGACCTGCCGAGAGAGGTTAGGTTTGTTGATTAAGTGGCTGACTAGATATACAGCAGCTTGGAAACACAGTGTTTTTGATCACTCTGAGCCGTAGGCAAGAATGGTAACCGAGCGAAAGGGCTTGTTGATTTAATGTCGGTTTGACGGTAGCGATGGCAACCCGGCGCGTTAGTTTTGAAGTTGCGATGTGCTCGAGCAGGTAATCTGTGGCGTTTCCAGCTAGGGATGTCCGCTACGAAATTGAACCGCTTGTTTCTGCTTGGCAGGTGCTTAACACCGACTCACTAAGCAGGAATTCCACTCAAAAAACCAGCTCCCTACTCCCCGCAAATTCGGACGAAATCGGATCGCCATTTAATCACGCTTGCTCCGAATTTGTGCGGAGAAGGGCTAGGGATGAGGGGAAATACAGATTCAGAAAACCTCGACACATTCCGTCGAATCCGTGCAGGATTGTGATCTTCAAGACAACGTTGAGAGTGGAAAATCGTTTGCTCTTCACCCCTAACGTTTGTGAGGGGCGATGCAGTTCAGCTTGCTGGATAGCCGAAAACTACTAAGCAAAGATTTTCGTCAGGCCACCCAAGGCCCCGCGAAAATCGCAATCAGCACAAAAGCGTACACCTTCCAAGCGGGTAAGCCAAGACGCATTGCGATCGAAGGCGGGCCATTAACGAGGGCTCTGCCTCGCTTACGCATTCGGGCTATGATTGGCCCCTCTGATCCTTTCAGGATCATGGAGGTCCTCCAACGATGCGGAATCATAGAACAAACAAATGTCGGCCTCGGAGCAAAAGGCGACCTTCATCCTCGTGGGTGGCTCGCGCTCAGCAGTTGTTTATCAGCGCCTACCATCGGTCAGCGTTTGACACCAGCGCATGCCGACCGGTCGTCAAATGACCTATCGTCTCGCATGTTAAATCAACTAGCCACCATGCACAGGGAGACCCTCACCAGACGATCAACGGACTAGATCATACTCGGATCGTACGGGCGGAAACTCGAAGAGCGTCGTTTCTGACCGCCTCGAGGGGTTTTGTTTTCCG
>JBLINZ010000096.1:0-16198 GCA_047639375.1 Mariniblastus sp. | reverse complement strand
ACCTCGCAAAGCAAGAACTGGCTTGGAAGCACTCAACCAAGACACGTTGAAACTCGAATCTCCGGCCGACAGCCGGGTCAGTTCAATCATGGAAAGCCAGCCTGAGAAATCACAAGTCATCTGGTTCAATGACGATCCGCAGTTTCGACCGGAGTTCCCGCAAAGCCACTCACGATTCAACAACTTGCCACCGAGCTATTCCAGATCGCCACCCGGCAACACCCACAGCGACTTTACCAACGGTGGGATTCGACCGACTCCCTCAGCGATGACGCCAGACTATCCAACTCAATTGGCCCCGGTCCAACAGCCCCCGCAATTCAATCACGGTTTTGGTTTTGCGGCCCCGACGCAGAGTCAAGCGATGGGGCGACGCGGCGACTTCCCAACCAGTCGTGGCAAAGTATTAGCTGACGATGGTGAGTCGTTTGACTTTGAAAACAAGAAAACGCAATATCCGCCAATCAAAGAAATCCTGGCAACGGGCCGCTATTTTGGCTCCGCCTCAACGATGTTCATGAAGGGCGCGTTCCAGAACAACACCGCCATCACCGCCTCAGGTTTGGGACTGAGCACCAGCACACCGTTTGATTTCGACTACGAAGCCGCCCCAAATTTTCGGCTTGGATTTGAATCCAAATACGGCCCGGGGGTCGAACTGAACTATTGGCAGTACGACGAAACCTCCAACGTCGCGAGCTTCACCAGCGACGGCGTGACGACGGGCGAGACCAGCGTGTTACTAGGTCTGAATCAACTCAGTCGCCTGCAAGCCTTGAACGCGGGCGAGCTGCTGGAATCCAGCCAGACCATTGACGTCGAGTCCGTGGGGGCTTCATTTTTCAAAGAAGTCCAGTTCAAAATCTCGCGACTCAATGGCATCTTCGGTGTCCAGTACGTCAGCGTGGCCCAATCCCTCGACGCGACTTTGTCGAGCGGTGGCGCCGAAATTGGACGGTTGATATCCAAGTCAGACCTACGCGGTTTTGGCCCCAAATTTGGGCTCGAGTATTACCGCCCCCTGGGACACTCAAAATTGGAATTGATCACGACCGTCGGTGGGTCGGTTGTGTTTGGACAACGAGACCAGTTCATCCAGAACACAGTCACCCAAGACGTAGTCCGAAGCGGTGCAGATGAATTTTTAACCACGATCAATTTCATGAGCGGCGTTCAGTACAAGAAAATGACCGCTGAAAACCGGGCCATCTACGCAAGGCTCGGCTTCACTTACGAAACATGGCTGGGCGGTGGTACAGGCACGGACCCCCAAGGCGACTTTGGACTGCGTGGATTTTCCTTTGGGCTCGGCTACAATCGATAGCCACCATCATCCCAAATCCGCTGGCGACACGTATGTCACGGCAAATGTGCGATCCAGACGATAACCAAGACGTGCTAGGACACAAACGAATGTTCAAGCGATGCTCGATATTTAGACTTAGCTGGAAAATTGACCAGGCGTTGTAACGTACATTGGCATCGTCACATCGATCTGCTTGCTGATTGAAAGACGCTACCGTCACTTTGGGTGTCGGTCGTTTCACAACGCACAGTGATTCACGGCCGTACCGAAGTCCAGCCAACCTGCCGCGTGATTGCAGTGAGCCTCAATTTCTTGGGCGTTTTACCGTTCTATCGTTTCATCTCCCGATTCAATCACCGGGTTTTCGCCAAAGGTGTTCGACATTCAGGCCGTTTGCCACTAGAATTTAGCTACAGTAATCGCTGAAGATTGTTATCTTTTCGATGCGCTCGGAAACGAAATTTCAGCTCGAAAATCGTGACCTCCCAATGCCCCTCAAACGATTGTTTCCACACAGTCAACCATTTCAGGAGATAAGAATGTCCTTATTACGTACATCAATTTTGACAATTTGTTTCGCCGCGGCGATTGCATTTTGTTTCAATGACGCTGTCCAAGCCCAAGGTAAAGTTTTAACTCCTCCCGATCCAGGCGTCGGTTCAAGAACGGCGGACACAATCAACGAGCGCGAAAACGACGGCGACCGGGGCGCCTCTCGCTCAAAGTCGGCCAAACCCAAATTCATCGACCTGCTTGAGAACAAAGACCTAAGTAACTTCCGAGGATATAAAGACGAAGAGATCGGCGAAGGCTGGTCACTCGACGGCAAGTATCTTTACTTCGACGGTTCTGGTGGAGGCGACATTATCACAAAGGAAGTCTACGGAGACTTCGACTTGCAAGTCGAATGGAAAGTCGCGGACGGAGCGAACAGCGGAATCATGTATCGCGTTTCCCAAGGCGATTCGGCTCCCTACATGTCGGGGCCTGAGTATCAAATCCTCGACGACGCCGAGCATGATGACGGCAAAAATGAGATCACATCAGCCGGTTCGCTTTACGGAATGTACCCGCCCCAAGGCGACAAAAAGCTCAAGGCAGCCGGCAGCTGGAACAAGACCCGAATCAAGGTTGAAGGCAACAAAGTCACTCATCTCTTGAACGCCGTCAAAGTCGTTCAAGCTGAAATCGGGAGCGACGATTGGAATGCCAAACTGGGTGCGAGCAAGTTCAAAGACTGGGAGAAGTTCGCGAAGAACAAAGAAGGCCATATTGCGTTCCAAGACCACGGGAACGAAGTCTGGTTCCGCAATATCCGGATCAAGCGACTTGGAGAAAGCTCGACTAGCGCTACTACTCCTCCAGCCAGCGGGAAAACGCTAGGAGCACCAGCCATCGGTGGCGGACGACCAGGCGGCGGACGACCAGGTCTTGGCGGCCCGCCAAGACCTACCGAAATGGATGAGCGTGGTAGCGATCGTCGCAAGAAGTAATTTGATTTGATTTGATTCGAATTGCGTTTGACCGGTGGCTTCGCTGCCAGTCAAACGCTCGTTTCAATTGCGAGCCGCAAGTGGAGTTGCCTAGCATTCTTGCTGGGCAATCTTTTTATATGGTCGAACCACCCTACGATTCATTCCAATCGCTATTCCCAATGCCCATGACCAGCATTGAGAAATTCCATTGGTTCGACGACAGCCCAGAGTATCCTAACGTCGTTTTCTGCCGGCTTAAGATCCGTGGAAAGATCGATCAAGCGACCGCCAAGCAGGCTTGGCAGTACGCGGTTCAGCGTCAACCGTTTGGCGATGTCTATCCCGCTAAGATCAAAGGACGCTGGTTCTGGAATGCCGGCCCCCGCTCCCAAGGCGAAACGCACCGCGAGTTTGACCTCTGGGATGGCACTCGTTTCGAATACGAAGAGCGTGACTCGAGTCCGCCCGCCTGGAAGTTTTCAGATCACCCCATCCGCTCGGCAGCTGGAAGCTACCTAGGAATCACCGTCTGGCCAGAACCCACCAGTTCAGCCTCATCTTCTGAGATTGCCCCAGAAGCGATTCACGGCCCGGCAGGGTTCTGCTCAGAGGTTTGGCTGTACGTTCATCACTCCGTCGGCGATGGCGTGGGTTCGATCCTCGTCATCAATGACTGGATGGTCGTCTACGCCAACCTCATGAACGGACGGGCCCCTGAGAAGGGCCTCCACCGCCTCGACCCCGAACTGCTTAAACAGCGTAATTCGCTGGGAATTCTAAGCTGGCGATACCTCAAGCACGTCTACAAGCAGCCTATAGCGCTCTTCGGGGCGGCGAAATTTATCATGCGAAAGACTGCTGAACTGCTACCTGGGTCCGAACGAGCAGCTCCTCCAGCCCCACAATCAGAAAACTTACCCCCTGCCGCTGAGCCCGTTTACCCCGCCATCATCGGGCGTTGGATCTCGGAATCTCAAGTCGAAGGGCTAGCCGCTCACGCCAAACGTCATCAAGTGATGCTGAATTCAGTCTTGTTGGGGCAATTGTATTTGGCGTTGGCCAAATGGCGAGCCGAACACACCCAGCACACGGATCGCGATTGGATGAGAATCATTCTTCCTATGAGTATTCGAAACGTTTCCGACCGACGCTTGCCCACCGCAAACCGAGCCACGATCGTCCAAGTGGACCGCTGCGGGAATGAAATGCGCGACTTGGCCGATTTTTACCGCAGCCTCAATCGCGAAATCATGGTCATTCGAGGCTGGCAGCTCGACAAAATTTTCTTGCTGGTGATTCGCGGTATTTCGCTCTCAAACAAGTGGCTGCTGAACGCCGCAAACGACACCAAATCACGTGGCATGGCGGTGTTTACCAACCTGGGAGAACCATTACGAAAAAGCGAGCGAGCCAGCTCGCGCGAGCCAGAATCCATGAGCTTTCTTCGCCCCTTCGAATTTGATCTGGTCGGCCCCATCCGAACGGGAACGCCGATCAATTTCTCCACTTCCCGATACGGTCCAAAACTAAGAATCTCGATGCAGTACGACCATCGCTTGCTAAATCCAGTCCACGCCCAGGCATTGCTGGACGACTATGTCATGGGACTCGAGGTGGCAGCGGGTGAAACGGCTAAATCGACCCAAGATCCAATCCACTCAGTATCGAATGTCAGCCAATGAACGTTCTTTGAATCGTGAATTCGATTGCCTCGTTCGGCGCATAAAAAAACCGCTGGTAAACCAGCGGTTCTAATGTTCGATCGTCCTACATCTGAAAAAACTCAGTTGGAGTTAACTCCAAGCAAGCTAGATCCATGCATGGGACCCTAAAGAACCATGTCCTTAAGGCCTTTAAGAGCACGAACCTTGATGACACGTCGTGCTGGACGTGGCTTGGCCCACACCATCTCGCCTGTTCCTGGGTTGCGAACTTCACGCTTTGGCATTGCAGGCTTGTCTTGAACGACAATCTTGCAAAGACCAGGAATTGTGAATTGGCCAGGACCGCCTTTTTTAGCAACGTTGTTTTCGATTTCTGTGTTCAGAGCATCGAAGAATGCTGCTACTTCCTTCTTCGTGTGACCCGTCGCTTCCGCGATGTTGTTCATGATTTCAGATTTGGTCGGGGCTTTTGGGCCAGTCTTCTTCGCCATAAGACGATGCCTCCATTAATGGTTTGTTTTGGTGAAAACTAAGGGAAAATTACGTTGTTCCGAATTACGAGACGCGGAAATTAGAGTGATTTTGCCTAGTAATTCAAGACAGCATTACCGGAAAACACGGGCTGTACGGTGATTTTTGTGCAAAAACCCCATTTTTACACGTGTTTTTTCGTTCATCGGCGGTTTATGACGACAAACCGGCGTTTTTCGAGCGGTTATCCGTATCTTAGGAATAGCCCGTACTGACGCGTTTTTGGCCAAAAACGGCTAGAGTTACCGCTCTCAACCTTTCACTGACGTTGGCCCCCGGCCAAAAGCAAACACCATGAAATTCATTGTTCTCACTGTTTTGATTGCGATCCCATGCTTGGCATTCAACGGCCGCCCGGACGTTTTGAACGAGAGAGATTCGACGAAAGCAGGATTCGCAGCGTCCGGTTCCAACGAAGCCCCTGTGATTCGGACAAGACGACTCGAAACAGTGCTCAACTTACGACCCTCGTCGCTGGCTCGCGATTTCAAGAGTACGGAAATCGAGGGCCTTGCTCCCGCTCACTCACCATCTAACCCCCAAGACGGACTACGCGAAGTCCAACGCAAATATAACGACAAGATCCTTCCCATCCTCAAGCGACATTGTGCTGACTGCCATTGGGGTGCTGATTCCGAAGCTGATTTCAATCTCGAAAGTTACAAGACGCTCGACCAACTACTCAACGGACGCAAAAAATGGAAAAAAGTCGTCGTTCGCGTCAACGCCAAAGAAATGCCCCCTGAAGACTCAGAACCGCTTCCCAACGCCGACCATGCCGCTGTTTTGGCTTGGATTGACAACCTTCTCAACAGTGTGGATTGCACCAACATCAACCCCGGCCGAGTGACCATCCGACGACTCAATCGCACCGAATACAAAAACACAATTCGCGATCTCGTGGGCGTCGACTATCTACCCGCCAGTGATTTTCCCGGCGACGACGTGGGCTACGGATTCGACAACATCGGTGACGTGCTTTCACTTCCTCCGATCCTGATGGAAAAGTACCTGGAGGCCGCCGAAGAGATTACCGCGATGGCAATCGTCGATCCAACTCAGCCTACGTTTACGAAAACTATGACTGGCGAGCAGTTCCAACCAACGGGCGGTTCGTTCGTGACCGGCACCACTCATGGGATGGCTACCAACGGAACCTTGGTCACGAAATTCGAAGCCCCTGAATCTGGAAAATACGTTGTTCGAATTCAAGCCTACGCCGACCAAGCCGGACCTGAACCGGCGGAGATGTCCGTGGCCGCCAATCAACGGTCCGCCGGCAACAAGAAAGTCCGAGCCGAACAAGAGGCGCCCGAGGAATACAAGTTTACAGCTCGCCTGAAACAAGGCACCAATGAGTTGGCGATTTCCTTCACCAACGATTTTTACGAAAAACGAGTTGGCGATCGAAACTTATTTATCGTCGGCGTCGAGATTCAGAGCACGCAAGTCAAACTCCCGCCCACGCACAAACAGTTGATCCCAGAATCTCCTCGCGATGTCGAGGAGCAAAAAGTCGCAGCCAAAAAAGCCCTGAACGTATTCATGTCCAAAGCTTATCGTCGCCGAGCCACCGATGGTGAGCTGGATCGAATCATGTCGCTGTATACCGAATCCAGAAATTTGGGCGAGGGATATGAATCATCATTGAGTTTCGCGTTTCAAGCCGTGCTCGTCTCGCCGTTCTTTCTTTACAAGTTCGAGACTCCCGCAGAACCTGGCGAAATTCGCCCTCTCAACAATTTCGAGCTCGCCTCGAATCTCTCTTACTTTTTGTGGAGTACCATGCCGGACGAAGAGCTTTTTCGATTGGCGAATCAAGGCAAGCTTCATGAGCCAGAAATCTACCGGCAGCAAATCGAGCGGATGTTGAAGGACCCCAAGTCCAATGCACTCGTCGAGAACTTCGTTGCCCAATGGCTGCAGCTGCGGCATCTGGAAAATTTCGTCCCCGATCCAGAGCTGTTCCCTGGCGTGGACTCAGTGCTTCGTAACGACATGGCCACTGAAACCAAAATGGTGTTTGCCGACTTGATCAAACGAGACACCAGTATTTTTGAGATCCTGGATACCGAGAGTTCGTTCATCAACGAACGCCTCGCCAAACACTATCAAATTGAGGGAATCAAAGGCAACCATTTCCGCAAGACCTCGATGGCCAAGCACGGCCGAATGGGGCTCATGACACAGGCCAGCGTGTTGACGCTAACCTCCAATCCGACCCGCACGTCACCCGTCAAACGGGGCAAGTGGATCATGGAAAACCTGCTGGGCGAAGAGCCGCCACCACCGGACCCCAAAGCCATGCAGCTGGAGGACCAAGCCGAACTCAAAGGAACGCTTCGTCAACGCATGGAACAGCATCGTGCCAATCCCGCTTGTGCCGTTTGCCACAAGGTGATGGACCAGCTTGGATTCGCGTTGGAGAATTATGACGCGGTCGGAAAATGGCGAGACCTGGACATGACCAACGCCATTGATGCCTCCGGCGAACTGCCCGACGGAACGTCGTTTCAAGGCGCCAAAGAGCTGCAGCAAACCCTCAAAACCAAAATGAAGCAACAATTTGTTCGCTGCATAACCGAAAAACTGTTGATTTACTCGCTGGGTCGAGGTTTGGAGTACTTTGACGAATGCACCCTCGATAAAATAATTCAGCAAGTTGAATCTAAGGACTATCGTTTTTCCGCCTTGATTTTGGCCGTGGCGACCAGTGATCCGTTCACCCAACGCCAGGGCATTCCCGTCAACGACGAAGAATGATTTCAAGCGATGAACAATTCTTTCGCGGCAATTCTACGAATCAAAGCGTTACCATGACACATCCAAAAATCTCTCGGCGAACCGTATTGCGTGGATTGGGCACCGCGCTGGCCCTGCCTTGGCTAGAAGCCATGTCATCGGCAGCTCCCTTGATCGCCAACACCACATTCCGTCAAGCAATCGAGACGCCGCCAGTTCGAATGGCGTTTCTGTATGTTCCCAATGGAATGCACATGCCCGACTGGAAGCCTCAGGGACGTGGCGACCGTGAGTTTGAAATGCAATCGATCATGGAGCCGATCAAGGAGTTCCGTGAAAAAATGAATATCTTTAGCGGGCTGTCGCTGCGAGGCGCCGAAGCACTGGGTGATGGCGGTGGAGACCACGCCAGGAGTGTTGCCTCTTTTTTGACGGGAGCCCATCCCAAGAAAACGAATGGCTCCGATATTCAAAATGGGATTTCAATCGATCAAGTCGCCGCCGATAAAATTGGACACCTCACCAAATTGAAGTCCCTTGAACTCGGCACCGAAGGCAGTGCCAAAGGCGGCAGTTGCGATTCAGGCTACAGCTGCCTCTACACGTCCAATATCTCTTGGCGGACAGACACATCGCCGCTCTCGAAAGAAGTCAATCCAGCGGCCGTGTTTGAACGACTTTTTGGAAGTGCCGTTGACTCGGATAACCAACGGGCATTGGCCAAGCGTGATGCTGGCAGGAAAAGCATTTTAGATTTTGTGCAGGGCGAAGCAAAATCATTGAGTGGCCATCTTGGCGCTCAAGATCGGCGCAAACTGGATGAGTATTTGTACGCCGTGCGTGACATTGAACGTCGGTTGCAGAACACGGATAAACTGGGAGCTTCGTCAGACGACACTTCTGATTTCCCGCGGCCCGTTGGCGTGCCAGCAGAATACGCAGCGCACATCAAGCTGATGTTTGACATGATGACACTCGCCTTCCAAACCGATTCGACCCGGATTGCAAGCTTCATGTACGCCAACGCAGGCAGTAATCGCAGCTATCGCAACCTCTCCATTCGGGAAGGGCATCACAGCATTTCTCATCATGGAAAGTCTCAAGATAAGCAACAGAAAATCAGCAAGATCAACCAGTATCATATGAGCCTCGCGCATCACTTCATCTCGAATCTTGATTCGATCAAAGAAGGCAACGGGACGCTGCTGGACAATTGCATGGTGGTCTACGGAAGCGGCATTGCCGATGGTAATTCCCACGCGCACAGCGACTTGCCGATCATGATGTTCGGTGGCGGTGGAGGAACCATCAAGACGGGGAGGTACATTCGCGTTCGAAACAAGACCCCGTTGACCAATCTTTATTCGTCAATGCTGGAACGCATGGGGGCTCCCGTCGAGCAATTCTCCGACGCCAACGGCACGCTCGACGAGCTCGCCGGCTAGCCGTTCGTCACCGGCCGCACCTCTCATTTTGCGAACCACTTAGGAAATCAATGCCCACCGCTGATGACACATTCATGATTCGGGCGATCGAATTGGCCCAGCGTGGCCAAGGGTCCGTGGAGCCCAACCCGATGGTGGGATGCGTGTTGACCCGCGATGACACCATCATCGGCGAGGGATGGCACAAATCATTTGGTGGCCCGCACGCAGAAATCAATGCCCTCGGCTCCCTGCCACACGTTAATGGCGTTAGCGAAACACCCGGTAACACAACGGCCCAGACAAGCGGAGCCACCGCTTATGTGACGCTTGAGCCGTGTTCGCACACCGGCAAAACAGGCCCCTGTTCTCTCGCCCTGATCCAAGCCAAATTTACTCGAGTGGTCGTGGCCGTTGAAGACCCCAATCCAATCGTTGCCGGGTCCGGCATCCAACAGCTACGTGACGCTGGGATCGAGGTTATCGTGGGCGTTCAAGCAGATGCCGCCAAAGATCTGCTGGCTCCCTATCTCAAAAAAATGAATTCGCATCAGCCGTGGATCATCGCCAAATGGGCCATGACGCAGGACGGCCGAATCGCCACCAGCACCGGCAATAGCAAGTGGATTTCCAACAAGTCGTCTCGGGCGACTGTGCATCAGATTCGAGGACGGGTGGATGGAGTCATGGTTGGCATCGGTACCGCCTTGGCCGACGACCCCATGCTCAACCCGCGACCTGCCGGAGTCCGCAATCCGACTCGGATCGTCGTCGATTCGACTGCCAGAATTTCCGTGGATTCTAAATTAGTAAAGACAGCCAACGAGTTTCCGACCCTGATTGCGGTGGGACCGAGCGCTGACGCGGGCCGCTGTGAAGTATTAACGCAAGCCGGCGTGGAGGTCTTTCGCTCAGATGCCAGCGACGCCAATCAACGCCTCATCGATCTCTTGGCTTTCCTCGCTGAAAAGGGAATGACAAACATACTCGTCGAAGGTGGCGGCGAATTATTGGGGTCTCTTCATGATCTCGGACAAATCGATGAGACTCACGTTTTCATTGGATCGAAAATGATTGGCGGAGCTGGATCGATAAGCCCAATAGCCGGGCTTGGCCAGCCAAGCATGGCCGACGCAACCGCCTTAGAATTACGAGACGTCCAGCGGCTTGGCTCCGACGTTTATGTGATTTCTAGAGCCCGCCGATAACGGGCTTGTTGATTTAATCTCCGGTTAAACGGGATCAGTCATAGCCCGAATGCTTAAGCGAGGGAGAGCCCTCGTTAGTGGCCCGCCTTCGATCGTACTGCGTCTTCGCTTACGCGTCGGGCTACCCTTTTCGCCTTCGGCTCACTGAACCAACAAGCCCCAACTCGCCGGGTTACCAAAAAACTCACAGCTCAGAAGGGATCAAACCATGTCCTGGGGATTTTTGCACAGCTTCTGCAAAGATCCCCCTGCCCCTAACGAACACGTCTTATGACCGAAACTTCCTTGAATTCCACTTCACCACGACATTTGCCAAAACTAAGACGCCGTGCCAAGGTATAAAAGCTCAGAGACCCATCCCTATCGGAGACAATTATGCTGTTCCGCTGCCAAGCCCAACGTTGGTTCACCGTAACCTGCTTGATCATCGCTCCCTGTTTCGCATTGCCCGCTACCGCGAAAGCTCAAGCCCCCCCGACGGCCGCCAATTTTTTACCCGAAACGACCGTCTTCTTCGCCCACATCGACAAACCGGCCGAGCTGATTGGCACACTCGAGAACCACCCCGTCGTCAAACATGTTTGGGAAATGAAACCAGTCAAACAGTTCATGCGGTCACCTCAAGCCGCAATGGCGATGCTGGGCAGAGGGCTCCTCGAACAACAGCTAGGCGGCGACGCGATCACGGCGTTTAAAAAATGCATGGACCAAGGCGTTTGGTTGGCCTTCGACACGAAAACCTCAGGCGTGATTGTCCTGTTTCGTTCCTCCGATGAAGACCACCTCAAACAGACCGCTGGAAAGACGCTCAAATTCATCTCGACGATGGCCAAACAAGACGGCAACAAAGCCCCGTTCAAGAAAATTGAATATCGCGATGCCGTGGCCGCTGAGTTTGACGGAGCCATGATCGCGCGGCGTAACAACTGGTTCATCATCACCAATCAACCTAAACTCGCCAAATCCGTTGTCGACAAAATGATCGACGCCCCACTCGATTCGGCGGACAGTCTCAGTGGTGCAAATTGGTTCAAAGAAGCCGTCTCTCAACGCCAGCCAGCCGATCTCTGGACCGCTGTCGATGTCGGGTCGGTACGAAAACTGGTTGGCGACAAGGAACCTTTTCTCGGCCGAACGGACAACCCAGGCGTCGAGCTGATTTTTGGGGGCCTGCTCGATCTCCTGAAGAACACGCCCGTCGCTATGGGTGAGCTTAACCTCGGCGACCAGATCGATGTTTCCATCAATGCCCCGTTCGATGGTAAGTGGGCCAATGAATCGCGAGAGTTTTTCTTTGGCAAGGAACTAGGTGGATTTGCCCCGCAAGCCCTAGCCCCAAACAACATGATCGCCAGCCTGACGTCGTATCGTGACATCGGGCTATGGTGGCTTTCTAAAGAAGATCTCTACGCTGAAAACGTCATCGCTCAACTGGCTAATGCAGACAGCCAGCTTTCAAACATTTTCCCCGGCATGGATTTCGGCCAAGACGTCCTCGGAGCCCTCGAGCCCGGCGTTCAGATCATTGTCACGCAGAATCAGTACGGCGAGAAATACATTCCCGATGTCAAGATCCCGGCGTTTGCACTGGTGGGAAAACTTAAGAACCCAGAAAAACTTCAGCGCCGCCTGAAGATTGCTTTCCAAAGCGTGATTGGGTTCGCGAACATCAACTTGGGCATGAACGGCCAACCGCAACTCGAAGTTGAAACCGAAACGATCGAGGGTGCCAAATTTGCGTCAGCGGAGTATTTCTACGAAGACAACACCGAAGAAGGCCTGATGCTATTTAACTTTGCTCCTACCATCGCTTTCCAAGGTTCGCATTTGATCCTTTCGAGTAAGCGTGAATTGGCAGTTGAATTGGCGGGACTGATCGCCAAGCGTGAACCGGCGGACAACAAGCCGACCAACACGAGCCTCGTGCTCGATGGCGACATGATTCATCAAATCCTCGTCGCCAACCGAGAGTCGTTGATTGCCCAGAACATGCTCGAAGAAGGCAACACACGAGACGATGCGCAAGCACAAATGGAGATCGTGTTCGAAGTCGCCGACTTGTTCAAAGATGCCAACCTCGATTACAGCGTTGGCGCTAAGCAAATGACGCTTGACGTTTCAGTCCGTTTTGATGAACTTGCGACGGAGAAATAACCGCTCGTTCAATCAAATTTACGAATTCCCACACAGTCGTTATTCCTCCGACCAGCCCAGTCCCGACTGGCCCAGTCTTGTCGCCGTCGATCAATTTGAGGTCTTTCATGAATCAGCCTACTGTTAACCGACCAAATTCGGATCCCCAAACCGCTTGGCTGCCTTACGAACCCACCTCGGAGAATCCATGGAGCCATCGACTGGCCGCCCATCTTTTTCGTCGCTGCACGTTCGGAAGCTCGATCGGTGAGATTGTGGCCGCCGAAAAAGCCGGACATAGTCAGACCCTGGCTCTGATCTTCCAAGAAGTTGACGACGTGGCGATGGAAGCCGAGATGGCGACGGCTGGCAGGCTGGTGACCGGCGGCACCGATTCCAACCAACTGGCAGCGTGGTGGCTGCTGCGAATGCTCAAAACGCCCAGCCCGTTTTTGGAAAACATGACGCTGTTCTGGCACGGCCATTTCGCCACGGGAGCTGACAAGGTACTGGACGCACGCGCGATGCTGCGGCAAAACCAACTGCTTCGTAAACACGCATTGGGGCGGTTTGAACCCATGCTCAAAACCATCTCCCGCGACGCAGCGATGCTGATCTACCTCGATTCAGAAGAAAATCGAAAAACCAGACCCAACGAAAATTACGCCCGCGAATTGATGGAGTTGTTTTGCCTCGGGCCTGGCAACTATACCGAAACCGACATCAAGGAAATCGCACGCTGCTTCACTGGCTGGGAAGTCCGCAAAGGCCGGTTCGCGTTCAACGAACACCAACACGACAAAAACTCCAAAGCGTTCTTGGGGTCCAAGGGCGATTTTGATGGTGATGACGCGATCGAAATCGTGCTGCAGCAACCCGCCGCAGCAATGTTCCTCGCGAAGAAATTGATTCGCTATTTCGTGTTTGACGATGAACCAATCTCAGACGAGTTTGCGAGTCCGATTGCGAATCGAATGCGAGAAACCGGTTTTGACATTCGGGCAACCGTCAAGACAATCGTCAGTAGCCGCGTGTTTTTCTCCCCGCGAGCCATCGGCCGAAAAATCAAAAGTCCAGTCGAATTGGCGATCGGATTCCTGCGATTTTTTGAGGCGTCGACCAATTGTGGGCGGCTCGGGCAACAGCTGGAATCGCTAGGGCAACTGCCTCTCTACCCCCCTAACGTCAAAGGCTGGGCGGGCGGGCGGAGCTGGATCAACGCCTCTACGATCCTTGCCAGAGCCAATTTGATCACAGACATTTTGTCCAACGGCAAAACGAAATTCAAACACGGCAATCTTAACGATTGGGCCAAACAATATTCTGAGGCCGGAGTCGATCAGTCGGTCGATTGGATCGAAACGTACCTCTTAGCCACGCCGCTGGCCGCTCAAACACGAGACGACTTCACCAGCTTGGTCAAGCAATCGGGCTCGGATCCCAAGCGAGTATTGGGGTGGCTGGCCGCGTTGCCTGAATTCCAATTGAATTAGTTTCCCACCGAATTCCACACATTCGTTTTATCGCTGCCGCAAATTTTTGAACGCCGAACTAACGAGGCATAAAATGTCGAATCGCCGAAATTTCTTGAAGACGACCTTAGCGGGCTCAGCCGCGATCAGCCTCTCCGGCCGTGTCCCGGGACTCCTCTTGGGAGCGTCTCGACCCAACGCCCAACAGGCCAACGAGAAAATCCTGGTGGTCGTTCAACTGACCGGAGGGAATGACGGGTTGAACACCGTGGTCCCGTACGGTGACGACAACTACTACAAGAATCGATTCACACTCGCGATTGGCAAAAACGCGGTCCGAAAAATTGACGACCACATCGGTTTTCACCCCGCCATGAACGGATTCGATTCGTTATTGCAAGATGGGCAACTGACCGTCGTACAAGGCGTTGGCTATCCCAACCCGAATCGTTCGCATTTTGAATCGATGGACCTTTGGCATACCGCCCATCAAGTCAAATCAGATGCGCCGATCGGCTGGCTGGGCAAAACGGTCGACTCGCGGCTGCAAGCCCACGATCTTCCAGCGCTCCATTTTGGGCGTGGTGTCCAGCCATTGGCGTTAAAGACCGAGCTCAAGCCGATTCCGTCAATTCGTTCAATCGACAATTTCAAGCTCAACTCGCTAAGCGACTCAGCGAGCAAGCAACAACTGGCCGCCTTGATTAAGTCTCCCCGAAACACCAACAACTCATTGTTAAATTACGTCCATGAATCCGCGAACGTTGCTTTGGAAACCAGCCACCGTTTGGAGAATGTGACGCAGCAATCGGGCCAGGAATTTGGCTATCCCCAAACGGATCTCGGCCGGAACTTAGGCGTGATCGCTCAACTGATCGACAGCGGCTTGTCGACGCGAGTCTACTACACGACGCTTGATGGATTTGACACGCATTCCAATCAAGCGGAATCACACCAGGGGCTCCTGGGGAATCTTAGCAACTCCGTCTCGGCATTCATGAAACAAATCAAAACCCAAGGCAACGACGACCGTGTCGCCTTGTTCTCGTTCTCGGAGTTTGGCAGACGCGTCAGAGAGAACGCCAGTCGCGGCACTGACCATGGCACGGCTGCGCCCGTGTTTGTCGTTGGCTCGTCGGTACAACAAGCCGTGATCGGGAATCATCCAAGCCTCGCCGCGGATGACTTGGACCAAGGCGACGTAAAGTTCGCGATGGACTACCGTCGCGTCTATTCCGACCTGCTTAAGAATTGGGTTGGAATCGACCCCACGCCGATCGTGGGTGGGAAGTTCGAGCCGGTCGGCTTGTTTGGATAAGTCGCGAAATAAAGGTCGGCTTGAATGGGCGTCAGGCATCAAAACGACCGCCCATTCGCTTGCGTTGTTTACGCGTTTCGTTATTCTGCATAGATGAATTTGGACCAGGATTTATCGGGCGATGAACGCGAACAAGACCGTTTTACGTTTCGATTCGGTTTCCGCCACTTGCTCTATGCGATCGCACTGATTGCGTCTGGGCTCGCACTCATGGGGCCGGTTAGTCTCGTTTTCTCGTTGCCCGTGATTGGGTTTTGGACCAAGATCTATCTGACACGACCAATCCATCGTGAATACGCCGGCTTATTGATCAGCCTCATTGTTTTGATAGCGATAGTCCTGCTGCTCTTGCCATCAATTCAAGTGGCAAGAGAATCTTCACGTCGAATCGCGTGCATGAACAACATGCGACAGCTGGTTCTAGCAATTCATAATTACGAATCGGCTTATCATTCATTCCCATTCGCTGTCGAACCTGATCGCCCTGATCATCCGCAACAGACTTGGCGGGTTCGAATTCTCCCATTCGCTGACGAGCCTGCGATGGCTTCCTTGTACGCAAGTGACGAACCATGGGATGGGGCCACCAATCGAACACTAGCCTCACAGCGTCCAAGTTTCTACGCATGCTACTCAAGCGATTTGTTGCCTCACCAAACCACTTACAAATTGATCACTGGTCCAGGCACGGCTTTTTCCGGCGACAAGCGACTAACATTTGAAGACATCAAAGAAGGTTCTCCCTGCGCTTTAATCATGATTGAAGATTTCTCCAACCCAATCAATTGGCTTGAGCCCAAGGACTTAACCGTCGAGGAAGCGATCAAAGCAATCACCCAATCGCCACATATCCACCAACGCGAGACGTACTTCACCATCTCGACCTATGGCCCCAACGTGTGCTTTCTTGACGGAAGTCTTCATT
>JBLINZ010000095.1:0-16421 GCA_047639375.1 Mariniblastus sp. | reverse complement strand
ATCACCCCGATCGGGATCCAGGGCCGCAACAGTTCCGGAATGTTGAAATCAGATTTCCCCACCAAAAACGAGCAAGCCAACATTCCCATGATAAAAGGAAATACCATAATCATTTTGGTCTCGGGGGCCCGCATCAAGCCTCGAAAACCGGCGACCGCGACCGCCGAGACATTTTCATTGACGAAAGGGATCCTCCGAAACATGAACTCCGCAGCCCCCTTGAGGGACTCGGATTCCTTGAGCAACTCGCTGCCGTCCACCGGTTTCCGCTTTCGAGGCTTGGCTCCCACCCCCAGATACCGTCGCATGCTTGATCGATATGAAAACGTCAGGCTAATGAATCCAATGGCGAACATGGCCAGCGAACCCACCACGCCGGTCGTCCACTTCCGCTCGGCAGCTCGAAGGATTCCCAACGGCAGCCAGCCGGGCGGAGCGTAGACATCGAGTTTTTTAACAAAATCCACGATTGATGCGAACTTGGCCGCTCTTTCTTTTTTTCGATTCGCAGCATAGGCCTTTTTCGCAACCGCCGCCGCCGCCTCCATCAAACCCGGTTTCTCTTCTTCGGTCGCTTCACCAGCAACAATACTTGCCAAAACCTCTTCGCGAGCTTTCTCCTGCAAGACTTCTCGTTCCGCATTACGCCGCTTGCGTTTGTCGGAACTGGATTCGTTGATTGTCGAGCTCACGAGATTCGGGACTTGCGTAAGCAGGATGAACGAAATCGTAACCACGACGATCACCGTCCCCCGTGTGCGTTTGTTTTCCATCAGCCGAGACAGCCAGCCCTGTAACTGGTACGTCAGGGTCGTGACCATGAATAGAAATCCAACCACCAAAGGAATCGCGATCAGCATGGTAGGACCACGGGCAATCGACATCCCGATCGAGACACCAATCATCATCGGCACGAACAAAAGAAACGCGGAATTGATAAACGAACTGGTGTAGTTGAGGAAGAATGCGCCTTGTAGCGAGACCGGCAGATGAAGCAGCTTGTCAATTGACATCAACTCCGTTTGCTGCAGCTCCATCAAGACTCCGATCGTCCAAATCGCGAGGAAAGCAATCACGATGACATTCCACGTCACAAATATTGTGTTGGGCGAAGCGGATTGAAACCAGAACGCACCACCGATAGCGCCAACCAAAAAGGACGACACCGAGCAAAGCACTCCGAATGCCAAAAAGATCATCGAGAGGACAGCGTTGAGCTTGCCGGCCTTTTTGACTTGATTACGCGATAATTGATAGCGAAGCTTGACCAGCGCAACGAAATGTTTCCAGTTCATTCAGGACGATCCTCGTCAACCAAAGAGCTAACTTGGTTCGCGGCAGGCGTCGCAGCTTCGCTTTGAACAGCAGTTTCGCTCGTTGTCGTGTTCTCTCGACCGTCGACCCGGTCAAGCGATTCCGGCTGGACACTGAGAGGGTCGGATTCCTCCTGGCCCCCGCCATCACCTGCCAGCCAATCGAGATTCGGGGCGTTTTCTTCGGTGGTACCGACCAGCTCGATGAACCGGTTTTCCAACGAGTTGCCTTGGCGGAGATCCTCCAGCGAGCATTGCTCAACTAGCCGCCCCTGAGCGATGATCCCCACGTGCGAGCAGATCCGCTCGACAATTTCTAGTACGTGCGACGTCACGAAAACCGTTGAACCCCTTTTGACATAATTTTTAAGGAGGTCGCGAATCACCCGTGCGGTGATCGCGTCAACTCCCTCGAATGGCTCATCCAAGAACAACAATTCGGGGTTGGGTAAGAACGCGGCAGCTAGGGCAAGTTTCTTCTTCATGCCATGTGAATACTCCACACAAAGCTTCGTTTCGACGCCTTCAAGCTTCAAAAGCTGAAGCAGTTCTTCGCTCCGAGTTTGAATCACAGATTTTTCTAAGAGGTGCATTCGCCCCACGAAGATCAAGTATTCACGGGCCGTCAAGTTATCAAACAGTGCCAAATCCTCTGGCACGACCCCCGTCTTTTTCTTGATTTCTAACCCCTGAACCGGGTGCCAGGGATTCCTGCCAAGCAGCTCAACAGTTCCCGAGGTGGGAGCCAGAATCCCAGTCAGCATCTTGATCGTCGTGGATTTCCCAGCCCCGTTTGGGCCCAAGAATCCGTAGAGGCTGCCGCGTTGAACCGTCAAATTAACGGCGTCAACCGCGTGGAAATCATCGTAAAACTTGGTCAAATCACGGGTCTGGATAGCTAGATTCATACTGTTTTTACTTGGGTGATCGACGGCTGGTTTCATCCTCCATTCGCTCATGCGTCGCGAATATTGGATTTGACCTACGTAAAAGTGAAGCCACACAGCTAAAAGTCGGAAGGGATTTGAGTCTGTCGGAATCTCCTGCTTTGAATTGTAGGCTAGTTTTGCTACGCAAGAGACAGGCTGAAAGCCTATCCCACTTGTGGATCAACACCAAACTCAATTCGCCTCGACAACGCGAACACCTGAGAGTGACCGCTACAAAAAAAGCGAACGCCCTACGGCATTCGCTTTGTTTTGATCATTTGAAACTGGCCAAACTATTTAGCCACAGCTTCTTTGACATCTTCGACAGTGTCTTTTCCCTCTTCAGTAGCGCCTTTAAGATCGCCGTCTTCAACTTTTTCCGTGACTTTCTCAACGCCACTTTTGACAGTGTCTTTGACATCCTTTGCTTTGTCTTTTGCGTCTCCGCAGCCAACAAGTGCAACACAAAAAGCCATCGCCAAAGCTAATCCAAATCGTTTCATTTTCGATATTCCTCAGAAAGTTGAAGTTAATAATTGTGTGTATTTGTAAGCACTAGCCGTAAATCCGCAAGGCAGTCAGGGACGACTTTTGGGAAACCTATCGAATTGGCAGGCAGGGCGATAAGAGACCCGCTATCCCTTTGTGATGGACGACTGGACTCCTAAAAAGAATTTCATTCTGCCAGGCGTTTCTCTGCGGCTTGAACATTTGAGCGACTCGCTTTGAAATTGGCCATTTGGCGATTTCCTTAGAACGTTACGCTGTTTCGAGACGGCACAATAACGGCGGGCGGTCTCGATCGAAATCCGCCCACCCTACTTCTACAACCCAATTACCCAATCCGAATTGTCTATTGAGTGCCCATCGCAAAAACGTAAATCAGACTGGGATTCCCGGCTTCGAAATCATTGTCCGACATCACCCACAGCGTCTTGCGGCCATCCGCAAGCAAGGGGCCGAACGCCAAGCCTTCAATTTTTTCTGGCATCTTTGCTCCGGCCAATTTCCACCGAGGATCCAACAAATCGATCAAGACGTGTTTGCTAATCGGAGTCACCGACGCTGGAATTGTCTCAGCTGGTAGGCTTTCCATGGCAGCAATATCAGTGGCTTGTTGGGTCGACACTAACATCAGTTTTTTGAATTTCGCCTCGTCGCCCGACTCGCCATCTCGTTCAATGACCACGAATGTATGCCGGTCAATGGCCAAAATCTCGTTGAGTTTATTGCTCCTGGCGTCTAACTGATAAAGCATTTCCTTCTGGGGCCTACCAGAGACCGAAAGCTGCAACAATCGAACGTTGAGTCCGACCAGCGTTGTTTTCGTGATCTGAGTGGCCGCGACTTGATTAACAGTGAACTTACCGGCCTCCGTCGGATTATGCTCGGCGGGTTTGACCACCACGGTCGTTTGTATTTTCTCGCAATCTTGAATCAATGGCGACTGGAGCAAGCCAAACAGGGTTTGATGGTCGGCCGAAATAGCCAATCCTTCCATCCCGCGATTGGATTGACGACCGACATCGTTGGCCAGGTTTTCCTCCGCCTTGCTAAGCCCAGGATGCGCCACAACGAATTTGCTGGGTAGCGCTAATTCTCGAACCCATTTGCCTTGGCGCGAAAACTCAATCAAGCGGGGACCATACTCATCCGACACAAAGAAATTACCGCTGGCTCCAATCCGAATACCTTCTGGATCGAAACGCGACGGAGCCTGGGCAGTTTGTGCTGAACCGTTGCTAGTCCGTTGCTTCGGAAACGCTGACGCCAAGCCGGTCAACGGTTGACCAAACTGATCATGCAGTAGAATCGTCTCCAAGAGTTCATACGACGACTCACCGGAGACCGAGACCTTTAATCGAAACTTTTGAATTCGACAGCTCCAATCAACTGCACCATCCTTGGGGCCGCGATCGGGAAGCGCGAAATAGATATCCTCCGACCCGGAGTAAGCCAAGGCAGAGAATCCTCCCAGCATGTTATTGGTGCATTCTTGGCTTAACTCATTCGTTAAACCGGATTTGTCGAGCTCCGTCCCTGGGATCGCTATCGTCGCTAAAAGCTCTGTGGGAAGAGTCTGTGTTTCAACCTGTTTTGCGTTTATTGGAGACCCCCAACAGGCAGCTAGAGATATGGTCGTGACGAGAATATAGTTCATGCAGTTGCGCATAGAGTGAGCAATGCCTTTCAATGGAATGTGAATTTGAGAGTGGACTGCGGGTTGCCAAGCAGCCCCAAAAAGAAACCAGGGCTTGCCAGCCCCAGGTGCCAAGGAATCCCCTGGCCCTGGATTGACTCGCCCTCAATACAGAGTCCGCTAGAAGTCTTCGCTGTTGACGACTTCGCCACCCGCACGAGTGCAAAGGGCCACAAACACATTGGGATCAACCGCGGCTTGGACAAAATGTACGGAACCGTCAGCCATCGCAAAACTGGCTCCACCAGGATGGAAAGAGTACGCTTCGCTGACATTGATTGCGTTGATCATCGTCGATCCGTATTTATTGAGCCCATCACTAGTTGCTCCATTGATGCTGAATCCACAATCAGGATCCGCCCAGCCCGTCCCGTCGGTTGGCACGTAACCGCCGTTGAACTCGACGACTTTATCATCGGTGTAATTTGCAAATAGTTCGGCGGTCATCCGCCCAGATCCTACGAACACTTCAGGCTGCCCGGCACATTCAGCAACATAAAACGTATTGCTCGTTCCATCGCTGCATCTTCCGATCGGGTTCTTTTTGTACTTCGACAACAAACCTTCGCGGCGATAGCTGCCCGGATCGGCAACGCCCAAGACAGTTGTGTAAACCTTCTTTTTGACTTCATTGATGGAGCCGTAATCACCGGCAGCAGCACCCACGACGTGATAGGCATCTTGAGGATCAGAGGTTGGGGAAGAAACGCATCGAAAGATCTGAAGTTCATTTCCGATCAGCTCGAGGTTGTTCGAATTCACGTCATCAAACCATGGCTGCGTGTAGTCGAATCGATTGGCGATATTGGACTGTTCGACGAACGGCAAAATCAACGTCGTCCAACTTTGGAAAGCCGACGTGGCGCCACTGTTGCTGACTCCGCTCGGAATCACATTACTATCCGGGCCTAGTCGGCTAGGCGGAAAGGCCTTGTGAGCACTCTCGTAGTTGTGAAGTGAAATCCCCAACTGCCTCATATTGTTCAAACAGCTAACTCGTCTGGCGGCCTCGCGAACTTGTTGAACTGCCGGCAATAGCATGCCGATCAAGATCCCAATGATCGCAATCACGACCAACAACTCGACCAGCGTAAATCCGTTTCTCCGACGTGGGTGAAAACTCATTCTTGTTCCGTTCCTTAAGTAGAAAGTTTCGTTTCGAAATCAATAAGGCGGAACGTTAACCTTCCAAGATGAAGATTGAATGAGTCAATTGTTAATAGTCGATGATGAAAATATTAATATTCGTTAACACCCTGGCGGCACATCTTTCACGAACAACAACAGAGGCCCGAAAAAAGCCCAGTCAATCAATGAGAGGGCCTTAGTATTTATTTCACCCAAGATCGCGGCATTCAACACGACGACATTGGGCAATTGAATTTGACACCATTACTTCCTTAAGAACCCTCTGATCACCAGCAACATGACCGCACCCATCGTGCCGCCGATGATTTCATTGACAAGTTTGTTAATTCAGATCTCCACCGCTCGATTTAATTTAGTGGTCGAGCAGCAGTGGCAATGTGAGCCCTCTGGGACTGGGCATTATGCCGCGGCCGCACGCGAGTCACGACTCACCCATGCCGGGACTGGCCGTTTACGCAGCCCACCTTTCATGAACCAAACCTGACCAAACACGTCGGCAAACACGTCGGTTTAGTACGAATTTAGCGATAAAACGCCCCAACCCAACAGTTTGCCTTGCCTCCGAGACCATTGGGACATTCAGGTTCAGAGAGTCCTCTGTTAGGATTCGTTGCATCTGAGTTCGTCCACCCTTTAAAAACTAGGCATTGCTGACTGATGAAAGTACTTTCCGGGATCCAACCGACAGGGCGTCCGCATTGGGGCAATTACTTTGGTGCCATTCGGCAGTACATCGCGCTTCAAGGCGAGGAGCAATCGTTCTATTTCATCGCAAATCTACACGCCTTGACGACCATTCGAGACGGCGACCAGCTTCGACAGCACTCGCTCGACACCGCCCTAGATCTGTTGGCATTAGGCCTTGATCCTGATCAAGCGACACTTTTTATTCAGTCTGACATCCCTGAAATCTCAGAACTGTGTTGGTTGCTAATGTCCGGCACCCCTATGGGTTTGCTCGAGCGTTGCGTCTCATACAAAGACAAGATATCCAAGGGGCTGCCAGTTGTCACAGGATTGTTTACCTATCCAGTCCTTCAAGCCGCCGATATTTTGGCTTACGATTCCGACGTGGTGCCTGTCGGCGAAGACCAAGTCCAGCACATTGAAGTATGCCGCGACATCGCAAACTCATTCAACCATAATTTCGGCGAAGTTTTTGTTTTGCCCAAGGCCAAAATCCTGGACAGCAGTGCCAGGGTTCCAGGAACTGACGGCGAGAAAATGTCCAAAAGCTATGGCAATCAGATCGGTTTGTTCGAAGACGTCAAACCGATGAAGAAAAAAATAATGCGAATCGATACCGATTCGCGGCCCATGGAAGACCCGAAAGATCCTGAAACGGATCATCTCTACCAGCTATATTCACTGTTCGCAGACGACGAATCCCGGGAAAGCATGGCGGCCATGTATCGTGCCGGGGGATTCGGATACGGCGAAGTCAAAAAGGCGTTGGCCGAAGCAGCTGAAGCATACTTTGCCCCAGCTCGTGAACGGCGAGCCGAATTGGAATCAAATCTAGATCGGGTCCATCAGATTTTGGGAGATGGTGCGTCCAAAGCCCGCAAGAAGGCGGCCGAGGTGCTGGCCCGAGCGAAAAAGGCCTGTGGAGTCTAGCCATGAATGTGCTTGGAATTGGAACCGACATCATCGAATGCGAGCGTGTGGCTGCAATGATCGAAAAACACCCGGGTGTCTTCATCAATCGGGTTTATACGCCAAGTGAAATTGAGTACTGCGGCTCGAAAAAATCCGCAACTCAACATTATGCGGGCCGGTGGGCGGCCAAGGAAGCCATCCTTAAAGCGATTGGGACGGGCTGGGCTAAGGGAATCCAGTGGACCGACATCGAGGTCATCAACGAGAAGGGCGGCAAGCCGTTTGTCAAACTTGGCGGTGAGGCGAAGAAAATTTGTCGGGCTCGCGGAATGGTCGAAATCTTGATCAGCATCTCTCATTGCAAAGCCTACGCGACCGCATTCGCGACGGCCGTCGGAGCAGCTTCGCCGGACTGATGGGCGCCTGGTCGGTTGTCGAGAGAACAGATTTCTGAAAACAGTCATCCCTTGAAAACAAAGCGAATGGGATGAGTGTGAAACACGACAGTTTCAAAAACCAAGAAACTCCGTGATCTCGGGTTTTTGTTGACCAAATCCATGCTGCGGCCTACAAATGATCCTTGCAAATTTGGGATTATGAACCAAACTCGATGAGTCTTTTTAAAATTCTCGTCGACGGACAAAACATGAAAAACTTCTCCCTCCACGTGCTCAGCTTGCTCCTAGCCGCCACCGGGCTGGGCGGCTTCGCTCAACCCACCCACGCACAATGCATCCAATGCGAACAAGCCATTGTTCCCATGTGGCAGATTTACGGAATCAACCCCTTCCACCCGCAAACTGTCGGATCGCCGCAAGGACTCCCGCAGCACTTCTCTCCATTGCAAGCGAACCTCTACTCGCAGCCGTATTCAAACATGAAGGAACTCCACTTAGCATTGCCCTTGATTCAACCGAACTCGACGCCTTTTCAAGGCACCGTGATTTGGCCTGCGATTGAAGCGACCCCAATGGTTCCACTCGCACCGGCAACCGAGTTTATGATAGCCCCAAACGCCAGCGGTTCAGACGTCAGCGAAATCGACTTGGTCGACCTGCGTGATTCAGCTCCTTCGCCGAGTGACATCGCGGTCGTACCATCCAATCCCGACTCGCCGACAATGGTCACCGCAGCAGGCGGCGCCACAGTCGATTCGGCTTCCACCGCTCGTTTGCAAGCAGCGGATGCAGAGATTCATGCACTCCAGAATAAAATTGATGAGTCGCAAAGCATAATCGACGTTGCCACCCAACGTGCCGAGCTTGCAGAGCAAAAAGTCAACTCAGCCAAAGAGAGCTTCAATCGCAAAATGGCTGATATGAAACAACAAGCCTCCGACAAGGACGCAAGGCTTTCAGCTCAGCAAGCTGGAATTGCAAAGTCACAAATCGAGATTCAGGCGCTCCGGCAAAAACTCAATTTCATGACCGTCGAGGACAATCACAATCTCAACAAGGTTGCCGTTGAGCAAGCCAAACTAGAGGTAATGGCCAAGAATCTGGCAGACGCCAACGACAAAGTTAAGGACTTAAAGTCCAAAATCAAATTCTTGGCTAACCCTAAATCCAAATCGAAAAAATTGAGCCATGGAGATGCCCAAGAACTCGTCCAGCTTCTAAACGCGGCAACGAGTAAAAACGAGGAATACGCCGCCGAACAAAACAATAAAAAAAGAAAGCGGGCGGCAGCTGAACGAGCGAAAAATCAAGCCGCAGCCAAACGTGCGGAATCCGAGAAGGCGGACGCTCAACGCAAGGCGGACACGAAGAAGGCTGCTGACACAAAAAAGAGAGCGTCTGAGAAAAAGGCCGCTGAGGCCAAGCGAATGAAGAAGGATACTGTCGAAAAACCCAAACAAAACGACAAGAAAAAACCGACTCAGAAAAAATCTGACAGCGAGGAACAAGTCCAGCAGCTGAAAGAATCGATGGAACGTCAGATCAAGAAATCAAGCCAATTGATCACGGACCGGATGGAAGCTCGAATCCAGCAGATGCGAGATTCGGGCAAGAAGGTTTCCAGTGACGAATTAAAAAACTCTCGAGCCAAAATGAAGGCCGAACTTGACGCCAACGAAACCAAGATTCGTAAACGGATCAATGAACGGATTACACGGATCCGTAAACAGCAAGCTGCGGGGAAGGACAAATAATCAAACTGGCGGTAGTTCTACACTGGCCTCTGTAACCAAAAGCATCAAACCTCGGCGATTCTTTCGTCGAGGTTTTTTCGTGCCAGCCCCGCAGGGATTCCCAATGTGGGTTAATCGTTTGACGGGCCTTGCAAGCGAGCACCAAGGAATCCAAACGCGTTCGCAAGAGTCCCCCTCGTTGGTAGCTCGCCTGCTACGCATTGGCGGGGCCAAGGGGAATACCGGCTTTGAGAGGCGAAGCTGTTCAGTTTTCTGGTTAGCCAAAAACAACTAAACAAAGATTTTCGTCAGGCCACCCAAGGCCCTCGCGAAAAACACCTTCGGCACGAAAGCATGTACCTTCAAAGCTCACGCGGTGGGATACCATTTCGCCTTCGGCTCATCTGAAAAATTCGCATCCACATCAGGCTACAAATTTTGCGATTCAACAGACAATCGGGAATCCAACAGAATTCTGATGCGTCCGCCTGGGATAGCCCCTATTTCCGCCAAGACCGACCGATGCAGGAACCTCGCGTTGCTTGGATCGCAATATCGGTTCTTATTTACGCACAAAAGACTCACAAACGCGCCACAAACTCCCGAATTCCTCGGGGCGGACACAGTTTCGGATTGTGGAAACCCGGTCACATTTTTATACTCTTTCTTTCGATATTGCCTTCGTCTAACCGTCTATTTTGAAACCGCGTTGCTCGCCTAATGACGACTTCAACTCAATTTTCACAACCTTTATTTGCTGGCATCGATGTTGGTGGAACCAACATTAAAATTGGACTTGTCGACGATCGCGGGCAGATCATTGCGGATACAAAATTCCCAACTTCGCCGGACGAATCCCCCGCCATTGCCATTGAGCAAACGCGGGTAGAACTAATGCAGCTGATCGAACCTACGGAATTCAACTGGGAAGACGTGGCTGCTGTTGGGCTCGGGACTCCAGGCCCGATGGACATTCAAGAGGGCATTATTCTGACGCCCACGAATTTAAAGGGTTGGCATAACTATCCAATTCAATCCGAGCTGTCCTCGGCGCTGGGCAAACCCGTCACTTACGCCAACGATGCCGGGGCAGCGGCGTTTGGCGAATACTGGGTCGGAGGCGGTCAGGAATATGAAAGCATGGTCCTATTGACGCTCGGCACCGGCGTGGGGGGCGGCATCATCGTCAACGATTTCTCAATTGACGGAGCCAATAGCCACGGTGCGGAAATCGGACACATGACGATCGAAACTGGACCCAATGCACGAATCTGCGGCTGCGGTCACCGCGGGCACCTCGAAGCCTACGCCAGCGCCACCTCATTGGTCAAACGGACTTCCGAAGCGATGGCGAATCCAAAAAACGGCAGTAGCACCATCCTCAGAAAACAAACAGACGAAGCCTCTCCCTTATCAGCGTTGATGATTTCCAACGCAGCTGCCGGTGGCGATGCCCTAGCCAATCAGATGGTCTCGGAAACCGCCGTCTACCTTGGCCGTGGTATCGCTCAGCTCGCCCACATCATTGACCCCGCTGCGTTTATTCTCGGTGGAGCCATGAATTTTGGAGGCTGCCAATCAAGCTTGGGCCGCAAATTTTTAGATGAAGTCATGCAGGAAACGCGGCGGCACGTTTTTCCAGTTTTAGGCGAACGGTTGGTCGTTAGTTTTGCCCAACTAGGTTCAGAAGCTGGTTTCGTAGGAGCCGCCGGTTTGGCACGCATCAAGCTTAACCAAGAAAAAACGGCTGCCTCCGCCAGCGAATGAACTCGCAACTGCTCCTCAGCTTACATTCCAAATCAATTGCTCTTTTTTATCGTCAAATTGAATGGCCAAGATCAAAACAGAAAACATTCGGAACTTCTGCATCATCGCTCATATCGATCATGGCAAGAGTACGCTCGCGGACCGTCTGTTGGAGCACACCGGCACCGTGCAAAAACGTGAGATGCAGGAGCAGGTACTCGATGACATGGAACTTGAACGCCAACGTGGGATCACGATCAAAGCCCGTGCCGTGGCGATGCGAATCATGCATCGTGGTCAGGAATATGAACTGAATCTAATCGACACACCGGGCCACGTGGATTTTCAATATGAAGTCTCGCGGTCGTTGATGTGTTGCGAAGGCGCTCTGCTGCTTGCCGATGCGTTTCAAGGTGTTGAGGCCCAAACCGTGGCCACGGGATACGCTGCGATTGAGCATGACCTCGACATCATTCCTGTCATTAACAAAATCGATTTGCAGTACCAACGCTCCGATGAAGTCGCCGAGGAAATGAAACAGGCGTTGGGAATCGACACGAACGATATCGTCCGAGTCAGTGCGAAAGCTGGCATCAACATCGACGCCCTCTTGGACGCGATTATTGACAAGATCAAGGCACCCCAAGGCGATCCAACCGCAGTCTTACAAGCCATGGTATTTGACTCTCATTACGATGAATTCCGGGGAGCCATCACTTACGTTCGCGTCATGAATGGTACGGTCAACAAAGGAGATAAGGTTCAATTCGTATTGGCGGGAAAAGAATACGAGGTCGTCGAACTTGGCCAGTTCACGCCCAAACAAACACCACGCGAATCGTTGTCGGTAGGGCAAGTGGGCTATCTCGTGTGCAACATCAAATCGCTCGATGAAGTCAATGTGGGTGACACGGTGTCCATCGCCGGCAAGAACCACGCTCCGGCACTGCCAGGTTATCAAGAACCCAAACGAATGGTTTACTGCGGCTTGTACCCGTCGGATGGACAGGATTTCTCAGAATTGCGCGACGCGCTTAGCAAACTCGCCATCAACGATCCAAGTTTTGAGTTTGCGCCTGAGTCCAGCGAAGCGTTAGGGTTCGGGTTCCGCTGCGGATTCCTGGGGATGCTCCATATGGAGGTCGTCCAGCAACGATTGGAACAAGAGTCCGACGTTGATCTTGTCCAGACCGCGCCCAACGTGACCTACAAAATCAAAACGAAACGAGGAGAGCAGCTGGTCATCCACCGGCCACAGGAAGTCCCTGACCCCGGCGAGATCGAAGAGTTTTGTCAGCCGATCGTGCGTGTGAATCTGATTCAACCCCAAGAGTACGTGGGGTCGGTCATGAAGCTTTGCCAAGAGCGTCGCGGTCTTCAACAGAGCACTGAATACCTCTCATCCACCCGTATGATGTTGACTTATGACTTGCCGTTGGCGGAAGTCATCTACGACATGCACGATAGGCTCAAGAGTATCACGCGTGGCTATGGCACCATGGACTATGACCTGATCGGTTATTTCCCTGCTGACTTAGTTCGCATGGACATCATGGTCAACGGCAATAAAGTTGATGCACTGAGTGTCATCTGCCATCGAGCCGACGCGGATCGCCGTGGCCGCGCCGTGGTAAAAACGCTCAAAGAAGAGATCAGCCGACACATGTTCGAGATCGCCGTGCAAGCAGCGATTGGCAGCCGAATCATTGCCCGGGAAACGGTCAAGGCACTTCGCAAAAATGTAACCGCAAAATGTTACGGTGGTGATATCTCCCGAAAACGAAAACTCTGGGCGAAACAAAAAGAAGGAAAAAAACGCATGAAGTCGATCGGCAGCGTTGACATCCCACAAAAAGCCTTCATGGCGATCCTGAATACCGGTGAAGAGAAGAAATAGTCGATTGATTCCGCGAAACTGAGCGTTCTCCTTGAAAGGACGCGATCAAAGAATTTTACTCAATCTATTTGACGAACGACTCGCCCTCCTTCAGAATTGACGTTCTTCGTAAGCGAGAATTCTTGCGCGAACGCGTGTTCAAGAAATTGGCATCGCAATCTGTTTGCTTATGTCAAGTTCAGGACCGCAGCCGGACGGCAGTCAGTTGAGAATCCTGTCCGTTAATATGAGGCGACGATTCCCTCATTCACCCAACTCGTCGTAAGAGCAAAACAAAACGTTTCTACTTGGCAGTCACTTCCGGCTGTTAGCAATTCGAGCATTTTTTCCGAGAGAGTAATCCGTGATAATCATTAGAGTTTGTTCATTGACCTGGCTGTGCGTTTGCGGACTCGTAGGTGGCGTGTCTGCCCAGGAAACGGCTGATGCCGATTACAAAGTTCAAGGAGAGTATTCGGGGACGATTCAATTCGATGAAGGCGAGCTGAAGTACGGCGTGCAGGTCATCGCGTTGGGCGATGGCAAGTTTTCCGGCGTCGGCTACATGGGCGGCTTGCCAGGTGACGGTTGGGACAAGAGTGAGCCGACACGGGTTCCAGAATCCACAATCGACGACGACATCCTAGCGCTCGAAAGCGATCAGGCGACCGCTTTGATTACAGCAGGCGTGGCCACTATCAAATCCGACGGCGAAGTCGTTGGCAAGCTCAAGCGAGTCGTCAGGAAAAGTCCCACGCTAGGCCAGAGGCCACCAAAAAACGCGATTGTATTATTTGCTGGAAAAGACTCGGTTGACCAATGGTCCTTAAAAGGCAAACCTGGCCAAGTCACCGACGACGGTTTGCTGATGCAGGGCACGGCGAGCAAACGAAAATTTCAGGATCATCAAATCCACATCGAGTTCCTGTTGCCGTACATGCCCAAAGCACGTGGGCAGGGGCGAGGCAACAGTGGCATTTACATCCAAGGACGCTACGAAGTACAGATGCTGGACTCGTTCGGACTGAGCGGAGAGAACAATGAATGTGGCGGCATTTACACCATTCGAAAACCGGATGAGAACATGTGCTTCCCGCCCATGCAGTGGCAGACTTACGACATCGATTTTCACGCCGCCAAATTTGACGGCGACAAGAAACTTGAAAACGCATGGATGGAAGTCAAGCACAATGGCGTGACGATTCATGAGCATGTCGAATTGCCCAAAAAGACCACCGCTGGCCCGAACAATGAGTCCGCTGAACCGGGGTTTATTTACCTTCAGAATCACGGCAACCCAGTCCGTTATCGCAATATCTGGGTGGTTGAAACCAAGGGAGACACGGAGGGTGAGCCACCTCAAGCATCTGCTCCGAATCAAACGGAAAAAAAATTCTCGGTACAGCAACCGATTGAGATGGATTATTTGCTGTATCTTCCCAAGGAATACGAGTCTCAAGAGAAGTGGCCTTTGGTTCTGTTTTTGCACGGTGCAGGCGAACGCGGCGACGATCTAGACAAAGTTAAAATCCACGGTCCGCCTAAAATGGCGGCTGCCGGCAAGGAGTTCCCGTTCATCGTCGTTTCCCCTCAATGCAAATCCAAACGCTGGTGGGAGCCAATTTCGCTGGGAGCGCTGCTTGATCAAGTCGAGAAGGATTACAACGTCGACTCGGATCGAGTCTATGTGACGGGCTTGAGCATGGGCGGATTCGGAACTTGGAATCTGGCCTCACATTTCCCAGAACGATTCGCGGCGATCGCTCCGATTTGCGGCGGTGGGGACTCGACAAAGGCGGCGTACACGATGGGAAAGCAAGTCCCGATTTGGGTCTTCCACGGTGCCAAAGACAGCGTTGTGCCGCTATCGCGGTCCCAGACGCTAGTCGATGCCTTTGAGAAAAAAGGAGCCGACATTCAATTTACGGTTTACCCAGAAGCCGGCCACGATTCGTGGACCGAGACCTACAACAACCCCAAGCTTTACGATTGGATGATGTCTAACTCAAGAAAAAACTAGCGGCCTACTCGAAATCGGTGGGCGCCCAAAGTACGAACACAAGTTAGCAATACACCCATGACAAACCCCTACCAAGCTCCGATTACGACCAAAGCTACACCAAGCGGCGCTATCCAGGCCGATCAAGGCATTGTCATTTCGGGGCAGAAAATGCTGATCTACTCGATTCTTGGTTACCTTGGCGCCATTCCAATATTAGTCGCTGCCAATGCGTTTCTTGGTGGAACGACTGAAGATCCAATCATCACTTCGATGTTCGTGATCGTGCTTGCCGCTGGCTTGCTTGGACTTCTGGCGGCAGCGATTTGCGCATCCATCGGAATTTTCAAGATGGGCCGCGTGCTTTATCCTGGATCGACTCGATACGTTTACGCAATTGGTGTTCTAGTCCCTGCACCGCTGATTGGATTGATTGTCATGGTTGTCGCCAATTCCAGTGCGACGCGGTATCTAAAACGCCAAGGCATAAAAGTTGGGTTCTTCGGAGCAAAACGGTAAGACGACCGCGAGCATCAAACAGAGAACCATCACCAAACAGCTGCCATGAAAAAGCGTTTTCAGTTTTCAATTCGAACCCTAGGAGTTTTAGTTCTACTTTTCTCCGTAGGACTTGTTACCTATCTATCTTTTTCGCGGGAATCGGCACGGCAACATAGAATTGCAAAAACGCTGATCACACGCGGAGCTTCCTATTCATCACAAGCCGATGCTGACCCTCGAATCGGAGCAGTTTTTGGCTTCGATTATCCACTCGACAATATTGATTCAGTCATTGGCTCAGGGCGATCGGATTGGGGGTTTTCACCCAGTTGGGAGTGCGATGACGATGACTTGGCGATGCTGGTTGGATGTAAAAACCTGACCCATCTACAAATTTGTGGAGAAAACATTACAGACACTGGCCTCAAGTCACTTGCCTCTCACTTGAATCTTCGCGACCTCAGAATACGCTATGCGTCTGTTACGGATGCTGGCACGACTGAGCTCCTTCCATTGGAGAAACTTGAACACCTCGACTTGACCGGCAATAAAATTGGCAATCCATCAATGAACGTCATTGTGTCTCTGCCCAACCTCACATCGCTCGAACTATCAAGCACCGAGGTCTCGGAATCGGGAATCGCAAGATTGACTGGCTTACCAAGACTTAGGCGTTTGATCATTGGCGATCTACCTATCGGCGATGGTGCCTTCAGCGACTTTGCAGCGTTAAAGCAGCTTGAGTACATATTCATGAACGGTGCTTTGATTTCAGATGCCACATTGGACGACCTTAAACAGGTCCAATCTCTGAGATCGCTAAATATCTTTCAATGCAATGTTTCACCTGCAGCGGTATCACGCTTCAAGCACGCCTTGCCCAACTGTAAATTGATTAACTAGCGAGAACGAAGTTTTGACGTTGATTGCTTTCAGCCGCAGCTATCTAGCAGACCAAGGGCTTGGCCGGCTACTTCA
>JBLINZ010000094.1:0-16529 GCA_047639375.1 Mariniblastus sp. | reverse complement strand
TTGCGCGATTAACGAAGGTCCGATGCGTGATTTGAATTTTCCGCTGACTGCGAATGCTGCTTTCAACGGAATCCGAGATGTTGTTGTGAACGGCATTCCCGATCCCGTTGATGCCAGTGTTACAGGTGGAGTCGACGCATTCCCGATTAGCGCCCCTAATGGAATTGATGATCGGTTTGACCCATTCGCTCCTGGTAATTCCTACAAAGGCGACCACGATGACATTTGGGCCGGGACGGTTCGAAGTCAGGATTCTCCGTTTCGCGGTCGGAACATTCCATCCAATGCAACGATTACGGTCGGGGGCAATACGCTTAACTCAATCAACCCAGCAGTTGCGTTCACGACGATTGTGATTGAGTCGCCGATCGCGGAAGTCGTCTGGTGGACGGCGCTTCAAGACGATTCCGATTTCGTCGACGACTTTGTTAGCGACAGCATCCAAGTCTATCGACGCGTGCTTTTGATTCGCCCTGATCTGAGTTTGCCCGCGTTTACGACTGTCAACGGAGCGTTAAGCTATCTCGCGACTAATGATATTTCCGCTCGAATTGTGACGGTTCCAATTACTGCGACCACGTTTTATTTTCAAGTTGTTGCCAACAGCATGAAAGACTTGGCTGTCCGACAAAATCGATTTTGCCACGTTCCAATTACAGTGGGGCCGCCTAGAAATTTGCTAAGTCGCGGACTGTTATGGAATTTGCGGTCGGCGGATTACACAGGAACCGGATTCGGTTTGAGCTACAACGGAAACGACATTCTACTAAGCGAAGTCACTTCGTTTGATATCAAGGTTTACTCACCCAATGCATTGGTTGGATTGACGTCAGGTGTGACTGTTGAGCCCCACGATATTGGTTTCGAAAACGTGGCGATTGGAAATAAATCTGCCTTAGGAGCTTATGTTGATTTAGGGCACAGTCTGGGATACGTAGGGGGCGGTTGGTTCTCTGGGTTCTCGACTCCGCAATCTCAATTGACCTATCAATTTCGGTTCGAAAGGTACACTGGAACTCCTCCGCCGATTTACAATGGTTTGGTTGAAACCGTCTATGACACTTGGACTCCGTTTTATGAAAGCGATGGTGTGAATCAAGACGGTGATGCACTGACTGACGAAGGCACCAACGGTGTTGATGACGGTGGGCTTACAGCAGCTCCCGATGATGATTCCGAACGTGAGACACGGCCTCCTTATCCGTTTCCTGTTCGAGGCATCAAAGTCTCGATCGGTTTGATTGAAAAGCTCACCAAGCAGGTTCATCAATCGTCCGTCATTCACAGCTACGTTCCAGAATAGTCGTGTCAGAAATCCATGCCATTCGGCTTCACGGGCCGTGGAAAGCCATCTTGCTCCGCCGGTCGGCTGAATTCGATTCAGCCTCCGCTGAGCCTGCGATTGCCATCGGTGAATCCACTCGGCAAAAAATCCCTTCGACTTGGAATGATTGGCTAGGCGATTCGTTCGCCGGGACCGTGGCGTATGTGCGGAACTTCAATTTGCCAACGGGATTGGAGCCGGGCCAAGCGGTTTTTTTGGTGGTGGATGCCGCCCAACCTTCGGCCCAAGTTTCGCTAAATGGAGTCTTGGTTGGAGAATGGCAAACTGGAGACCCACCGCTGAGAGTCGAGGTCCACGAACGCTTGACTCGGCGCAACGAAATTCGGATTGAAGTATCATCGCATTCAGATCCCACCTCGTCCCCAGACGATGCAGGCTTGACAGGGAGCGTTAGGCTGGAGATCAGTTAACGAGAGTTACCTTCTTGCGATCCTATCAAGATCAAGACGTCGCCTTTCCCATTGGGCTACCAAAAGACGTCGCCTAATAGCTGCCGGCTAATCGTTAAACGATCTATTGTTCCTCATCTCAAGCCGGATCGTTTCGCGGAGGGAGCGAACTGGGTTGGCAACTGCCAGCGTTAAGTGATGTAACACCCGAGTTAAAGTTTGACGACTGGGTGGCGATGCGCGGTTCTGACGCGTGCCTAACGATTCTACCGCATTTTCGGCCGGAAATTCGGCATATTGGCTCATTCTAATCTGTCTGGATAAGCGATGAAGAATAGGTGTGTCACTCCAGCGTTTTGGACGGCGGGCTTGTGCTGGTCGATGAACTAGAGCCCTTTCTCAAGACGAGGTGAGTGACTCCCGCGTTTTGAGGGCGGCGTTCCAGAGTTGGCGACGGGGAACAGTGCCCATCCTACGTTTGTGGACTTCAGACTTTTTCAAGACTTCGAATTTCAACCGATCATCGAGACTTATGTCTCGTGACCCATTTGAGTTGCAGGCCATCGAATGAGCGACCGTAATCAACCTTCATCCAATCAGCGAATTAGTCATGTTTTGGGAACCCTGAATCGTTACAAGGTTCTTTTGATCGCCCCGGCTGCGTTGGGATTTTTGTTGTCTGTCGTTTACGTCTTGTTGTTGCGCCCTCAGACTTGGTCCGCCCGACAGTCGATAATTGTTCGCGATGATTTACTGGGCCAGTCCTACAAGCCGGGCCGGTTTGATTCGATGGAGTCCATGAAATCGGCTCAGGAAACGATCCTTGAGCTTGCGCGGAACCCCCAGGTCATTCGCGGAGCACTCACGCAATTGGGTCCTGTTAAAAGTAGATTCTTGGGCAACTCGGACAGCTGGCCCGATGACGAAACCATCGAAGACGTCCAGGGCTCGATCAACATCAGTGCTCCCAATGGCGAAGAGTTTGGGACTACAGAAACGATTGTCCTGAGTACCAAAGCGTCTACGCGAGAAAGGTCAGGGCAATTCATTGAGTTGCTGCTGGCAGAGATCATCAGCAAAGCTGACGAGGTTCGCAGCTTGAGGCTTCAGAGTATGGTGCAGGAGTTATCACACAGTCATTTGGCAGCGGCAGCGGCCTTAAAAGAGTCGCAGGATAAACTTCGCGAGATGGACCTGGAGCTCGGAGCAGATGTCGGGGCGATGCTAAATCTAAGTGGCTCAGAGCCGAGTGACAGCATGATCAAACGGGACATGTCTCAGCTAAAGATCGAAAAGCGTAATACGGAAACTCAACTGGAGTCACTGAACTCCGTACTGGATCAATTGATTCTAGCCAGTAGCAACCCTGAGAAAAGTGTCAGTATTTCGGGCGAGCTAATTAGATATCAACCTGCGTTAGAAGGTTTGAAAAACGAGTTGATCAAGACGCAGCGAAAATTCGCGGAGATGGTAAGTAAATACAACCTGCCACACCCCTCGTTGCTGGCCGCCAAGACTGAATTCGAATCGATGAAGAACCAAATGTTCCTTGAGCTGGAAGGCTCAATCGCCGGTTTGGAGAAAGAGAAGGAATCCACGGAAAGCCGATTGGCGCGACTTAAGGCAGATCTCTTAGCATTGGACGGCCGCCTGAAAAATCTGGGCTCCAAACGGGCTGAGCGAGTCGCGTTGGAAGCCGAACTCAAGCAACGGACCGAATTCGCGAGCAAGTCTCAATCAGATTTGGGAGAGATCCAAGGGCTGGCGATATCGGGCGGTGGCGAATTGCTGACCCGCGTCGATCAGCCACAGGTCTCGACCCGTCCCGACGGACCGGGGGAAAAGATCGTTGTGATCGCCGGTATGCTCGGTGGATTCATGTTGGGGCTTGGCGTGATCTTGCTGGTCGCGCCCCCTGCTGAGTCGGATGATGAAAAAGTGGTTCAAGGATCAGATGGAGCTCGAGTTGATGGGCAATCGAATGATATGTTCGATCGGAAAATGTTCGAAGGCGTGGTGACTCGGGCAGCCACGGCCGCTGCGGCCGCGACCGCGGCAACCCATGCGGCAAGGCGTGGCGACTCTCTTCCACCGACGACCGATCGAGCTGCGACGGCGCCCGTTACAACGAATCAGCCTCAATCCGAACTTGAGTTGGGTGCCAGGCAGGGCGAGCGGATCAAGCCTCGGCCGGCCGCGTTCGAAACTCAATCGATCGATTCAGTCGGGACCTCCGCAATTGAGCTTGGCGTGGCGTCGGCTCAATTGCCTCCAAGTCGTAGTTCTCAAAGTTCACCGGTTCAGTGCAACGCGTTTCAGGCCGAATCTGAGTTGACGAGTATGAAAAAGCCTACGCCATCGGCCGATACGAACCATCGTTCCAGCAAGGATGCAGTCCCCGGAACTCCATCGGTGAGCGATCTTCTGGACGCCGCTAGTGCAATGAATCGGCCCGCGCCCATTGCCTCGCAACCTTTGTCAGTGGCTCGGCCTGCTCCGGTACCTCAGCAGTCACCGGTACCTCAGCAAATGTTTGCTTCCGCAGCCTCGAACCCGGCTTCTGAGCCGCCGATGTCGAATCCGATCCGATCTAGTGCGGCGAAAATTTTGTCGGCGGCGGAAATGGAGTTGAGGGCTCAAGCAGCGCTTCGAGCGATAGAACCGAGGCCGTCAGGTTCAACAGGCTCGATTTCCCAACCTGTGAATCCAGTGGACGTGAATTCAGGAAACGCTCATGAGCAATCGGCTGGACGAATGGCCCCAGCCGCGCCCCTTCGCAACGATGGCTTGGATGGGTCGTCAACGCGTCGGAATCCGAGTGCCCGTCCGGTGAGTTTGGCAAAGTCGCTCGATTCGAACGCGGCGACGTTTGCTCCCAATCAGCCGGAGGCGTCTTCAGCCATGAATATTAAAGCTGAGATCGTCAAGCAGATGAAGGCGGCGGCGAGTGTCACGATAACGCGTTCAGGTAATACTGAGCCGACTTCGGAGAACCTATTCTTGCAGGGTAGCGACTCGCAATGGGCGGCCATGGATCAAGAGTCCAAAACGGATCGAAACGCAGAGTTGGATTCGAATTCGTCAGTCCCCGACCGAGTCAAAAAGTTGTCCGAATCGATCGCTAAATTCGCCAAGCAGAAGATGCGGCAAGAGGATGATGGACCTCAAGGTAGCTAACGCTGGCCAGGGGCCTCAACGCTTTTGGATGTCGGTTGCTTTTGGATTGCGTTTTCAGAGGAGAGGGCGTTTTGCTGAAGAATCGATTAGCTTTTTGACGGCACAGAGCCTGTGCCTTCTATGTTGGCTAATCGTGAAACGATCTATCTCGCCCTTAATAGGCGTTTTGCCGTGCGAAGACTACGCTGAACGTCTTGGCGATTATTTTCAAATCTAGCCAGATTGACCACTCGCGAATGTATTGGTGATCGAAGACGATTCGTTTTTCCATTTTGTCGAGCGTTTCTGTTTCGCCGCGACAACCATTGATTTGGGCCAACCCCGTGATTCCTGGTTTGACTTTATGGCGAAGCATGTAGCCATCGATTTGGCTGCGGTAGAATTCGTTATGTGCACTGGCGTGGGGGCGTGGCCCGACCAAAGACATTTGCCCAGCCAGCACGTTGAAAATCTGAGGCAGTTCATCAAGGGATGATTTCCGCAAGAATCCACCGATGGGCGTGAGTCGACTGTCGTTCTTGGTGGCTTGCTTGACTTGGTTGCCGTGTTCCTGCACGTTCATGCTGCGGAATTTCCAGACATAGATTTCTTTGCCGTCTAGTCCGTAACGTTTTTGCCGGAAGAGGGCCGGCCCCTTGGACGTGAACTTGACTGCCAAAGCGACCAACGACATTGGAATCGACAAAATCAAAAGTGCTGTAGAAGCCAACGCGATGTCGACTGAACGTTTTAGCATCCCGTCAACGCCGTACAAGGGACTCTCGGAGACACTCACGACGGGCAAGCCTTGGATGTCCGTCCAACGAGAGTTCAGCATCTGAAAGACAAACAAGTCTGGAACGATGTAGACGGATGCCGTCGTGTCGGCCAGTTGCTGGATCAAACTGCGGATGCGTTTTTCCGCACGCATCGGGAGCGTGATGAAAATCACTTGGACTTGCCCGTTCTTAGCACTTTCGACGAGCGTCTCAATTTTCCCAAGCTTCGTTCCGGCGTCGTCCGGCAAGTCACCGGTTCGCTCCGGAGGTCGATCATCGTAATATCCCAGGAACTTCAAACCCAGATCGGGTGCACCGACAACATTGCGAACAAGGTGCAGACCGAGGTCGTTGATTCCGACCACGGCGAAATTTCGCGTGTTGATGCCTTTGGATTGCGACCACAGGTGA
Organism: Mariniblastus sp.; assembly: GCA_047639375.1. GTDB lineage: Bacteria > Planctomycetota > Planctomycetia > Pirellulales > Pirellulaceae > Mariniblastus. Next base: position 10,449 of record JBLINZ010000094.1, on the reverse strand, counting down.
TAGCGGCGGTATGAAATCCGAAACGCCAGAGAGATCGTGGGTGTCGCGGTAAACCAAATTGCCAGACATCGTGGCGACAATTCCGTTGAGTAAATACTTAAGTGGCCCAACACGCCCAGGAGAACGAGAGTCGCGAGCCAAGCGATCATTCCGCAGATGGCTTCCTTTTCAAACCGGATGCCTCGCCAGTTCCGATAGAGCCCAACGAACTCTCCAGCCATATTGAAGATGCCCATCGCCACCAAAGCGATCACAATGGTCGACTTACTGTTGACTTCAGGCAACCAAGTGATCAGGACGACCAAGCCCAGAACAATAGCGATAGCGTCGGCGGATTTCATGATCAGCCGAGGCCATGTTTCTTGTTGTTTGATCTGGTGCCGGGGGTTAGCGTTGTTCATGGAATCACAAGTCGGATCTAAGAATTCAAACGTGGTGGGTTTGAGAACTCTAGGTTGTGATTTGGCCGAAGATTGATGTTTTGCTCACCAATTTGCGGCTTTCCAGCAAGGCAAACGGAGCGATCGGAGGGAAGGCTGCGAAGCAGAGTCCGGGTAATTCGGGTAATCCAAGTCTTCCGGGTAATCCGAGTCTTCCGGCGGAGCGAAAGGCGACCATCCCCCTTGCTAACGCGTCGAGGCTGTGACTTTTTTCAACGCGTTTAGCCACAGGTGATAGTGGAAGCCGGACGCGTCAGCGAGGACGAGCAACCCTGAGGGCGAGGCACTCGCGTTGATCCTGACAGGGTTACCCCGCATCGGCTAAGCAAATTTCTGAATCACGACCGAGCTGGCTTGGCCCTGCGGCGTGATGTTCAGGTTGACAAATGAGTCACCCGCCAGGGTGTCGTTGGATTGGACGGCATTGATTGGGCATTGCTCATCGAGTGAATCGCAGTTCATGATTGGGAACAGCGGTCCATTTTGCAGCGCCATGAGACTGGCTGCCATCTCGACGATTCCACAGCCACCGCCCAGGTTACCCATGTAGCTTTTCGCCGCGGTCACAGGCGTATCCCCCATGACTTGATGGATCGCTTGGGCTTCTGCGGCGTCGCATTTGGGTGACCCTAATCCGTGGGCGTGGACATGTCCGATTTCACGGCTAGCAAGCCCGGAGGTTTCCAACGCACCTTTCATGACATTCGCGAAAGCCGTTTGGTAGTCGGCCACGCCTTTTTGGCTGGCGACGGACGATGATCCGTATCCGACGACTTCTCCAAATATTTTAGCCCCACGTTTTTCCGCGGAAGCCAGCTCTTCCAGGATCAAGACGCCTGATCCCTCGCCCAATACCATCCCGGTTCGATCTTTGTCGAATGGGCGGCAGGCTTTGGCAGGGTCACCACCTGCAGCTTCCGAGTGGCGATCGGCCAGTTGTTCTTGCATCGCGATATGGATGGTGCGAAGGGGGTGAATGCGTGAGCCGGTTGAGCCCGCGACCATGATGTCGGCGGCGCCTCGTTTGATAATTGTGGTGGCTTCGGAGATCGCCAGATTGGCAGAGGCTTCGCGTACGGTCAGTGAATTGCTGGGGCCTCGGAGGTCGTTGTAAATCGCCACGTGGCTGGCCGGCATGTTAGGTAAGTACTTCAAGAGCCACAGCGGCTCGACTTTGGTGAGGCCTTTTTCAGCCCAGTCGCTAAATTCGAACTTGCCGTCCGTCATGCAGTTCTTGATGCCCTCTGAGAAATCTGCGGGCGACGTGATGATGTAGTCGCTGCCGAACAAAGTCCCGATGCGTGCGGGGTCAAGCATGCCCGGCTCGATCCCAGCGTCAGCGATGGCAAGTTGAGCGGCTGCGACGCCCAGTTGGATCTCGCGACACATCAAACGCAGGCCCTTTTTGATGCTTCGTTGAAGCTTCTTTTCCAGTGGCCCAAAGTTCTCAATTTTGCCAGTAAATTCCGTACACTCGCCACCGAAATCTGAAGGGAAGTGATCCGTTGGGATGGCGGTCAATTCCTTGACGCCACTGGTGCCTTGTGTCAGTGATTCCCACAGATCAACGTAAGAGTTGCCAATGGGACTGATGAGGCCAATGCCTGTAATTACAACGCGACGATCTGTGTTGGACATGAAGAGCGAAACTTTGGGGCGAAGTTTTCTAAGGGAATAAATGTGGCTAAGAGGGCGGTTCTTATTATAAACGAACCAGTGGTCCGCTTTTAGTTGTGGCTGGCAAGTCGCTGAGCTTGTTCGTGCCCCGGGAGGTCTTTCGGTGTGCCACGGTATTTGGCAACGTCGAAACACGCTCGTTGGCACGTTTGAGATTTGCCTCCATTCTACGAGACTCGTATGTGACGTCGAGACGAGTTTCGAAACTTCGGCTTGCGCGGAGCAAGCCAGCACAAGCCAAATCAACGCATCAAAACCGACCCATTCAACTCTTGAGTGACGCTATTTCTGGTTTCGAATCGGAGCCAGACGATTATCTGCGGTTTGCGGGACCATCGGGCCCGCCGCTGGACCTCGGTACTCGACAAACAGCAGAGCGTCGGCACGCTTGGAGCGTTGCGTCAAACCGGGAATTCTCAGCCCGCCGCCATTGTCGGGCTCCGGCGTGGCAACGACACCACAGCTGAGAACCAAGACTTGGTCATTGGGCCAGCGAAATCGTTCGTGAAGTCGCCAGCTAACGACTTGCGGGATTTGCAAATTCATCTGCTGGCCCCCGCCTCCTGGAGCCGGCAAGTTAACTCGAACGTTGGACAGTTTTTCAACTTGATCGACGTTGCACTTGATCACGGCTTCAATGGAGGTGTTGTCGAGAGAGGAGAGGCAGCCCAATTCCAGCCGGTAACCCTCATCAAGGCTAGTCAGTTGGGGCTGGTAATTGGGAATTTGATTGGGGACCCAGCGAATATTTCGGACAAACTGAACGGGGCGAGTTTTCTCCAGGACGATGGATTGGCCATCGTGATTTGAAGCGCGGCCACTGCTGTGTTGCTTGAAGTCGCCCCGTCGTCTGAGTTGGCTCATCAGGATTGCCGCGTTTTCTTTCGAGACCATCCAAGCCTCCACGCCCGGCGATTTGACTTCGATTGGTTGCAGCATCGTATACGATTGGGATCGCCAGTTAGGGTTCTCAACGGTGACGAGGTTGATGTCGATGTTCTGAATTTGTCCCCGCGTTCGATTGAATCGATCGACAATGCCTTTCACGATATTGTGAATTTCAGGCGTGTGGTAAACCAGCAACCGATCCTTCTCGGCGCTCAGGATGCCAAGCGGTTCGTGAAACCACATTTCGTTGCCGGTCTCGCGGAGGATCCATTGGGTAATGGCTTTTTGTGGATCAGGGGCGGTTGTGATTCGAGAAGTGTACGGCGAGATGTCATACTCGCGCCAAATTTGGCCCGCCGAATTGGGAAGTTTGTCTAAGGTTTTGGAAACCCGAGTGATGCCAGGCTCAATGGAACCGTCGGCGAGAGTTGCTGGCGTGAAAGCCTGTGGGAGCGTTTCGGTTGGAGGGCCGGCTTGGCCAGGTTGAGCAGCTCCGGGGTTGGCCGTCGATTGATTGAGAGACCCAAACGATGGCCGCCAAGGCGCGGGATTTTGTCGAGGCTCGCTCGTTGTTTGAGTTGTTGTTTGGGCTTGAGTCGTCGCGAAGGTGCCGTCCGCAGCAAGTGTCACGATCGCAACCACGACGATCAGCAAGGAATGTGAGATCCCAGCTGGAGATCGAGGCGCAGTGAAAGTAGATTCCATTCTCAATTCATTCTCCAATTCAATTTTTCAATCGAAGGCATCAATCGAAGGCATCGATCGAATCGCAGCCGCTTTCTCATCTTGAGTCCACGATTGGCAAGCCGAAGTATAGATGCGTTGCCAAAAGCCAAACAAGACGAATCAAGTTCACCGCCAATCAATTCAAGAGAACTCGAGAAAACTCAGTAATTGTGGCGAAATCTTCCCCGAGACGACGTTTGTTTAAATAGCAAGCAAACCGAACAACGACGGAGTAGCGGGGACGGTTTTCGCCTCCGGGCATTTGATTTATTGGGTTTGACGGTGTTTAGACAATTGGATCATGATTTTTGAAAGTCGATTTGTTGCTTGATTCTCGTTCCCAAATACCGATAATAGAAGCTGGCAGTCTGGGCAAATCTGCCAGCAATAAAGGGCAAATGATGGATGGGAATCGACGCGATATCACGGAATCCCTGTCTCCTCTCAAAGCTTATTCGCCCACTTCCAAACTAGATGTCATTCCGCTAACAAGAAAAACGGCCAAGATCGAGTCTGCCGTTGCGCCTGCACCGACAGTTCAATCGCGACGCCGAGGCGACGTTGTTCGGCCGAGTGGGAGTCCTGTGGGGGCTCCACGTCGAGCGACTCAACGAGGAGGCAAGCTTGAGGAGTCTAGGTCGGCTCAATCGACAAGCATTGAGGAATCGGGACTCACTGAGTCCGTCCAGCCGTCTTGGAAAGACGCCTTGGGCGGAATGTCAAGTCTGCTCGTTAGCACGATTTTGCATCTGATTTTATTCCTGATCTTGGCGGTATTCACATTTGCTAGCGAAGATGAATCGCGGAATGTGGTTTTGGAAATCACCGATTCGCCTGAGCAGTTCGAAATGATGACCACCGACATCGTCTTGGAAGATGTCGAGATGGAAGATGCCGATGACCTGGAGCTGAGCGAGTTGGAATTGATGGAATATGAGACTCCAGATATTCCGTTGGGAATGTTGGAATCCGTCTCGCCTGCGTTCGAAGAGGAAGACGACCTTGCCATGTTGGAAGGATTGACCGGCGCCTCAGGGGCTGGGTTTGACGGTGATGGAATGGGTGGTAAACGTGGGCCCAAAGCCAATTTCTTTGGTGTTAAATCGTATGGAACGAAATTCGTGTTCGTGATCGATTGCTCGGGTAGCATGACTGGCCCACGCTGGAATCGAGCCGCCAAGGAACTCAATCAGGCCGTCGACAAACTGGAAGACGGTCAGGAGTTTTTAGTGTTACTCTACAACTCGCAAACTCAGGTGATGTTGAACGCGAATCTCCGTTCGGCTGTCCTCTTGCCAGCCAGCAATGGGAACAAACGTCAATTTCGATACTGGCTGGATCGTCAAGTCACCAACGGTGGAACGTATCCGGCGAAAGCCATGTACGTAGCGTTGGAGCTTAAACCGGACGCAATATTCTTGTTGTCTGACGGCGAGCTGCAAGACGCAACCGTCAGTCTATTGAAGGAGTGGAATGCCGAGAGCCCGGATGGTGACAATTACGAGCCACGTTCCGTGATCCCGATCAACACGATTTCGTTGGGCGGCCAAGGCCAAGGCCAGCGAGTCATGCGGGCCATCGCCAGTCAGAACAATGGCGTATTCGAGTGGGCACGGTAACGGCTGAATTTTCTACTGCAAGGCAATCGAACGTGATCGTTTCGGGGTGCTCAAAACATAAAGCCCATGTTTGGGGCTTGTTGTTTTCGTGGGCCGGCAGGCAGCGGGTAGTTTGGAGAGGCCCAGCCGCTTACGCGTCACGGGCGTCACGGCTCACTCAAGTTCTTCCGGGGTCGCTTGGGAAATCAGGCTGTTTACTGTCCACATTGACAAGCTCCGTTAGCAGACCCAGGTCTTGCGTTGGAGCGGGTTTCGCGAATCTAGCGGTCAAAATCTGAGTGGCCGAATTGTGGACTGAAATTCATCGGGAGCATTTCTGTGATTCCGACTTGGATTAATTTGAGGAGAATCCGGCAAAATTGGCGAATCGACGCTCGAAAGGACGATAGGTTTGTGGAAACCGTGGATCTTGAGGTTGCCGCCCTTGGTCAGCGTTGACGAAACGGTGTCAAGGGCGTATCTTTATTCAATTGATTACTTGATTTTTAAGGTCTTTCTGCATTTTCACGGTTTCCGGCGTTGAGGGGAAACAGTGGAAAAGCCGAAGGGCCTTTTGAATATCCGACTAGCCAACTTGGCCAGCAAAGTGCTGGGCAAAACATTGCCGCGGTGAATTACTGATGGCGAACGTGATTCTGGAAAGCCTAACGAAGCGATTTCCAGATTCAACACTGGCGGTCAATCGGGTTTCATTGGAGGTCAAGGATCAAGAGTTTTTGGTTCTGGTGGGGCCGAGTGGTTGTGGCAAGAGCACGACCCTGAGGCTGATCGCAGGATTGGAAACGAGCACTGGCGGAAAGGTTGAAATCGGAGGTCGCGACGTAACGCACGTGGCTCCCAATGATCGAGATCTTGCGATGGTGTTTCAGAGTTTTGCGTTGTATCCGCACCTGTCGGTTTACAAGAATATGTCGTTTGGGTTGACGTTGCGTTTGAATAGTCGTTTCGGCGGCGGGATGTTGGGTCGTGGTTTAAGTAAGATTTTTCAGCCTCAGCGGGCGGCCGAGTATGTTCGGTTGCGAGCCGAGATTGACAAGCAAATTCGGCAAACGGCCTTGCGATTAGGCATCGAAGAGTTGTTGGATCGCAAGCCACACCAATTGTCCGGCGGTGAACGCCAACGTGTCGCTTTCGGGCGTGCGATTGTGCGGAATCCGGCGGTGTTTTTGTTTGACGAACCGCTTTCGAACCTGGACGCGAACCTTCGTCAGCAGATGCGAGTCGAGTTGAAGCGAATTCATCGGGACTTAAAGGCCACGATGATTTACGTAACTCACGACCAAGTTGAAGCGATGACGCTAGGTGACCGAGTGGCAGTGATGAATGAGGGAGTGATTTTGCAAGTCGGCCGGCCGCTGGAGATTTATCAGCAGCCAGCCAACCTGTTCGTGGCGACGTTAATGGGCTCTATGCCGTTGAATCGTTGCCGAGGAATAGTCAAGCAAGACAATGATTGGATTGAGTTTCAAGGAGACCTGCGGATTCGTTGGCCCAATAAAGCGCCCTTGAGGGAAGCTTGCCAGCGGCTGTTTCGGTCTGGTGAAACTCAACGCGACGTGGTGATAGGGATTCGTCCTGAGCACGTCGTAAGTTGGGGCGAAACGACCCACGAGGAGTGCGAGAGTGGCGGAGGAATTGAGGTCGTAGTGACCCAAGTCGACCGCTTGGGTGAATCGACATTGGTTCATTCGAGAGTTTGCGGAACAAGCGTTTGCGAAATAGATGACAATTTGAAAAAAATAGACTTGAGCCAAGGCATGATTTTGGCGCGGTTGGATTCGAGCATTGGTCTCGAAGAGCAAGATCGCGTTCGTCTCAAAATCGAGTTGGCGAAGGTTTTGTGGTTTGATCCCGAGTCGGGTGAAAATTTACTGAAAGAACGAACATGAATGCCACTGAAGTATTGCGGATTGTTGATTCACTTCATCGCGAAAAAAACATCGAAAAAGAGATCGTTTTTGTCGCGATTGAGTCGGCCTTGATTTCCGCTGCGCGCAAGCATTTTGGTGAAGATGCCGATATTGAGTTCATTATTGAGCGTGATACGGGTGCGATCGCCGGTCGTTGTGGCCAGGAAGCACTGGACTACGAAGAAGTCATCGGTCGGATCGGAGCCCAGACCGCTAAGCAGGTCATTATCCAGAAAGTCCGTGAAGCCGAGCGAGATTCACAGATTGACGAGTTCAACGAGAGCATAAACGAGGTCGTGACTGGCACCGTGCATCGGAACGAAGGCCGCGTAACCACCGTGACTTTGGGCCCGATCGAAGCGATTTTGCCACGAAGTGAGCAGATTCCTGGCGAATCTCACCAAGCGAACGAGCGCATCAGGGCCTTGGTGACCGAGGTCAAAGCCCAGGGAAGCCGAGTCAAAGTTGTCCTGAGCCGAACCCGTCCAGTTTTCGTTCAGCGGCTGTTTGAGTCGGAAATTCCCGAGATTGCCGATGGCGTAATCTCGATCAATGCGATCTCTCGAGAGCCGGGTTACCGCTCCAAAGTCGCGGTCAGCAGTATCGACTCAAAAGTTGATTGCGTTGGTGCTTGCGTCGGAGTTCGTGGCAATCGAATCAAGATGGTGATCGACGAATTGGCCGGAGAGCGCATTGATATCGTGCGATTTGACGAAGATCCAATGATTATGATTCCAAATGCACTTCAGCCAGCAGAGGTCGATGAAGTCATTTTGTGCCAGATGATGGGACGAGCCATCGTCTTGGTCCGTGAGGACCAATTGTCACTTGCTATCGGAAAACGCGGGCAAAATGTGCGGTTAGCAAGTAAGCTATGTACTTGGGATATCGAAATTATGACCCAAGGCGAACTGGAACAGCAGATCGACCGAGCGGTCCAAGGCTTCATAAAACTCCAAGGAGTTGATGAAGAATTGGCAAATCGTCTGGTCGGAGAAGGCTATTTGTCCTACGATGATCTATCGGTGATTGAGCCGCCGGATCTTATGGAGATGGGAAGTCTCACTGAAGAGCAGGTTGACGCGATTGTCGATCAGGCTGATGTGTTGGCTCAAGAGGCAGAAATTAGAGAGGCTCAAGAGAAACGAGCCAAGAAAGCTGCCACTGCAGTGGCCGCAGAAGAAGCCCGAAGGGCGGATGCGGCGGCTAAGCTCGCAAAAGAAGCCGCTGATAAAGCGGAAGCTGAGAAACCAGCTGAACAACAGGCCGAAGGTTCGGATGAATCAAGCGGTCAAACAGAGTCGAATTCTGAGGGCTCAGGCGACGTGTCTGAAAAACCAGCAGAGTAGTAGGCAAATTAACTTTTAGTCGGATGAGGTCTTTCTGATGAGAATCAGTTTCCGTGATCCGAAGAATTATATAACCGTGTCTGTGCCAAGTTTTTGGCGCGACGTCAGTGACGTCGATGCCAGTAAACTTTTCGGCAGAGGGGACGATTTATGTAGAGTAAATTGGCAATTAGTGGCGCTTCAACGTTTGTTTTATTCAAGCGGAGAACGCCCAACAAAGAAGGAAGGTCACGCCTCGTGCCCGTACGCATTTACGCGTTTGCAAAAGAACTTGGGCTTGATAACAAGCAGTTGCTTGATATTTGCGAAAAAGCAGATGTCAACGGTAAGGGCTCTGCGCTAGCTAGTCTTGATGACAGCGAAGTAGCCGCCGTTAAAGCGTTCATGGCTGGAGGCGATTCGCCCCAACCAGAATCCGATGAGCCAGCCGCACTTGTGCGCCCCGCTCCCGTCCGGCCTGCAGCCGCGAAAAAGAAAATCGGTGAAATTGTAGCGCCGCCCAAATCGACTCAACCTGTTGACGAAGACACGCCAGCGCCCGTCGAACAACCAGAATCCGAGTCGCCCGCCGACCAGGAACCTGCTGTCGAAGAGCCGGTTGTTGAAACGCCTACTATCGAAGAACCGGTTATCGAAGAACCGGTTATCGAAGAGCCGGTTGCCGAAGTCCCGGCTGTTGAACAGCCTGTGGTTCAAGAGCCTGTGGCTGAAAAGCCCGTGGTGGAGGAACCGGTTGTCCAGCCCGATGTTCCTAAAGTCGAACCCGCAGTTGACGCGGAAGCATCTAAGCGCGGCGGCAGTTTGCTTGACCGGCTTAAAGGCAATAAAAAGTCTCCTGCTCCTCCGGTCCCGAAAATTCCAAAAACGGCGGCCCCGAAGAAAAAGCCTAAGACGATCAGTCCTACTCAGCGGGTACAGGCTCCGATGACACCGCGTCGTCCGGGTGTGGCTCCCAGGCGGCCGCTGCGAGATCTTGATCGAAGTAAAGCCAAACCGAGTTCGGAAGAGGCAGCACCGAAAAAAGACAATCGCAAAAAGGCCGGCGTCAGTAATATTCGTTTGGCCGCGATGCCGGAAGTAAAGCAACCGACGGCCTCTAAGGTCACCGGCGAAAAGGTTCAAAAGCCAGATATCGCCTTGCCGCAGGACGCGATCAAAAGCGTAAAATCGGGCGGTTCTGTCGCTCCGTTGCAGCATCTGACCAAGAACAAGAAGAAAAAAGGCAAAGGCGAGGACGAGGCCGCCGATGCGACCGCCAAACGCACTGTGCGTCGAGCCGGCAGTCGCGCTGGTGATCAGCAGTCCGGTGGCGGAATTATGGGGGCTCGACCCTCACGTGGTCGACGTCCTTCGCGTCCACACAATAACTACCGTCGTCGCTCGCGATCAGGGCCAACCGTGAATACGGCTGCTCCTCGTAAAGAAGACGTCGTATTGCAATTGCCGTGTACCGTTCGTGAGTTTTCGGAAGCCGCAGGCGTTCCCAAAGTTCAAGTTCTTTTGACGCTCAAGCAATTGGGCGACGAGTCCAACAAGAACGTTAATTCGCCGATCGATGACGACATGGTCGAATTGCTCGCCGAGCAATTGGGCGTGACGCTAGAGATTCGCGAGTACCAATCGCTCGAAGACGAGATGCTTGCCGATTTCGATGTGGCCAATGAAGTTCCAGAGTCGTTGACGCCTCGGGCTCCGATCGTCACGTTCTTGGGCCATGTCGATCACGGAAAAACTTCGTTGCTCGATGCTTTGATCGGAATCGATGTGGTCTCGGGGGAAGCCGGGGGAATTACCCAGCACATCCGAGCCTATGAAATCAAAAAGGGCGATCACAAGATCG
>JBLINZ010000093.1:0-16580 GCA_047639375.1 Mariniblastus sp. | reverse complement strand
TATTTTCGATTTCAAGTTTGAAGATTTCACGTTATCTGATTACAAGGCTCATCCGCACATCAAAGGCATTGTGGCGGTCTAGTCCAATCGTTGTTCGATTTCTAGCCAAGCCGTGGTCAGCGTCTGTTACAGACCTGCGGTCAGAGTCAGTAGATTTTCAACCATCGTCAGTAAGTCAACCATGAGTCAAGCTCAGCCTCCTGCCACTCAAACTGTTGCGATGATCGTCGCGGCCTCTGAAAACAACGTGATTGGAAACGATGGCGATTTGCCTTGGAGTCTCTCGGCGGATTTGAAGCGGTTCAAGAAACTCACGATGGGTCATCACATCATCATGGGACGTAAAACGTTTGATTCGATCGGTCGGCTATTGCCGGGGCGGACGACGGTGATTGTGACTCGGCAAGCGGACTACGAATTTGCCGGGGCGGAGATTGCTTTCTCGATCGAAGGCGCACTGGCAAAATGTGCCGACGACGAACAGCCGTTTGTAACTGGCGGCGCCGAGATTTACCGGCTCGCCCTGCCCTTTGTGAATGAACTGCATTTGACGAGGGTGCATACGGAGATCGCGGGCGATACCGTTTTGCCGGAAATCGATTGGTCTGCCTGGGAGATTCAAGAGAGCGAACGGCACGCGGCTGATGGCAAAAACAATTTCGATTACTCGTTCGAAACCTACACGCGTCGCTAAACGCGAATGCCAGGCTCGCTGTTGGGCTTGTTGATTCAATGAGTCGAAGGCGAAAATGGCAGCCCGACGCGTAAGCGAGGAAGCATTACGATCAAAGGCCAGCCACGAACGAGGGCTCTCCCTTGCCGACGCATTCGGGCTATGGTTGCCCCCACTTAACCGGGCATTCAGTCAACAAGCCCTGGCGCGTCGGGTTGCCACTGTTCGCTGCGCAAAAACGAATGTCTGCCTCGACGCGGGAAGTCGTAGTGGATGTCGTTGTTTGGTGTTCTTGGCCACAGACCTGGCTAATTTATTCAGTCTCGAGTGCCCGCCTTTCCCGCCGACTTGGATTACAATGAATCCAATGACGTCTGCAATCGCAGATAGAATCATCGACTTGATGTAGCACCTTGGATGGGAAGACGTGATGTTGAATTGCCGACTGTTGGTTTTGTGTGTCTGTTTCGGAATGATGTTTGCTGCGGGGCTGAGCGCGGATGATGTCGTTTCAGATCGACAGGCATTTTTGAATTCGCATTCGTTCCGGTCGATTGGTCCTTATCGGGGCGGTCGTTCAGCGGCCACAGCGGGCGTCGCCGGGAACCCGATGCTGTACTACATGGGTGCTGCGGGTGGCGGAGTTTGGAAGACCGAGGACGCCGGCTCCAGCTGGGAAAACATCTCGGACGGATTCTTTGGTGGATCGATTGGAGCGATCGAAGTTGCCCCGTCCAACCCGAACGTAATTTACGTTGGCGGTGGTGAAGTCACAGTGCGAGGTAATGTTTCGCATGGCTACGGGATGTGGAAATCAGAGAACGCCGGCAAGACTTGGACGCAAATCGGGTTGACGGATTCCAGACGGATTCCTCGCATCCAGGTTCATCCAACCAATCCAGACGTCGTTTTTGCCGCCGTGCTTGGTCATCTGCATGGCCCCAATCAAGAGCGAGGTGTGTTCAAGAGTATCGATGGTGGCAGGAACTGGAAAAAAGTTTTGTTTGCCAGTGAAGAAGCCGGCGCTGTTGATTTGGCGATTGATCCGAACAATCCCAGCATCATGTTCGCGGCGACTTGGAAAGTTCTCAGGACACCCTATTCGCTCGAAAGCGGCGGCGAAGGGTCAGGCGTTTGGAAGTCAACGGACGGTGGTGAGACGTGGATCGATATCACAAGCAATCTTGGACTCCCGAAGGGGACGATTGGGATTTGTGGCGTGACGGTTTCGCCGGTGGATTCGAATCGCGTTTGGGCCATGATCGAAGCCGCCGAGGGAGGCCTGTTTCGAAGCGACAATGGTGGCGAAACTTGGACCCGGATCAATGCAGAGCGGAAGCTTCGGCAGCGTGCTTGGTACTACACGCGGCTGTATGCTGGCCCCGAAAATGTAGATGAAGTCTACGTACTCAACGTTCAGTTTTGGCGTTCGGGAGACGGAGGGAAAACGTTTGGTTCGATCTCGACTCCGCACGGTGACCATCACGATTTGTGGATCGCTCCCAACGACCCGCAGCGCATGGCGATCGCCGATGACGGCGGCGTCCAAGTTTCGTTTAATCGCGGAAGGACTTGGTCGACTTACGAGAATCAACCGACGGCACAATTTTACAGGGTCACGACCGACAACCACTTCCCCTATCGAATTTACGGTGCCCAACAAGACAACTCGACCGTGCGGATTGCCAGTCGAACTTCGGGCCGCAGCATCGGGGAACGCGATTGGGAATCGACGGCGGGCGGTGAAAGTGGCTTTATCGCGCCGGACCCGAACGACCCCGAGATCGTATATGGCGGTTCTTATGGTGGTTACTTGACGCGCATCAATCATCGCACGAAAGAGGTTCAGAATGTTCACGTCTGGCCTGACAATCCAATGGGACACGGGGCGGGAGACGGTAAGTATCGATTCCAGTGGAACTTCCCGATCTTCTTTTCTCGGCACGATCCAAAAGTGCTTTACACCGCTGGAAACGTCTTGTTCAAGACCACCAACGGAGGGCGATCATGGACTCGGATCAGCGATGACTTAACCCGCAATGACCCGACGAAACTCGGCTCTTCTGGCGGACCGATCACCAAAGACAATACGAGTGTTGAGTACTACTGCACGATTTTCGCGGCCGCAGAATCGGCAACCGAACCGGGCGTGATTTGGACGGGTTCCGACGATGGTTTGATTCATCTGACTCGCGACGGCGGCAAGCAGTGGGAAAACGTCACGCCACCCGAGATGCCAGAATGGGCGCAAATCAATTCGATCGAAGCCCATCCGACTGAGCCGGGTGGATTGTACGTGGCGGCAACCCGTTACAAGCTGGATGATTTCAAGCCGTACCTGTTCAAGACGACGGATTATGGCAAGACCTGGACAGCGATCAATCAAGGAATCGATCGAAAGCATTTTACTCGCGTGGTGCGAGCCGATCCTAATCGGGGCGGCCTGTTGTATGCGGGGACTGAGTCGGGGCTCTATGTTTCGTTTGATGACGGGGCAAATTGGGACTCGTTTCAATGCAACGTTCCGGTTGTGCCGATTACAGATTTGGCAATCAAAGAAAAGGACTTGATCGTCGCGACTCAGGGGCGTTCCTTTTGGGTGTTGGATGACCTGACGATGTTGCATCAATGGAAAGACGGATTGACTGAATCTGATATTCACTTATTTGAAACTCGGCCAACGTTGAGAATGCGTGGTGGTGGGAGTGCCTCTCCTGGCCGAACCGCGGGACAAAACGCCCAGTCGGGCGTGCCGATTCGTTTTTACTTGAAAGAGAAACCGGGCGGCAAAACTAAAACTCGATTAGAGATCCTAGATTCCTTGGGAGAACTTGTTCAGGCATTCAGCACGAAGCCTGATTCTGACAAGGACGAGTTGAAGTTGTCACTCAAGCAAGGCATGAATCAACTTCGCTGGAGCATGCGGTATTCCGGCGCCGAAACATTTGACGGAATGGTACTATGGGGCGGTGGAACCGGCGGCCCCTCGGCGGTTCCTGGCAAGTACCAAGTACGACTGGTCCAAACAAAACCAGCCGCCTCCGAAGTTGACGCAAAGCAGGAGGCCGATGCTAAATCCAAGCAAACGACATCGGACACGGTCGTGTGGTCGGTAACCTCGAAATTTGAGATCAAGCAGGATCCTCGTTCTTCGGCTACTCAAGACGATCTTCAAGCTCAGTTCGACTTTCTGATCGGTGTTCGCGACAAGCTGACTGAGACACACACGGCGATCAAGCGAATTCGCGATATCCGAACTCAAATTCAGGCTTTGGAGAAACGGCTCGCCAAAGACTCGGCCAATCAGGCGTTGGTCGAGCAAGCGAAGTCACTCGTGGCTGCTTTGACGACAGTGGAAAAGAAGCTGTATCAGACCAAGAACGAAAGCCCGCAGGATCCATTGAACTACCCGATTCGGCTGAACAACCGGCTGAGTGCTTTGGTGGGAGTGGTCAGTGCTGGCGACAATGCTCCGACCCGTCAATCGATCGAGGTTCGGGATATGTTGTTGGCTGAGATGGACGATTTGCTGGCCAAGCAGAAAAAAGTCGTTGATCAGGAGCTGTCGGACTTCAACGCCGCAGTTCAAGCTGCGAAGGTCCCAGCGATCTTTGGTCCCTAATGTTTTGCCTTAAATGTTTGGTTTCGAATGTTTGGTTTCGAATGTTTGGGGCCAAGGAAAACGGAAGCTCGACGCTTTAAGCGAGGTAAAAGGTCTGTAACTGCGTACTTGGATTAAGAACCAAGCATTTAAAAACCGAGCTTTTTACGAACTGTGTTCAGGCACAGCGAGCAATTGCTGAGCGGTCTAATAGGGCAATTTAATAGACTTTCGTGAGCCGTTGACGGGTGAGCGGCCGGGTCGTCTTGAATTGCTTGGTAGCTTGTGGCCCACGGCTCAATAAAACAATGGGCTGCAATAAGTCGCTAAATAGCATGCACCCTCTACAAGTGGATGGTAGTCGAGCGTTTTTTGGTCCTGGCAAAAGCCCAATAAACTCGAATTCTGGCTGGCTAAGGGCTCGTCAATACACCGAGACTTAGTTAAACCGGATCTATTTTCGCTGAGCGATTGGGGAAATGGCTTTTTTCGGGTGGCTTCGACGCCCTTCTGGCGTTGATTAATCCAGTATTTTTTGACTCCAATGCGATTTGGATTTGTCGGGAAATATAGTCAACACTACAATACGAGCGATCGGATAAGCTGGGACGACCCTGTTTATCTCATAACGACTACAATTCAAAAATTGGGGGACGGGGTGGAAATCAAAGTTACCGCCAGACATGGCCAGTTAAGCGACGACATTCAAGAAACAATGAAGTCCAAGGTTGCCAAGCTACCCAGGTTTTTTGATCGGACGACCGGAATTCAGGTGCTGGCCGATTTAGAACACTCGGGAACTCCCAAGGTCGAGATTATCGTGTCCGCCGAAGAGACCAACGATTTTTTCGCTTCTGATACAGGCAGCAACGTGATCGTGGCTTTAGACAGCGCGATTTCGAAAATCGAACAACAACTCAAAAAACATAAAGAAAAACTTATCAGCCATCGAAATCGTGATCACAAGATCCCTGAAGAATCGGCCGAATAGCGGCAGCAACGATTTGGATGGAGTCCTTACGCGAGCACGCCCATCGAGGCAACAACATACAAGGAACCATTTATGAAGTTTTCTGATTTCGTAAAAACCGAGGCGATCAAAGCTGAATTGACGGCTTCTGACAAAGAAGGCGTGATACGAGAATTGGTCACAAGCTTGGTTGAGTCAGGTCAGCTGAAAGCCGACGACCAGGAAGGAATCGTGCAGGCGATTTTGAAGCGAGAAGAGCTAGGAAGTACTGGGATCGGCCGTGGAATCGCCGTTCCTCACACAAAGCACCCAAGTGTTGAGCAACCTGTGGGGACCGTCGGAGTGAGTTCCACAGGCGTTGATTTTCAAAGTCTAGACGGGGAGCAAGTTCAGCTGTTTTTCATGCTGATCTCTCCTCCAGACCAGCCAAATGACCATCTTCGGGCGTTGGAAAATATTTCCAAGCAGCTCCAAGATGAAACATTTTGTAGATTCCTCAAGCAGTCACGGACTCCTAAGGATATCCAGCAGATTCTTGAAGAGGCTGATAACAATCAGTTCGCTTCCTGAGTCGGTTCGCAACTCGTGATTCAACCGGACGGTTCAACAATTAATGTCTGATCAATTTCGATCAACGACGGTCACAATTAACAATCCGCAGGGGCTACATATGCGCCCTGCCTATTTGTTTGTTTCGATCGCGTCAAAATTCGAAAGCAAGATTGAAGTAGTCAAAGACGACATACGGATTGACGGCAAAAGCGTGCTTGACGTTTTAACGCTGGGGGCGACTCAGGGAACCAAGGTTTCCGTTGAAGCGACCGGCAGTGACGCTGAGCTGGCAATTGCGGCTTTGGAAGAATTGGTCGAGTCTGGATTTCCAGCCCCTGCCGATTCGACTCAGCCAGGTAACGCACCTGGCGTCTAAGCGAGATTTCTCCTCGATAATCGAGTTAAGTTGTACGGAGCGTTGTGCTCAGCAATTTAGGGGTTTCGGGTGATTGGTTTCAGAACTGTTGAACGATAAACCGTTGAAAACGAGTTTGCATAATCCTGAAAAGGCATGCAATTTCGATGGTGACCAAGTTTCAGACAATGCAAAATACAAACGCCCGGTATTTGGAATACCGAGGGTGTTATGTTTCAGGCTCATGGCCTGCATTGCTGAATCTGCGCTCGTCCAAAGTTGATTTAAGGCAAGTGATTGCCGAAAACCAAGGGATAGGCAAACAGATCGGCCCATGGCGGCCTACTCGAGTCACCCGATCTCTCGGCTCAACTGCGTCCCTTGGCCCCATCAATTTCGGGGTCGGAGGGACAGCCAATTTGCCGTCCCCGCTACGATTTTTAAAAACGACCTGCTTTCAAGTATCTCCCTCGCAAACCGCGATTGCAGATCGAACGCCACCGCCCATCGAGGGTCAAGGCTTGGCAGGTCGACCTGAGACACAACGACAGCTGGCGTCCTCCCGAATTGATTCGGGAGTGTATTTCCGCCAGTCAGATTGCCCGGCCAACGATCCAAAAATTGATTTTTGGAATCGCACAACCACGTTGCGAATAGGCCGAGGCAGCCCCCAGAATTCACACCACGCGCCGCGATTGACGATTGCTCTCACGAGCCCGATCCGCCGCTATGAAAGTACAAATTACTATGAAGAAAACCATGTTGATCAACGCGTCGCAATCCGAAGAGAATCGGATTGCGATCGTCGAGAATGATCGTTTAGAAGAGCTTTACGTCGAACGACATAGCCAAGACAACTATGTTGGCAATGTCTACAAAGGTAAAATCGTCAACCTGGAGCCAAGCATCCAAGCGGTGTTTGTTGATTTTGGTGTTGGACGAAATGGCTTCTTGCACATCAGTGACGTCGAGCCGAAGTACTTCAAGCAAGGCGGCTACGATCCCGATGAGATGATGCGGAAAGAGAAGGAGGCGCAAGCGGCCGCCAACGCAAATGGCCGAGGACGAAATCGTCCTCCAACGCATGGCGGGTTCCGCCCACGAGTGAAGCCTCCAATTCAGGAGATCTTCAAGCGCGGTGACGAGGTTCTCGTGCAGGTCATCAAAGAAGGCATTGGCAACAAAGGCCCGACGCTCTCGACTTACATTAGTATTCCGGGTCGGTATCTCGTCTTGATGCCCGCCTTGGGGCGGATCGGCGTGTCCCGCAAAATCGAAGACGAAGAAGAGCGAAAAAAGCTCAAGGAATACCTTTACGATCTCAAGCCACCTAAAGGGCTCGGGTTCATCGTGCGAACCGCGGGTGCCGGTCGCTCACGACGTGAGTTGTCACGCGATCTGGCGTACTTGTTGCGGCTCTGGAAAGCGATCGCGAAACGCGTGCAGACCATGCCCGCGCCAGTCGATATCTACGAAGAAAGTGACATGATCATCCGTACGATCCGGGATATTCTCACCTCGGATATCGATACGATCATGATCGACAGCAAGGCCGCTTACGAGCGTGCCGAGGAGTTTTTGAAACTGGTCATGCCACGCCATTCCGGAAAACTTCAGCTTTACACTGGCAAAGACCCACTGTTTCATGAATACAAAGTCGAACAGGAAATCGCCAAGATTCATGCCCGTGAAGTGCCCCTCCCAGACGGTGGTTCGATCGTCATCGATCAAACAGAAGCCCTTGTCGCGATCGACGTCAACAGTGGAAGTTTCCGCACTGACGACTCGGCCGAAGAATCGGCATACCGCTTGAACATGGCAGCGGCCAAAGAAATCTCTCGCCAGTTGCGTCTGCGAGACCTCGGCGGTGTGATCGTCAATGACTTCATCGACATGCGACGCGACAAACACCGACGCGGCGTCGAACGGATGCTGCGAGATTCGATGAAACGTGATCGGGCGAGAACCAAGATTTTGCGAATCAGCCCCTTTGGCTTGATCGAAATGACTCGCCAGCGAATCAAGCCAGGCCTCAAACGCAGCATGTATCAAGAATGCCCCTGCTGCAGTGGTCGAGGCAACGTTAAGACGGAAGAGTCGATGGCACTTGATGTCTTACGAATGTTGATGCTGGCAACCGAAAACGCCAACGTCGCCGTGATCTCGCTCCGGGTCAACGAAAAAGTTGCTTCGTATCTCAATAACCAGAAGCGAAAAGAGTTGGCTGAACTCGAAGGCCGCGGAACACTTGACATTCGAATCGTTGGTAGCGAAACCGTGTTCCCCGAACACTTGGAGTTGGAGTGCCGTGACGCCGACGGAAGAGAACTCACACTGCCGAATCTCAAGATTTAAGCTGATTGGAATTTGGTTGAAAGACTGGATCAAAGATTTTGGTCAGACAGCTAGTTCAGTTTCAAAGCAACACGGGCCAGCGATTCCATCAGGAATCGCTGGCCTTTTTTTGTCACTCATTCGCGGAGCGGCTGGTCTTTTGTAGGCCTGACGCGTGAGTTTTGAAGTTGCACACTTTTGTGCGCAGGCGCTTTTCGTGGGGCCTTGGATGGCCTACGGAAATGTTTGCTGTAGTCGTTTTCGGCTAACCGGAAAAATTGACTTTCATCGCCCGTCACAAACAGAAAGCCCCCTCTCCTCAGGAATTCCGACGAATCCGCATGGTCACTTCGTCAAACGTAGGCCGAATTCCTGAGGAGAGGGGGTGGGGGGTGAGGCGCTAGTTTGTTGGGTTGGATTCCTTTTCAATGAGTCGGTATCGAGCATTTGCCAAGCAGAAACAGGAGGTTCATTTCGTAGCGGTCACCTGAGACCCGAAACGCCGCAAATCACCTATGCGAACACATTGCATCAGCCGAGTCCTTGGGCCTGCAGGACGAAACAATTCCAGAACGGTTTTCTGCAGACTGTCTTTCGCAGTCTAATGTCCACTGCTTTCACAGAATGTCGCTCCACCAAACCCAAAGTGTGCAACTTCAAAACGCGCAAGCGAGGACGCATTACGATCGAAGCCGGGCCACTAACGAGGGCTCTGCCTTGCTCTCTCCCGCAATCGCTCTGCGTTTGGGACTGTCGCCTTCCGGCTAATCGTTAAACGATTTGTCGTCTTGCATCATAGATCAACAAGCCTGTAAGCGAGGGCGAACCACCCACTAGGGCTCTGCCTCGCTTACGCATTCGGGCTATGATTGCCCCCACTTAACCGGTCGCTGAATGAACAGGCCGGTTAGCGAGGCAGAGCCCACGTGGGTGGCTTACCGTCAAGGGGCAATTGCCCCTGTCTGCAATCGCTCTGCGTTTGGGACGGTTGCCTGCCGGCTAATCGTTAAACGATCTATCGTCTCGCATCATAAATCAACAAGCCCGAAAGCGTCGGGTTCCCCGAAACGTCACAGCTTTGTTGGGAGCAAGAAAGTCGACCATGATTCTGGCAGGATCACAGAAGGTAGCCGGTGGTTGAGCGGCCGCGACGACACCGAATTATGCGATGCAAGGGGTTTGCATTCTGAGGGGCGTGCCTTCTGCATTCTGAGGGGATTTAGGGCGCACGCCTTGGTATCCGAGAAATGTCGGATTGAGTTTTCTGGCATTCCTCCGAGGCCGTGGCTTTTCCAACGCACCGAGCTAAAGGTATGAAGGGTAGCCGAACGTGTCACGGACAACCATCAATTCCGATTTCCTGAGCGAGCCATTGAATGACTATACAAAAAAACGCGACTCAAATGAGTCGCGTTCGTTGTAGGCTAGGTTGCTTGGTGATTCGATCGTCTGGTGAATAACCGGACGCCGAATCAATCTCGTTTAGAAGATTTCCAGCTTGGTGAATAGCTGATCAATCTTGTTCATTTTGTTGACCAACCGCAATTGTTCCGAACCCGAAGTATCCGGCTCAAAGTAAAGTCTCCAAGCGGTTGCCCAGTCGGCGGTTGGATTCAGTTTTCCAAAGTCCTGAGCGAACTGGCTGGTCTTGAGGAACCACCATTGGTTGTCGCTTGAGATGTCATAGAACTGAATCGCGTCCGGTCGTTCTTGAGTCCAACCACTGATGAGCTTGAACTGCTCCCAGTAAGAGGTTTGGGTTGGGAGAACGGCTGGGACAGCATCAGGACCTGCCCAAGTATAAGACATGATTCGAGGCAATTCAGCGACATAGAAATCGTTCAACGTGGTGTCGAATTCGTCCCAGTTGCCGAACGTCAGTTGGCGTTCCTCGACGAAGATGAAGGAGCCAGTGTCTGGATCAATGGTTTCCGTGTTGACGGTCACCAACTGATTGCTGCCAATTTCGGTTGCATTGGCATTGGTGAATTGCTTAATGAAGACCAAAGGTTCCGTCGTCATCGTGCCTTTCAGGAGCCGCGTGTTGTTGGTGCGGTCCTGCAGCATTTTCAAGCCGTCATCGATGACTTCGACTTCACGATTGGTCCAGCCGTTACTGTCATCGCGGAATTCAATACGTGCATCCTGGGCTTCACTGTCGACAATGTTGTCGCCATCCACAAACAAGAATCGATCTTTACCTTCGTTGCCAAACAGGTAGTCAATCTCTGAGCCAACGCCACCAAAAAGTCCGTCATTTCCGGCGTGACCGACAAGTGTATCTGATCCGTCTTCACCGTAGAGTGAGTCGTTGCCTGCTCCGGCGAACAGGCGATCGTTGTCGTCGCCGCCGTGGAGTTCATCGTCTCCAGCACCGGCATTGATCAGGTCTTCGCCGTTGTTTCCGGAGATGTGATCATTGCCTTGTTGGCCGAAAAGCTGATCATTTCCAGCACCACCAGTGATCGTGTCATTTCCTGATCCACCGAACGCAATGTCGTTGCCCCGCTGGCCGTTCATGGTGTCGTCGCCTTCACCACCAATCATGGTGTCGTCACCATCACCAGCAAAGAATTGATCGTCGTCGCCGCCACCGTACATCAGGTCGTTGCCCTCACCGCCAGCGATGAAATCACGACCAGCGTTGCCGAACAATTTGTCGTCATCTTCACTGCCATCGAGATAGTCGTCGCCGTCTTCGCCAAGCATCCGATCATTGCCCAAGCCACCAATCATGACATCATTGCCGGCTCGTCCAAAGCCTAGATCGTTGCCTTCACCACCTTCAATGCGGTCGTCTCCAACGCCTCCCAGGAGAGCGTCATCCCCCGCTCCACCGTTGATGTCATCGTTCCCTGCATTGCCGTCAATGAAATCTTCTCCGGCACCACCGCGGATGATATCGTTGCCATCTTCACCTTGGATTTTGTCATCACCAGCGTTGCCGTTGAGGACGTCGTTTCCATCGCCGCCCCAGATTCTGTCGTTGCCAGCATCGCCGTTGACCGTGTCAGCTTGGTTGCCGCCCAGAATTGTGTCGTCGCCTTCGCCGCCATTGAGTGTGTCCGATCCGTCGTGTCCCAGGATCAAGTCGTTACCGGCGTCGCCGTTGACGGTGTCATTGCCAGCGTTGCCGTATAGCTCGTCATCGCCTTCGCCGCCGGAAACGTTGTCGACGCCGTCATTTCCCCAAACTCGGTCATTGCCTAATTCACCATGAACTTCGTCGTTTCCGTTTTGGCCAAACAACGCATCGTTGCCCTCGCCACCTCGGATGTCATCGTCGCCATCAAATCCGTAGGCGATGTCGTTGCCAGCGCCCCCGCGAAGCACATCGTTGCCTTCTGCTCCAAATAGCGTGTCATGACCGTCGTCACCAATCAGGATGTCTGCTCCGGTTTCTCCGAAAAGCAAATCGTTTCCTGCATCGCCATGGATCAAGTCGTCACCGGCGTTACCATGCAGTCCGTCATCGCCTGCGCCGCCGGAAATGGTGTCATTACCGTCGCCACCACGGATTCGGTCAGCACTATCGCCGCCCGTCAGTGTGTCGTTGCCTGCATGCCCAAACACATTCGAGGGAATTGCAGTTGAGTTCGTGAAAATGTCATCGCCGGCATTACCGAGGAATATGACTTCCGAGACGTCGGACAAGGTGTAAACCTCGGACGTGGCACCGGTCAAAGAAACGGTGACTTCCGTCGCCGAAGTCAATTCGACGGTTCCAGTATCGGCTGTGGCGTCACCAGTCATGGTCACGACCCCTGCGTCGAATACGATGCTTGCAAGCAGGTTCCGCTCCTCAAGATCATTATACTTAAGGCCGCGATTTTGCGATTCTCGACGAGCAGAGGGGCAGCTAGACGATAAAAGGCGAGAGAGGTTTGCTACGAATCGAAGCATTGTGATGATCCCGGGCGAAAAAGACTCGTTGGAAAGCTAGGCAAGGTAAAAATTTTTCCTACCATCCCGTTTTAGTTAGAGGTCTGGATCCTTGCAAACAATCCCTACCAAATCGGTGATAATTGCTGTAATTCAGACTGAGAGTGGTGGGTTGAGCGGGTTTGACGTCAAAATTCATCGCTACATGAATGATTGAATAACGCCGTGTCATCTAAAACCTGCGCTAAAACGACATGAATGATGGACTCTTAAAAGCTGTCGATGGTTCCATCTAGCGAGCGAAAAATTGGAATAATCGGACAACTTTACCAATTCTCAAGCCGTAAGCTGCCGATTTTTACTAGGTGTGGATTCTTTGCTCAAGTGTGAGCAGGCGGACCATCCGTCCCGTTACTGGGGAATGAAAGACCAACCTACGAGGTGATTATGCCTGATCGCGAATTTCAACGTCCTGCTGCTCATCGCTCGATATCTAGCTTTCGAACTTTGTGGTTCGGACTCGTAATGGTAGCCGGCGTTCTGGTTCCCACGACCAGCAACGCTGACGAACCTCAGTGGATTTGGTCACCCAAACTAACGGCTGGGAATCAGGCTGGGGCCGTTCAGGAATGCTATTTCCGCAAGCGATTTAATCTAGTTCGTCCTCTTGAGGCCTCTTTGGAGTTGTCTGCCGGGGACGAGTACGAGATTTTTATCAATGGGCGTTTGGCGACTCGAGGCCAGTCTTTTGGGCACTCTACTCAAGTTGATATCAGCGAATTGGTTCAGTCCGGGATCAATCTGATCGCGGCCAAGGTGCGGCATTTCGATGGCCCTCAAGCTGGGCTGGGCCTCAAAATCCGGATTAAGGAAAAGAGCGAATCTCGTTGGCGAAGTCTCGTTAGCGATCACAGCTGGAAGACTCGAGTGGGGCAAGTTGAATCCTGGAACAGTCCCTCCTACAACGATATGGGGTGGCTCAGTGCCCAGGCACTTGGTCGGTACGATGCGAATTCCAGGGTTGCGATTCGGTCGTCCGCTCAAACGTCGGCAGCCCTAGTTTCTACCCAAGCCAAGCCAAATGTCACGCTGGCTCAGATGGGAGGCAGCTCCAGTCAAGCAAGTCAAAACCTCAAGGTAGCAACTGCCGTTCGGTCGAAGTTTGGGCAAGGTTACTCCAACAACCCTGCCCTGACGCCATTGAGCATGAAAATGGATCTTCAAGCCAACACAGCGGCCTCAAAACGTGACCAGGCTCCACCAAAAACAGTCAACCAACAGAAACGTATTGAACGTAAATTCGAAATTGATCCTGAGTTTACAGTCCAGCAAGTTCTGGGTGGTGATGAAACAGGTTCCTTGATCGCGATGGAATTCAATGAATTCGGAAAGCTCTTGCTCTCACGCGAAGGTGGCCCTCTGCTGATTGCTGACCCGACCAGACAGGTTGGCGATCCCCTTCGAGTTCGTGTTTATTGCGACCAAGTTTCGACTTGCCAAGGCATTGTCGCATTGAATGGCGATGTGTTTGTGACCGGCAACGGTCCCCAAGGCTTGGGGCTTTATCGACTACATGATTCCGATCGAGACGGGATGCTCGAGGTTCAAACGAAGCTCGCCGGTTTCAACGGTGAACTTGGCGAGCACGGCCCGCACGGTTTGCAATTGGGGCCGGATGGAATGCTCTATGTGATCATCGGAAATGGCAGCAGTCTGCAAGGCACACCGGCCAAGACGAGCCCCTTTCAGCACGCGTACGAAGGCGGTTTATTGCCGAGAATGGAAGATCCTGGCGGCCACGCGAAAGGCGTCAAAGCTCCCGGCGGTACCGTGGTTCGCATTTCTCTTGACGGTCAGAAAACTGAAATTGTCGCGGGCGGAATCCGTAACGCTTATGACCTCGTGTTCGATCATGAAGGCGAATTGTTTCTTCATGATAGCGATATGGAAGCGGACATTGGGATGACATGGTATCGACCTACGATGATTTTTCACGTTCCCGCAGGAGCTGATTTAGGTTGGCGGAGTGGCTGGTCAAAATTCCCTCAATACTACGCCGATCAAACACCAGCAATTTGTGAAACAGGCCGTGGTTCGCCGTCTGGTGCGGTGTCCTATCAGCATTTGCAGTTCCCCGTTCGATACCAGAACACCCTGTTTTTTGCCGACTGGTCAGAGGGGCGGATCCTCTCAGTGCAGACTCAAAAAAATGGAGCCGGATACACTGCTCAAGCCGAAACGTTTCTCAAAGGCCGGCCACTCAATGTGGTTGATTTGGCGGTTGGGGAAGACGGCGGGCTGTATTTTTGCACCGGCGGTCGCGGTACCGAAGGCGGAGTTTTTCGCGTCACTTGGAATGGCAGCGTGCCAGAGAACATTCTCGAATTTGAATCGACACTGGCTAAAATCATTCGACATCCTCAGCCCAATTCGGCTTGGGCTCGCCAGAGTATCTTCCAACTGAAAACAAAATTGGGTGACAAATGGCAGCCGTCTATCGAAGGTGTCGCTAAAGAGAAACGAAACACCTCGCGATTTCGCCAGCGTGCACTCGACACCATGGTCTTCTTTGGTCCGGCTCCTTCGAGTGAGTTGCTCGAAGAACTAAGTTACGACGAGAGCCCCGAGCTACGAGTCCATGTCGCTCGGCTCTGCGGGTTGACGCAAGGCGAAAACACGAAGGTTCTCGATCGAATGCTGCGTGACGAATCGGCGGCCGTCCGACGGGCTGCCTGTGAATCTTATCTCAGATCCGAGATGACGCCCGAGCCAAGCGCTCTCTTTCCACTTCTCAAATCGTTGGACCGAGTGGAAGCCCAAGTCGCGCGGCGAATCCTAGAGCGAATTCCCAGCGACCAATGGGAAATGGAAATCATGGCGACCGACGATAAACGCCTATTCGTGCATGGGGCCATCGCGTTGATGACAGCCGATCCGAACTTGGATCGGGGCTACAAAGTATTGGCCAGGGCCAGTCAGTTCATGGAAGGGTTTGTTAATGATTATGACTTTGTTGATATGCTGCGTGCGATGGAGCTGGCGCTGGTGCGAGGGGAAGTTGAGCCCGAACGCGTGCCTGGTTTGCAGGCTCGGATCAGCAATGAGTTTCCCTCTGGTAGTTCCGCCATTAATCGAGAGCTATCGCGGATGATGGCTTTCCTATCCGCCGGAGAATTGAAGGGTCGATTGGAAGCGTATCTGCAGGATCCGGCCATCGAGATCAGCGATAAAATCCATGTCGCGATGCAGCTACAGACCGCCGGGAACAAGTTGACTCCAGACGTGCGACTGGCAGTCATCGAGATGCTTGAAACCGGGCAACGCATGGAGGATGTCGGCGGAAGTTATCCACTGTATCTGCAAAAAGCCGTGGAAAACTTGGTCAAGACGATCACCAAAGACCAGATTCCCACGGTCTTGAAAAAAGGTCACCTGTGGCCCAACGCGGTCGTCGCAGCGTTCCACAAACTTCCAGAAAAACTCGATCGACAGACGATTGAAACCATTATTGAGATGGATCAAGAAGTCTTGGAAACTGGGAACACTGAGGCAGTGTTCAAGCAGGTTCGTTTGGGCGTGATCGCGGTCTTGGCACGCAGTGGCGACCAACGCTCCATGGCGTATCTTCGTCAGATGTGGCAACAGGAACCGAGCCGGCGAAACGACATCACGATCGGTTTGGCACAACAGCCAGACGCCGAAAATTGGGCTTATCTTGTGAGCAGCCTGCCCGTGCTGGATGATTTGACAGGGACGGAAGTCGTGCAAAAACTGAAACTCGTTGCACGTCGTCCTAGCGATTCGAGGCACTTCCGAGAACTGATTTCGATCGGCTATCGTTTGCGAGGCCAAGACAAAAATGCGACCGTCGGACTGTTGGAACATTGGGCCGGTAAAGCTGTCGACAACTCTGGCAAAGGCTGGCAAATCAAACTCAACTCTTGGAGAGATTGGTTCCATCAGACATGGCCTGAGGAAGAGGAAATCAATCTCCCCGGTCAGCCCGAGGTGTCAGGTAAATATTCCATCGATCAATTGCTGACGGGGTTGGATTCGGCGGGCGTTGGGAATGCTTTGATGGGCCATGCGGTTTTCGTCAAAGCCCAATGCGCGAATTGCCATCAGTTTGACGGAGCAGGAAAAGCCGTGGGCCCGGATTTGTCTAGCCTCGCCCATCGATTCTCGTTGCGAGAGTCAATCGAAGCCACCGTGC
>JBLINZ010000092.1:0-16627 GCA_047639375.1 Mariniblastus sp. | reverse complement strand
TTCTGATTGGCGTCAGGAGAGATTTAAGGGCTAAAACGCGTGCCAGGTAAGTGCTTCGGCTATTTGCCGTCCGGGGCCTTTTGAATGTTCATGTCAGTCACAACATTGGCCGCTTCAGATTTTTTCTCGGGAGTCGCGTCTTTGGTTTTGCAACCACTCGAAATCAATAGCGAAGCCAGAAAAAGCAAAACCAATCCAAATCTCATCATTGTTTTCCTGCAAAACGAATCGTTTTAATGTAAAATGGGGATCCGAAACATCTCTAGACGTTTAAGCGGCACGGTGAGTTATCAGAAGCACTTCCCTGAGAATACTCAGTATATCACTGACTTTGATTAGCGTTGGGATATCGGGCTATCTTGATGACTCAATCGGGAAAAATAGCTTGTTAATTTGAGCCGTCATGAGCGGACGAGCAATGGATAGAGTGAAGAAATGAATGCCAACTTGCAAGAAGAACCAGCGAGTCAACCACCTGACAGCGAGAACAAAGCAGCCTTTCCGCATCCAATCGACTTACGAAAATCGGCTGAACTTTGGCCCTTTGTCGGTGGAGCCTCTGTAGGACTGGTTACCCTTCTAGCGTTCGGCTGGCTGCTGTTCACTATCTTTTAACGCCACCCAAGACGGGACTGAGTAGCGTCGATCGCAAAACCTCGTTGGCGTATCGGATTGGCACTCAGGCGTGATTCTAAGTGCCTTGCAATCTCAAGCCTTAGCTCGCTTCGACTTGTTCTTCCTGATTCTCTTCAAGATCTTCTTCTGGAGCTTCAAATTTTGGCGACGTCGGTTCGTCGTAGTCGTCATCGTAGTCGCTGTAATCCGGGATTCGATCCTGCGTCGTTTTGTCGGCGTCGAGGTCATCTTTGATCGATGTTTGGATATCCGAAAGGCCCTTTCGGAATTGCTGGTAGGATCCACCTAGCGAGCGGGCGACTTCAGGGAGTTTCCCGCCGAAAAGCACGACGGCGATCACCAAGATGACTGCCATTTCTCCAAAGCCGGGTGTTCCCAAGCCGAAGAAGCCGATTAATAAATGTTGGTCGAATTGCATGGCCGTCTTGGTTCGTCAAAGATCTTGATATGTCAGCTGGTCAAGCTTGTGTGTTCGGTATTTCGGAGTCTCGCCCGTCTAAAATTCGACCGCCAACTACCTGATGCCCCAGTTGTTAACTGCTTAAGCCGTGTCGTTCTTGCCGTCTTCGATTGCGCCGTCAGCTGGCGACTCCTTGATGCCTTCCTTGAACTCGTTGACACTCCGGCCCAAGTTACGCATGAGGCTCGGAAGTTTCGCACCGCCGAACAACAGCAAAAAAATAGCACCCACGATAAGAAGTTCTTGCCATCCTGGGGTAAAAGCTAGCGGCAAAATATCAAATTGAGAGATTTCTGTCATGATTAACTCTTAAGTAGGAAACGACCGCTAATTGCAATCTATTTTACTAGGGCCGAAAAAAGAAGCGACTGGAAGCTGAATATTCATTTGATCGACAACGACCTAATGATTCATTCTAGAATCGAGTCTTTCGGTGTCAAACCCTTATCTGTCGTCTTGGAGCATCCAACTCGCGTCAAATTGACACATTGGAGGCACTTGAATCGATCGCAAGCCTCCCGTCAGGTTTAGACAACAAGTCACAAAAACCCGATTCTGTTGGCTCAACATGTCCATTTAGATACGTGCCTTGCCCCGACTCCCGGGCGTTTTCTCGTCCCATGATCAGGGCCGTGATTGACTGCAAGCTAACTCTGGGAATTCTCAAAAAGTGAACCAGCCAACGGTTGTATTCGGAATAACGAGCACAGCCTACTTTCCTTGCCTCGCTTGAATCGACGGTTCTTGGAAAGTTTGATTGAGCGGTGGAGAAGGCTAGAATATATCGTGGTCGTTGAGTAAGATCGAAATTGGTCCGAGCGACTACGTTTGGAATTTCAATCTGGAAATGCTTGCTCTGCTGGTGCAGGCCGCGGTCTTCAAAACCGTTGAGCCGCATGGAAATCATGTGGTTGGTGGGTTCGATTCCCATGCGTTTCCGCCATTGAAACTATGTCCCTTGTTGGGCACGTTTCTTTGAGGCCAGCAACTTTGAGGCCAGCCATAAATGGATTTCGCTCTTAGATGGGCTCCTTGCTCTGCCTCGTCACTCGTTCACTATTAGGGAAATTGCAATTTCTCGTTTGAATCCACGTGTCGATTCTGATTCGTCCGCTTCATACCGCGAACGATGTTTGCGTTGTTTTCGCCCTCAGCCCGATTGTTACTGTGATGCGATCCCTAAGATCGACAATCAAACAGAAATTCTAATCATTCAGCACGTTCGCGAGCGTGACCATCCATTCAACACCGCGCGGATGGTGAACTTGGCGTTGGCAAAATCGCAGATCATTTGCGGCAACAACCAATCACTTAAGCAAACCGAGTTTCAGCTGCGGCCCAAAGCAGGTTTGCTTTACCCTTCGGCAACCTCGAAAACGCTGGCGACGTTGCCTCCGGAGCAAAGGCCCGAGCAACTCGTGCTGATCGATGGGACTTGGCCTCAAGCCCGCACAATGATTCGGGAACTAACGCAATTGCGTGGCTTACCGCATTATAAACTTGCTCCTTCTCAACCAGGCCAGTACCGGATTCGATTGGAGCCCAACGATACGTCGCTCTCGACTGTCGAAGCGGCCGTGCAGGCCTTGCAAGAGCTCGAGCCGAACCTGGCCGGGTTGGACCAGTTGATCCATGCATTTGAAAAAATGGTGCAACGGCAATTGGATCATCCCAAAGTTGGCCGAGAGCATTATTCCGGCGGCCCAAAATCCGGCGGCACGTTTAACGTCCCGGCTAGGTTGCTGGAAGATCCAAATTCGATCGTGGTGGCTTATGGTGAAGCCGCGTTTCGGGAAAACATCGACGTTGAAAACGATCCGCGAATAGCTGCCGGACGCACGCTGCGTCAACTCCGTAACGCGCCCCGACCGCCTTTGTTCTGGGTGGCCCAGCGGTTGGGGACGGGTGAAGTATTTTCCCAGTCGCTCACGCCTGGCGAGGCATTGACGGACTCGTTCTTGCAGCACCTTGAGCTCTCGCGGCAACAATTTGAACATTCCGTTGAGCCCGTCGAGTTTCGCCGCCGTTGGCGAGCGTTTCTCAAGCCCGACGACCTGTTGGTTGTGTTTAATCAAGGCACAATTGGTTTGTTGGAGAACTCCCGAGCCGATATTTGTTCCAGCCTGACATTGAAATCGATCAATTTTGATCGAGGGAAATTAGCATCGGTTTCCGATTCGAGTGCTAGTCGTTCGATTCAGCCGCGGCAGGATCCTGAGCCAAGTCTCACCAATCGTGGGCTGGGTCGAGCTGGAAAACGGTTGGCAAATTCGGTCGACCTGGTGTGGTCAATGCGCCGGCATGCTCGGGCAAACGCTTGAACTCAAGCATTCGAGTAGAATCGCATGAAGGCATTTCCTGGCGGTTAAACGTCAGCGATACGCCCCTAACGTTCCTTGTGAATTGGTCGCGTTTGCTCTGACAAAAAAACGCTTGAGTCGCTAGGCGACTCAAGCGTACTGACTTCATCAAGGCAATTGTGCTGAGCGTCCTACTTGCTTTGCAATCGCGGTGGCACGGCGTCCTTGTGGACGATGATCGAAATCGTCTTGAGTCGGAGGTACATTTCTGAAATGTGAACGAAGCCTTTGTAGGGTCCAATCTCGCCCCATGAGTTCTTGACCATGTAGTACTTGTTGCCATCCTGGTCACGGGAAATTCCGACTAGGTGCATGAGGTGATCGTCCGTCGTCGCCAATGATTCAAAATTGGTTTGACGCATTGTTTGATCGACTTTGACTTCTTCACCTGGTTGGGTGAATACGTCGCGGCGATTTGGATCGGCAGGCAAGACCGCGATCCCACGGGCGGCTGAAAAGCCTTTTTCGCTGACGTCGCCGTCCCAGGCCACGGTGAATCCATTCTCAATCGCGTTGTCGATGATTTCGATCAGGTTGTCCATTGGAAGGTTGTCGAACGATCCGTTGGAATAGTTGTCCGGGATTTCCAAGACGAAAGGCTCGTAAAACGGGTGGTGTGAAAACGAAGTAATGCTGGCATAATCTTGGCCGCGGAACTCCAAACTCTTAGCAAACTCTTTCGCGGAGTAGCTGCGACCACGATACGTGAATCTCTCTGGGGCTTCTCCCATGTACGTGTCGAGAATTTTGTCACAAGCGATTTTCCATTTTGGCGACAGTTTGGATTGCTTGGCAACGGCTTCTAAAAAGCCCAACATCACGGCTTCCATTTCGGAGTGATCGAATCGCTTTGAATCGTCTTCCCGACCAGAGAAAACTTCTTCCGGAACCATGCCATAGTTTTGGGCAGAGCTAATGAAATCGTGGGCCAACGCTCCTTGAGAGAAGTTTGCTTTTCCTTGCCGCAAGACATAATTGCGAGCTTTGTCACGGTAGATGTTTTTGACGATAAACATCTCGGACAAGTTGTGCAGGCCTTTTTCGCGACGGATCAATTCGGATTCGATGAACGAAGCCGTGGCGAAACTCCAACATGTTCCCGTCGAGTCCTGGGATTTTACGTCGGTGCATTCGAGTTGACGTTCGACCGTAAATTCGTATTTGCCCACAGGCTTTTTTACGTCGTCTTTTTTGGTTGCCGATGGAAGTTTGCCGTCAGCCGTTCTGGCGACGACGTCTTCTTGGGCGTGGACTGTCGATGTCGCTTGAATGGCGATCATCAGCAAAGCCGTCATAAGGGTTCGTCCGAGTGGAAACTTAAATTGCATGAAGCACCTTGATGAAACTAAGTTAAATTGTCGTTGGAAAGTCGCCGCATCGTGCATGATTGAGGCAACAATCGATGATTGCTCAGCGGTGGATTTTGCCTGCCGCCGTTGAGTGTTTCGAGTTGACCAAGCGAATGTTTCGCTGTGATAGCCAACCACTTCTTCTATCATACCCTAAAAATTACAGGCTAGTCGTAGCTCGGTTTACCTTCATTGAAATGGGTGCTGCCGCTACTGCGCCTGATTCGAATTGCCATTGCCGTATGGTGAATAATAGCCAGATCCAGCCGACGACCCACTGGAAAGTACTTAGCCAAAGGTAAATTCGGTGGAGCCCATAAAACTGGGTGCGGCCCAAGATTTTTCTGTTGTCCAGGTCCACCAGGGCGTCCAGCATGGGGTGTAAGGCGACGAGCCCGATCAACATTCCAGCCATCAGCGAGATTAAAACAACGTGCGTCGCGCGGCTTCCGAACTGGCAATGTCGCCAACGACGAATGGCTTCCACGGTCATCGCCAAGACGGCAATCGCGCACACCGCGTTCAGCCGGTGGGTGACTTGTTGGGTGATGAAGCCTTGGCTGCGTGCGGAGCCGAGGATTTCAGTTCCGATCGGAACCACGAACGTCACGTAAAACGTAAATCCCCCGAACCACAATGAGAATGTGGCAAGCAATAGCGTTTTGTAGGTGAGGGCCCATTTCCCATCGGGCATTTTTTCCATATTCGAGATTGTCATCAGTGGCGTCATTCGAAACAGGTTGAATCTCCATCGCGAGATCCGCGTTGGATCAGTGGCTTTTTGATTTGGAAGCTGAATCTGCAACGTAATGCTTGATCGACCTGCCCGTCAACCAGATTCCATGTTTGAATTTTGCGAGCGTGGTCTGAGGGATGTAGCGTTTTCGTTCCAGTGGAATTCTCGTCGTGTTCCAGCGGGTTTTGTAGGCTTCATCGCCGCGAAGAAAATCCACTCGCTTGAAACCTTGTTCAATGGACCGCGAAATGGCGGCGAAACAGACTTGGTAGCCTGGCTCAAGGTTGAGGCGGTCAATATCCATGCCATTTTGATAAGTGTAGACGGTGTCTTCGTCGTTGAGCAAAAGCATGGAGGCCAATGGAGTTCCTTCGAAAAGAATCACCAACAGCTCGGCTTTGGATTCCTTGATCAGGTCGTGTGCTGCCGCCCGTAGGAAGCTCTCAAATCTGTGGTCGGCAAAGCACCCCGGTTGCTCAAGCATCTCACGTCGTTTTTGATGAAGTTCTGTGAATGTGTTCCAGAGTTCTTCGAAGGGGACATCGCGTGTGGAGAGGACTTGGGTAGCCTCATCGGTCACGCGGGAGGTGGCCTTCTTGGTTTTGCGTCGCATTGATTTACTGAACGTCGCGTTCAGTTCCGCCCAGGTCTGGGGGAGATCAACGACCCAACCTCCTTCAAGATCGGTTTTGTGCGAATTCAATCCATGGGCGTCGAGCAAATCGCAGAAAAATTGTGAATTGGAGTTGGTCGGTGTGATGCCCTCGAGTTCGACAACGTCGATGCGGCCCAGCGTCTCGGGTTGATTGATGTTCTCGACCAGCCAATCGGAGGCGAGTGAAGAAAAATCGCGATAGTGTTCGTCGCTGCAAATTAGATTCATGTAGTCCGTGCAGGCGTCTCCGCTGCCCAGGAATCTCAATTTGATGACCAACGGATTGGTGGCGTCGATGCACCAGGGCGCGATCCCCAGCCATTGATCATGTTCATCGCAGGCGACCACGACAGCCAGCTTAAGCTCGGTTCCTAGGTGTTTGAACCAATTGCCTAGCCAGCTCCATTGAAAGAACGGAAATTGACCGGCGACTTGATCCCATTGGTTGCGGTTCCGTTCAAGCGTTTGGAAATCGTTGATTAACTTAAGTTTCATTGGGCCGGCTTTATCGTGTACGAATGCGGATGACGTATTAAGAGAATTCAAAAAAGTAATTTGGGGGAAAATCGTCGCTGCTAGTTAGATGTCGATGAATGTTTAGTAAGTGGCAGCGGGCGGGCTTGCCGATTAGCGTGCCATTGTTTGGCTTGCGTCCAATGAATGCGAAGCCATTTGGTCAGTGGCTGTTCAAACCAATACGTCACGATGGAGCCTACTCCAATCGTAAACGCGGTTGCGAGGATCAGGCAGGCCAGCGGTGGACAGCCTAGTGTTTCAAGTTGGGCCATGAAGAGTGACCCTAGATTGTTGTGGAACAGATAGAGCGAATATGAAATGAAGCTAATGTAAATCAGGGGCTTCCAGCGGAGGATTGGCAGTCGACCGTAAGCGGCCATCGTGAGCATTCCAAACATCAGTGTTGTCGCAATTGGATTGTGATCGCGTAAATCGATAGCGTGAAAGACGGTCGCGCTCGCGAGAATTCCCAGCCACAAAGCCCATGGCTTGCCACGCTCGGAGCGAAGTTCATTGAGCAGAATGCCCATCCCAAACAGCGGCATGTTTCTCATGAAGAACAGGTCTTCAACAATGCGGAACGTCCCGTTCCAGACTGATTCGGGGTGCGCTGATTTGAACCAAGTAAATGTCGAGCAACAAACCAGGCAGACGGTAATCGCAACCAGGATTGTTCGAATGGGTTTGTCGAGCAATCCTGTGACCAAGAGCCCCATCAAGAACACATAGAACAGCATCTCGATTTGGAGCGTCCAGGTCACCGGTTCCATGTTCGTGTAACCGAATAGCATCGGGAACGTCGAAAGATTGGCAACGGTCGAGTCGACGGTTGGCGTCGTGCCAAACATCGGCACAAACGCAAACAGCACGACATTCATCGCGATCACTAACCAGTACGAGGGGAAGATCCGGATGCAACGTGCTACCAAGAAATCACTCGGTTTTCGCTTGCTCAAAAGTGTCATCGCGTTGACGAGTCCACTTAGCATGAAAAACAATTGGACGCCATATTTCCCGTAGGGGAATGTGAAACCCAGCGGTGAGGCGAATCCATATTTTTCTTGATAGACCCACGTGAAGTGGAACAGCAGTAAGTTTAAGCAAGAGAGCGCACGAATCGCGTCGAGTTCGAGGATCCGCTTCGATTTCGGTTTGTTGAGTTGTGGTGTTGGTTCGCTCACGTTCGCGGTCGTCTCAATGTATCTGCCGGATGGTCATCGCAAAAAAAGCGACGGTGGTACGTTAGCCGACAAAACGGTCTAGGGCGTATCGCGAAAACGTATTGCGAGAATCTGCCCGGCGCCGGACTTCTGTCGTGGGAATGTCAGGAATTCGGTTGGACCCGTTCCGGTTAATCCGGTCGCGACTGCTGAGCCGAAAGTTGGGCAAATCGAAATCACTGCAATAGCAACTGTGGGGGGGCTCAATGATTTTTTGAAATTCGTATTGGTTGAAGGTGCCTGCTCTGACTTCGATTAAAAAATTGGAAGCATGGCTTGATAGCAGATTGGCTCGCCTAGCATTGCTTTGTCAGCATTTGTCGCGAGTTGTCGTTAGCTAGGTAGTTTGACCAAGATGACAAACGAATTATTTAAATTGTGTGAGCAATTTCTTGATCGTCTGCAACTTATTCTTAAGTTTCTTGAATCACTTTTGAAATGTCCCTTGACCCAAGTTTGCGGTTTCAATAACTTGCCCATCCATCAAGGGTGAGTTGAACATTCATTTCCAACTGGGAGTGAAAGTTTGGCAAACAATACTTACTCTTGTGCGTTCAGACAGAGAATGCTTTGCTTGAGTTGGGTCTGCATTGGGGTTTGTTTTTTTAAACCCTGCGACCAACATGTTGATGAGTTGACACGGATGTTGATTCAGAGAGATGTACAAGAGCAAAGTAGAAGCCGGTTAAAGCAAGGATGCTGAGACCGAACTTCGTCCAATCGCTCTCGGACTAACTGAGGTGTTCTAAGCCCCCCTGGAACCCAAAGTTGCCGAGGGTGTTTTTTTATGCGCTGATTTATTTAGCTGCCTGAATTGGCGAGTCGGAGCTCTCGAATTTTTGTTCTGCGAGACGATAGATCGATTAACGATTAGCCGGCAGGTTTCAGTATTGAACGCAGAGCGTTTGGAGGCGTGGGAGGTTGCCCATTGGCAGCAAGCCACCGACGAGGGGTCTTGCTCGCACACGGGGATGTTGATTTAGTGATGGGGTAAGTGGGGGCAATCATAGCCCGATTGCGTAAGCGAGGCAGAGCCCTCGTGAGTGGCCCGCCTTCGATCGTAATGCGTCCTCGCTGACGCGTCGGGCTACAATTTTGCCTTCGGCTCACTGCTCTAACGCGTCGGGTTAGCACAGCTATCGTCAAAGCCGACAAGAAATCAACAAACCCGTAAGTGATGCGGAGCTGATTTTATTTTCAATTCGCATGCGTTGCTGGTTTTCATCGGTCTGTACCCATCACAAAACGGCAAATTGCGTTGCTTGGCCGGCCAATGACGCAGGGAAGAGGCGAGCAAATCGAGTTCGAATTGGGGGCGTGTCTTGCTCCTGTGGTTTGATCGCGGCAGGGGAACCCATGTATTGGCCTCGAGGGAGTCAAAAAACCGTCAGGATTCGGAACTTTTTGACCTTAAACAGTGTCCATTCTCGGACATTTCGAATTGAACGTTGCAATCTGGCTGAAACGCAACGACTATGAATGGTGGCGAGATCGGGGCCGGAAAACGCTTTGTTTTTCTGGCAGGATTATCAGCTGCAATCTACGGACGCAAGAATCTTTTACGGACGAACCATTGGCCCGATCATCACGACGTCGACAAACAAATAGGATGGCTTCTAGAAACAGCCGGCGTCCCGGCACTCAAGGCTCGTTGGACTACGCGTCGTTGGAGCCTCGGCAGCTATTGGCGACGGTCGTCGCAAATTATGCGGACGACTTTGCGGGGCTCGATGGCCAGCTGACGCCCGGTTGGCAGTATCAGTGGAATTCTCCCGTTGATGGGGATTTGAGGACGGGGCAGATTTCGGACGCGAATACCGAATTCGTTTCCATGGTTCACACGGCGTTTCGCACGAACTGGACATCGGACGGAGACTTGAATCCAAGCAATTCGACCGAGTC
This sequence comes from Mariniblastus sp., assembly GCA_047639375.1. GTDB lineage: Bacteria > Planctomycetota > Planctomycetia > Pirellulales > Pirellulaceae > Mariniblastus. The sequence goes on along the minus strand of JBLINZ010000092.1, from coordinate 6,793 downwards.
GGGATATTTGCTTTTGAGTCGGGCGGGGGGGCATCCGGGAACGCCCAGTCAAGCTGGGTCGAGCGTGGTGGAGCGATACTCGATCGCTTCGTTCACCGTTTCTGAGTCAGGGTTCTACGAGATCGCAGACAGCTTCATTGGGCTTCAGCCAGTCAATTTGGAAGCCAATTCCAACGGCGTTGAGTATCGGGTGTTTGTTAATCGAAACGAGGCGTTAGTCGAGGGGGTCGTGGAGCAAGGCTCACGAAACTACTTCGACACGGCTTTAGGGTTCTTGCGCAGTGGCGACAAGGTTCAAGTGGCGTTTGGCGCTAACGGCAGTCATGCGTACGACTATTTCAAAACGGATTTTAGCATCACGCGCGATGAGAGCCGTGAACAAGTTGTTGGCGGGTACCGCGATGATTTTGGAACTCAGGACAACGCGAGCGACGATTCATCCGGCTGGCAGTATCTTTGGAACGCGCCCGTCGGTTGGTCGCAGGAAAATGGCTTGGATGTCAATCGTCGTTCTGGTGCGATTGACGATCCGACTTCGTTCTTGCCATTGGAGAATGCGGGCAATGGTTTCTTCACGGCAGACGGCGACCTCGATGGACGCAACAGTTCCCCGGATAGCTACTTAAGATTGTCAAGTCATGGTGGGCTTGTGGGAGCTGGATATCGAACGCCGGTCTATCACGATCGGTTTGCGATTGCGGCGTTCACGGTACCCAATAGCGGCTTGTACGCGATCAATGACAGCTTTTTGCGAGTTGATCAGCTTTCGAATGATGGCGTCGAGTTATTTGTCCAGGTTGGCGATCAAGGACTGGCGTTTGAGAGTCCGCTTGTCGTTCAGGGCGGATCTCAAAAAAGCTTTGACGTTGAGCTTGGGTATTTGCAAAAGGGTGACACGGTGTACGTTGGATTTGGTGCCAACGGCAACCACATAAGCGATTACTTTGAAACTGATTTCGAGTTGATTCGGTACTTGCCCCGCTCAGCTCCCGATCTATCGCTGCTGGACCATGGGGGTGACTCCATCAGCGTCAATGATGGTCGGTTTGGTGTTCCCGGTGCGATTCCCGACGACAATCAAAACGACTTGGCCGGGATTGAGTCCGCGTTGAGTTACGCTGCGGTGAATCAATTTTCAAGGGTTGAGTTCGATCCGGGCGTTTACAATCTATCTTCCAATGGTATGAACGACGACCAGAATTCGTTTTTGAGAATGGTTGGTTATCATGACTTGGTTGTCGACGGCAACGGTTCGACGTTGATTGTCGATGATCACACGCGAGCACTTTTTCTGTTGTTCAATTCTTCCAATGTGATCTTCACGAATTTTACCGTTGACTATGCCGAGCGAGTTCCGGCGTCTGGGCCCGAAGCCAACGATCTCTACAAGCCACTGACGTTTACCCAAGGTCGAGTGTCCCATCTTGATCGAGCCTCCAACACGTTTACGCTCACCGTGAACACGGACGCTTTTGTTGCACCTGACGAGAGTTTTCAAGTCGATAATTCGAGAGGCTGGGGGTACGCGTTGGATCCGCTCGTCGATGGTCGTTTAAAAAAGGCCACTGAATGGCACTACTCAACGATTGGCGTTACCGAGGGAGCGAACCCTGGCGAGTTCACGATTCAGGTGAGTCATTCCGATGGTTTAGCGAACGGTGATCGGTACGTTTTGCAGCGCCGGCATAACGTTCCCGTGTTTGGGTTCTATGCCGGTTCGTCAAACGTCAGTGTTGTTGGCGTGACCGCTTATTCGGCTCCCGCCGTATTCGTTAGTTCGTTGCATTCAGATCATGTGAATGTCATCGACAGTCACGTTGCTGTTCGGCCTGACGATTGGTCGAGTACGCCCAACACTCAGCGTTGGAAAAGCATCAATGCGGATGGCGTGCATGTTCAGTCGAACCGAACCGGCGTCTGGGTCGAGGACTCGACGTTTGACGGACTTGGCGACGACGTGATGAATTTTTATACGCTGCCGTTGACGGTCTACGAGCAAATCAATGAAACCCAATTGACGCTCGGCACCGTGCACTTGGATAAGCTAGGAAGTCTCGCATCGAGTTCGATGCAAGTCGGCGATCGGCTGACATTTTTCGATCCCGTTTGGGGACGAATCATGGATGAAGTTCGCGTGCTGGCCGTTGAGCAGGTTAGGGTTGCGGACCCGGCGGATCCGTTGGGGGCTGAGTTGCGTTTGCAAACGGTCACGCTCGACCAGCCGGTGGCGGGCGTGTTGGTCGGAGACCCTACCGATGACTCGGGTTATCGCAACGAGACAACCGTGTTTAATACCAGCCTTTCTCGTTCGGCACTTGTTCAAGATTCGGTATTAGCGAATTCACGGCGATACGGTAATTTCTTGATGGCTCAAAATGTGCAATTGCTTGACAACGTCTATGAGGGGCTCAGTGACCAAGCCATCGCCGCCCATAACGAACCCGGCTGGCCACTTGGCCCGTTCACCAGTGACATCCTGATTCAAGGCAATCATTTCGTGGACAACGGGTTCAGCCGACGGTACTTGAGCGACGAGTTTCACTCCGGAGTTGTGGCGTTTCAAGCGGCCCGCTATGTCGAGGGCGATCATTCACGGAGCGAGACGAATTTCCGCGTCGACGACGGTTCCATCGTTCATCATAACGTGCAGATCAGAGACAACGTGTTTTATCATTGGCGGAAATCGGCGATTTCGATCCGGAACAGCAGTCACGTGGTGATCGAAGGCAATTCTATCCAAGCAAGCTTTAACGACGGTTACGGCGAAGTTTCTGGGTCGCCAATCCAGGTCCATTACACCCAGGGTGTTGATGTCGAATCGAATATTTTTGCCGGCGACACGGACGCGGTCGACGTTTCTGCGAGCGAGGGTTTCACGGCAAAGGACACGCAGTACGTCTTCAATCGAGACATGGAGGCTTGGTTTAAGTTCGATTGGGGGAAGAACTTGCGGGATAGTTCTGGAAATGGCGTGGTCGCTGATTTTACGCGGGCGGGAATCGTGGACGGGAAATTTAACAGTGCCGCAGTTTTCAACACGAGTAGTTCCATCACGCTGTCGGGGCTGACGCACTCAGCCATCAAAGACCAGACGGTTAGCCTGTGGTTCGAAGCACGTGATTCGAACACGGCTGGCAAGCAGGTGTTGTTCGAGCAGGGGGACCAGAATAGCGGTCTCAATATCTACCTCGAGGACGGCCAGTTATTTGCTGGTGCGTGGCTTGATGGCTCATTCACTACGTTTTTGCAGACGGCATTCGACGCCAGTGATTGGAACCATGTGGCGTTGGTGGTCGATGGCAACAGCCAGAAACTTCGTGGCTATCTGAACGGACACAAATTTGGAGCAGGGAGTGCTCAAGTCATTCCCACGTTTGCAAATGAAGCCAATCTCGGGCAGGCAGGAAATGGTGGTACTCGTTTCCATTCAGGAGCCGCGCCAGTCGCTGGGTATGGGTACGCTGGACGTATCGACGATGTAAAAATCTATAGCCGCGTTTTGGGCGACGGCGAAGTTGCGGGGCTTGCTCAGCGATTCTAGGATTAACGGGTGATCGTCAGATTCATCCTTGCTTTTGATTTCGTGGAACCACTGGGTGTGATGGTAAGACTTGCCGCCGTTGGCTTGAGACTTGCCTGTGGACAATGGCATGTTGGGAATGCTAAACACGGTCGCCTGCCGGTTTGTCGTTAAACGATGAGGCTTGATGGTGCTCGTTTAACGATGGCTGGGAAATTAAACCGGTGTTTAAACGAAATCTGAAAACGAATTAACTGCCATCGCATTCGACAATCTAGTGCGACTCCTTCTTCAAACCGCGAAACCCACACACGGGCTTTATTTCTTGAGCGTTTCTGCACCATCGATGGTCTCGCAAATTGAATCGACAGGCCCGTGAACGAGTGAGTTGGAAGTCAGAAGGGTGCTTTATCACCGGGAGCCAAGTATTTGTGAAGGAATTGCCATTGGACTAGCGTCAGAACGGCAAATCAAAAATAAAGCTGACAAATCATTCGTTTCTATTTTCGAATGAGCCCATTCAACAGCATTCCAAAGCTGATCGCCGATGCGATGAGTAGCAGTCCGCCGCCGACGGAATCTCGTTCAAACTCGGCTAAGGCCAGTATTCCGAAAATCGCGGACACGATCCCAATGCCGGACAAAGCAACCAAGGCAAGTCCGACGAGTCCGCTTCCCGGTGGCGGTGGTGAGCTCTTTTGTTTTGTCATTGTTGTGCCTTGGGTTGGTGCATCCGGTTAATCAGTTTTGCGGTTCGAGCTCTGCTGTAGTCGCAAGACGGATTTTGGGATATTGAAAAAAGAATCGTCTAAAATGCGATTCGATTCTACCGATGAAATATTGAATTCAATTTTGTCTCTTTTGCCGAATTGATTGATCCGACTTCTCGGCACCCAGCTTCCGTCGTCTGCTTGGGTGTAGTCGCCAATGTCGCTTACTAGCATATCGGTGATATCACCAAGCACAACGGATTGTTTCTCTCGGATCAAGAATCCGGATGCTTGGGAGAAATAGCGATCGATTCGGCTGTCGTCAGAGTTTACAAAACTCAAGTGGTGCACCTTTGTTGCGTTGACTGATGATTCACCTATGTATTGAATCGCCTTGAAATGCTTGTCCCATTCGAGCGTCGCGTTGAATGTCCCGTAATGCCGGATGTAATCTTTCGCTTCTTGCCCGCGAAGAATGCGTGGGGTTCCCTCCAAATCAATTTGCCAAGCGATCTTTCCGTTGGTTCCGTGCCTGCGTTCGCGACCGTCCGGAAACGTTTCGATAGACAAATGTTTGTCGGCAGCGTGAAATGATTCGAAACTTCCTAGAGCTTTGCCTGCGGAAGTGACTTTGCCCCTGAGCGAGCAATTCTTCGTCGCTTCGAGGCATCCCCTTCCGCCCTTCGCCGTTACATAGTCTGCGATAACGGATTGGGCAGTGGGCTCGTCTTGAGTTTGTGTCATGGGCACCCAAGATGCCAACCAGGCCAGCGAGAGCAGGGTTAATGAACGTATCATGTTTTTACTTTTCTGATTTTTGTAAACGCAATTCGGCGACGTGCTTCTGTTTTGGAAAACCTAATGTTGGTCGTCCGGGATTCGGTTCAATTCAAAAACCCCTTCGATGAAATTGAGGGGGTCATCGATTTGGGTGATCGACCATGCTCCTGAAATGTTTTTACCGTCCGGCGAGAGGGTTCCGTCATAGTCAACGCATTGGGTTGGGTCGGAATAGCTGATGGCTTGGGAACCAATTGAGTATTCCAATACAGTTTCTCCATGATATGTTTTTTCGAACGTGATCCGGTTGCCAACCAAATCACCCTCAAGTTTCGACGATTTGGGGAGAGTCGAATGGACAAAAATAGGGTCGTTACCCGCTTGCGGAATCAGATCTCTGATTTGACCTTCCATTTCCGCAATTGTGGCGGGTGATAGGCCTTCTTGCAGAGCAACTTCGTTAAGCCGCTGCAGTTTGGTGTTGTCGATGTCGATCATCGCACCGTCAAGTTTGACGCCTTGCTGATCGAAGTCAGCAATGATTCGATGCAAGGCGCCATGTTGAAGGTAATGACCTTGCCATCGCCCGGAGACGGAACGGGTGTTGAGTCCCAAGAGCTTCTTCAGGATCTTCATTGGTCCTGCCAGACACGAGATTCTGACAATGAGCTATTTAAGCTTGAATGGAAATCTTTAAGGCTGAGGTTCGGCATTTTTCTCTCGACGTTTTTTGCTGAAAAATCTGCGGGTGCCAATCAGCGCGACGAGCCCCAACGAAATAATTAGAATCTTGTTGGTTCGAGATTGCCAGATTGATCGCAGACCAAACGGCATGAGCGAGGGTTGTGTGTAGTATTTTTTTGCGAAATTGACATCTAGGTCTAAGCCAGATTCAGCCCAAGCTTCTTCGTCTTGTGCGATTCGTTGCATGAAAGCTCGGCCAGTTTGGATTTCCTGCTTAAGCTCAGCCTCGACCCATTCAAGCGTGCTGCCTACCTGCAACTCAAGAGCCTGCTCGGCTTTCAGTCGAAACGCCGCAACAGATTTGTCGTCGTCGAGTTCGTAAGAAGCTTTTAAATACGCGCGAGCGGCCAGTCGTTTCGAGTTTTCTCCTGTGCGGAGTAAAAGATCTCCCAAGGCTTCGAGGAGAATTGGTGAATCGTGATGACCAAAACGCATCATGCCCATGACGCCCATGGCCGCGGATTTGAACTCAGCCATCTGTTGCAACTGTGTCGCGTCTGGTTTTCGAGACTCGATCACGAATTTACCGAAACCGGTTGCCTCGTAAACTGCGTTGTCGCGGTTGAGAGGCGATGCATTCTCAACCGTCCGAGGCATCAAGACGTATTCAACAATCAGTTGCTGGTAGATCTCTCGGCCAAAATGTGCCTCAGGATTGATTTCAATCGCTCGCTTGATGTGCTCTAGACCCTCTTCCAAATTCCCAGCATGAATCAAAAACGTTCCTAAATTCGCTTCGGATTCGTAGCGTTTTTTTTCGCTCCATCGCTCGATTTTCGCTCGAATCGTATCAATCGCCTTTTCATGCTGGCCCAGCTTGTCGTAGGCGACGGCGAGATCGTCGAAATCGTTCGGCGTTCGCTCTGCCTCGGGTTTGGAAGTTCTGTCAAGAATCCGCCATTGGTAGTACGCCTCCGAATGGCGAATGAAATGACCCGCGATCAATTCATGGGCTTCCGGGAAATGTTGCCGCTCCATGGCGAGCGTGTCGTAGTCCCACATGCACCCGAAACATTGATTCGGCATGGCCAAAGTAAAT
>JBLINZ010000091.1:0-16772 GCA_047639375.1 Mariniblastus sp. | reverse complement strand
AATTACACAGCTGGCGAGATAGCCTACGATATAGCACACAGCGATTCCAATGAACGCATAGAGATAACCGCTGACTTGATAGAGATTGGATCCCATTGAGTCGTAGACTTGGCGAAAGCTCAATCCGAACAACGATTTATCATTCGCGGCAAACACGAGTGAAACCATTACGGTCATCGCCACCAAGGCTCCAACCAGACTCCCGATCCCGTTGGCCCGCCGTGTCGTCGCTCCGAGGGCGAACAATCCAGCCAGCACTCCGAGGAACATTCCCAGGATCCCGATAAACTGATCGAACAAGCTTTTGATCGATGGATCAATAAACAATAATCCCGCTGCCATCCCCAGTAGTCCCATGACTAGCGTGATTGAGCGAGCCGCCCACAGGTACGCTTTTTCCGATTTGCAAATATTCAACGGTCGGAAAAAATCAGTCACGATCGTGGTCGCCCCTGAGTTCATGCTCGTTGAAACCGTCGATTGGGCAGCCGCGAAGATTCCCGCGACGACCAATCCAGCCAGACCGACGGGTAATTCTTGGCTGATGAACAACGGCATGATACGGTCCGCGGCGATCGTTGGATCAAGTTTGTCAGGATGGCTGCGATAAAACATCCAGAATGCAGTTCCCATTCCAAAGAACAATCCGGCAGCAGGAATCGCCATGAATCCATTGAGCCAAATTGATTTTGCCGCAAGTCGTTGGTCGGGCGTTGTCATGTAGCGTTGCACCACAGCTTGATCGGCAGTGTAGCTCGCCAGGTTCTGCCCGAAACCACCAATCACCACGACCCAAATTGCCATGGTTGTGAATGAACTGGGCCCAAAATCCAAATTGATCGCGTGGAATTTCTGAGCGTCAACAGCGGCTGCCCAACTGCCAGTCGCCGATCCGCTCAACGCAAAATATATGCACAAGATTGCTCCACCGATCAAAATCACGGTCTGAACGGTGTCGGTCCAAATGACCGCTTCGATTCCACCCAACGTGCAATACACGATCGACAAGAGCCCCATCACGATCACACACTGAGCGGGTGTCAACGGCGTTACGCTGGCGAGTGCCATCGCGGCCAATGCCAAGACAACGCCCATCCGGAAGATATGAAACAGGCTGAAACTTCCCGATCCAACTAACCTGACGGCCCGATTGAATCGTCGTTCTAGGTACTCGTAGGCGCTGGTGGCATCGATCCGGCGAAAGAACGGGAGAGCCACATAGATTGCAATCGGGGCCACCGCCAAAATCAAGACGTTACCCATCGCGTAAACCCAATCTTGGGCAAACGCCTTAGCCGGAACCGCCATGTAAGTGATCGAGCTGAGCATCGTCGCAAAGATGCTGCAGCCGGCCGCCCACCAAGGCATGTTTTTGCCACCTCGGAAAAAGTCATCGGTCGTTTTGTTGCGAAAAGTAAAAAACACGCCGATCCCTAGCATGGCCAAGAGATAAATCGCGACAACGGACATGTTGAGCCAGCCAAAATTTGTCGGACGCTCCTTGACGGTAATTTTCCAACATCCAGCCGACCGAACCCTTGGTCGAACTTCGCCGCTGATCAAGAAAATGTCATCGCCCCAGCGAACGGCCGGCGTCGTGACTTGGGCCACGGGCATCGCCCCTAAACTCGTCCAGGTATCAGTGATCGTGTGATAGGCGTAAGCCGTTTTTGGGAATCCTGGATGAGCGTAGTCTCTCATCTCTTGGACGGAATCCAGAAACGTCCCCAGAGCCTCGCCGGTTGCATAGGCCGGCACAACGATATGAGCAGGACCGAATGGGACGGCCGTTCCTGCTGTCATCGGGACAGGGGCGTTCGCGATCTGTTTCCAAGGGCTCTCCCCTTCGTACTCATTCGAACTCGCATTGAACTTCTTCGGGTCGTAAGCCGTTGGGTCAAAAGACCAGGCATCGGACGCGAACTTCAAATTCCTAAGATCGGCTGGATCGGCGTTTTCCAAAAAACGTCGGCCGCCAATCACGTAGAGGCGATTTCGAAATCCATCGTGTTGGACGGTAACCAAAGGAAACATCCGGCGTGCCCCCTCGTCCGGCCAACTCAAAACCGGCTCCCAAAGCTGCGTTTGATCGTCGATGTCCTGGGCGGATTCGCCCGTCTCTAACAAGTCCAAATTTAAACGCCAGATCGTTCGACTGGCGGCCTTGTCGCCGGCTGCGGTCACGGTTTGCCCGGCGACGAGGTAAACATACCGACCGATTATGGCGGCTCCTCCAGAGGTGCTGGCGAGTGGAAGATTGGGGACTCCCAAGTCATTTTCGACAACCTTAGCGCCATCCCAACTCAACAGAAACGCACGATCAACCGGGCCCTCGGCGTCCTCTCCCCCCATGCATAGAACGCCCTCTTCCGTGCTCACAACGGCCGAATAGGCAACTTTTTCTTTTAGCCGAAAACTCTCGGTATCGTTCCGCCACTGGAATCCCGACTGGGATTTTCCTTTTTCAAGCACCCAAGTTCGATCGTGATAGGCTTTGGGCACGTCCCATAAATCCGGTGCGTCCGAAGTGGCAAAGTTCGCCCCACCAGCGACGATTAGTACGTCGTTGTGGACGCCGACGATCGGTCCAGCGACTCCAATTGCTTCTGGGAGATCTGGGATCGCTTCAAATTGGAGGCGCGAATCGGTAGCGTCGGCGACGTCTTGAACGAACGCCGCTCCGAAACATTGCCCAGTGCTGAAACCAATCAATACCAGCGTCAAAATAAAGCAGGCTTGCTTACGTCGATCCATGTATCTCGCCTTTTGGAATTAACGGTTCTTCGCAACCGAAGCTGACGTTCTATTGTTGTTTATTTCGCAAAACGAAAGTTGGTGGCCCGACGCGTAAGCAAGGAGAGCCCTGATTGGATTCTTGCCATTCGTTGTCGCCTGCCGGCTAATTTTTAAACGATTTATCATCCCGCCGTCTAATCGATAGACGACTGTGAGCTGAGCTAGTATCGATTAACGACAAGCCCATAAGCGAGGGCGCGGTACCATTGGGCGGATTGATGAAATTCACCCAATCACGCCATCGTTTCGTTTGAGGATATTGAGTTGATCGAGGTCAGTGGCATACGTCGAGTATTCTTCCTCGGACAGTGGAGCGTAGGGGGCTCGTGCTGAACCACAATCGAACCCGATGTACTTCATGATCGCTTTTCGGTACGACCAGTTTTCATGTTGGGCCATGCAGAAGGTGACCTTGTTGATTTCTGCTTGAATTCTCGCGGCCTCTTTGATATTTCCAGCCTGATAGTTGGCATAAATATCTGCGTAAAACTTAGGCGCGAAATTGTACGTCGAGCCGATGCCACCGTTGAAGCCGAACGATTGGCCGGCCACAAACTGCTCGTCGAAACCACTCATCAACGCAATCGGTCGTTTGACAAATCGCATCAGCTGTTGCACGGAGTAGAAATTGGCTCCCGTATATTTTAATCCGCAGACATTGGGCAAATCAAAAAATGCGACATCACGTTGAGGATCAATGACACCGCCCAACGAGTAAATCATGAAGGGCAAATCCGAGGCACTCGAAATTTGTCGATAGTGGGACATCGCTCCCTCAAACGACGTGCCGTGATAAATCGGAGCCACCGACCCGATCCAATCGGCTCCTGCATCTGCCGCGTCCTTGGCCAACTGGCTGGAAACATCCGTGCTTGGATGTCCAACATGAGCGATCACAGTGGCCCGATCTCCACATTGATCGACCAGGTGCTTAATGACCGCTAACCGCTCTTCGTAACTCAGCAAGAGGCCCTCGCCCGTCGACCCGGTCACAAAAAATCCTTGCAGGCCGTTGGCAAGCTGGTGCTCAGCGATCGACGTGAGCATGTCGAAATTGATTTGATTGGAGGAATCAAAAGGTGTGAAAATAGCCGAGTAGGCACCCTGCATCGTGTTGGATTCAGATTCAAACTTCATGGAAATGCCTTGAACGTTGGTCTTGTTATATTGTTAGTGTACTGCATCCGATATGAAATTATTCGCCACCGGATAGCTTGATTTTTGTCGAGCTGTTTTTTTGCTGCTCGGGAGGAAGCTCGGAACCACTCAGGTTATTGGACGACAGGTACTTCGGATACGCCCAGCCGTTTTTCGGCGAGCGGATGTTGTTCTTCAAGCAATGCTCAATCTCGCTGGTCAACTTGTCAAGCAATTCTGGGAAACGCAGCTTGTCGTCGGTATCAATTTGCCACTGTTCAAGGGCTTTGATCAAGCGAGCTTTGACCTTGGCTAGTTTGAGATCATCGGCAAGGTTCTTGAATTCGTGCGGATCGGAGTGCAAGTCGTAAAGCTGATATTCCGGCGGCCTTAGCCACGTTTCATAGGCTTGTTTCGATTCCTCGGTTCCGTTTGCTTCCAGCTCCTGATAGGTGGGGGACCCGCGAAAATTGGAGGCTCCGTTAATCATGCAATGATGGGCAGCTGGATCGAGCTGATTCGGCAGCAGCGATTTGATCAACTTGTAGCGAGTGTCTCGAACGGCACGTTGAGGGAAATGTAATGTTGCAGCGTCACAATTGCGTTCACCGAATAAGTGCTCTCGAAGTGGTTTTGTTTGTCCTGTGCCAGGATTTAAGACTGAGGCAAGATTAAACCCTGGCAAACCCACTGGGGCTGAACATTCAGCGGCAGCCAGGATCGTTGGAAGTAGATCGATCGTCGAGACCATTTGCGTGGAGACCTGTCCGGGCTGGACATTGCCGGGCCAGCGAACCATGAATGGAATCCGCAGTCCACCTTCCGTGACAAACACTTTACCTCGGGCAAATTGAGCACCGTGGTCTCCGAGGTAAATCACCAATGTATTCTTGGCTTTGCCGGACTTGTCGAGAACGTCGAGCAGCTCACCGACGCATTCATCCAATCGCGACATGCAATTGTAGAATCCGGTCAAGTGTTTTCGCAGGCGTTGGTTGTCGAAACCGATGTAGGGCAGGGGGGCAACTTGCTCGGGATCCAAAGTGTTTTTGGGGCGACCCTGAACTTCGTTTTGGACTGGCCAGTGGGCATCCGGAAAATTGACAGTTAAGAAAAACGGTTGTTCCGAAGCGTTGATGAATTCGCCGGATTTTTCTGAGTACTCTGCCAGTTTTTTCTTGCCGAAATTCGCCGATTTGATTTGTCGAAAATCCACCCAGCGTTCGATCGCGTTTTCGGGATTAACATGCGTTTTTCCGATCAATCCTGTTCGGTATCCAGCCTGTTTCAAGATCGAATAGGTGGTTGGCCATTCCCGAAACATCAGGAATTTATGCGTTGCCAAGCCAATTTGTCCGTTTTGATGTGGGTAGAGTCCAGTGAAAATCGTGCTCCGCGAGGGACTGCAAACTGCTTGAGTTACGTACGCCGTTTCAAATCGCACGCCTTGTGATGCCAACTGGTCGAGGTTGGGCGTCTGGGCATATGGATCGCCGTAACAACCAAGTTCCGGGCCATTGTCTTCCGAAATGATCAGCAAAATATTCGGACGTTTATCATTCGCGATTGACGCGTCTTGGCGAGGCGTTTCTTGCGGAGACGCCAGTACGCAGCTTGAAACCGCCCAGCCATGAATGACAGTCATGACTGCTGGCCACAGCAATAAACGGGTCTTGAATTTGAGCATCATCAAAACTCATCTCCCGTAGAAAACGGACTTGCCGGAATCCCAATCGAATTGACAAGATTGGGAAGGGGGGTGGGAAAAGGTGCCCAGGCATACCGTGCCTGCACCGGCTGGTTGACTTGAGCGCTCATCAACGAAACTTTGTTCCCATCGAATACCTTCGCAACAGCCGCGTGAAATACGCCGTCGGCCCCAGACAGTTCAAAATTGTTGGGAGCCCGGCCATTGCTGGTTTCCATTCCATTGCCAACCTCGCTAAACTCCAAAACCAGATGATTCCCAATCGCTTGTTGTTTTTGAAACAGCGGGCCCATCGCGGGGCCTTGCTGGTCGTATTGGCTAACCAACGCCCAATGAGCCAATCGCTGCCCCACGGCTGATTTTGCTGTCGGATGCACATTGGTTGGGTGGCCTTTGTCAATCGTAACCGCCATCCCGGCATTTTTTAGATTGGCAAGGCTGCGGCGTTGATACTCTCGAAACACTGGCCAATGCGCTCGTCCCATGGCTGGAAGTTGTACGAATGCGACGGGCAAGTCGGCATTTCGAAAACCGGCCCTCCAACTGCTAACAAGCAAAGGAAACGCCTGATTGTATTGCTGAATTCGACGGCGATTCTCAGCGTTGGATTCGCCCTGATACCAAAGTACGCCTTTGATGGACATGGGCTGAAAAGGCCGCACGGCAGCCTCGTACATGAACCCTGGCTTGAAAGAATGATTCGGCCCGTTTTCATCGCCTGGTATGCTGACGTGACCACTCAAGCCGTGCTGTAAATTGAATCTAGCCCGAGTCTTGCACCAATCATCGAGGACTGGATTCTCAAGCCAATCGCCGTCGATCATCGAATCCAACGTCGAACTGGATTTTAACGCCGCCTTGCTGACCCACGCCTCGATTGGGGTTCCGCCGATCGAGACGTTGATGATCCCGATCGGGCATTCCAATTCACGCCGACAGTGTTCTGCGAAGTAGTATCCGACTGCAGAAAAGTCTTTCACGGTTGATGGATTCGACACCGCCCAAGTTCCCTGACTGAACTGCTCAGGATTCATGCGTTTGAACTGTGATTCGTCGTAAACGCCTGATCCTCCGCGCGCGGCCCCGGTGAAATTTAGGAGTCTCAGTTGCGAGTCGTTCGATTTGCCCATCGCCCGTTTGGCGTCACTCGATTTAGCGAGCGGCCATTCCATGTTTGATTGGCCGGCACAGAACCAAACTTCTCCGATCAGAATGTCGTTCAAGTTGACTTCCAATCCCTCGCTCTTGACGGCCAACGTTTGTGGTCTCGCAGTCCGGCTCCGCGGCGGCAATTCGACCATCCAGTTTCCGATTGGATCGGCCAGGATGGTTTGCTGGGCGTGGCCGAGGGAAACTTCAACCTCAGAATTTGGCGTCGATATACCCCATACGCGAATCGGCATGTCGGCTTGAAGCACCATATGGTCCCCAAACACGCGAGCGACGGATAGCGCTCCACTCGTTTTGGCTTGCGTTGCTTTCCGAGGATCGACTGGATTATTGGGTGATGGGGGCGATCGTGAAAACGCTGGATTCTTGATCTTCTGATCTTGAGGTGGAGAGAGAATATCCGCGATTTTGATACGTTGATAAGTCATGTCTGCTTGGGAGCCTTCGTAGAGAATCCCAACCGTCTCGGAATCGATCATCGAAAGGCAGGAGTATCCTCGGCCTCCCTGCTCATCCACAAGCAATTGGTGGTTCGCTGGCCAGCTGTCGCCGGAATTCAACGAGGCTTTAATGGTCATGTGGTTTCGGCCGCCCAACGAGTCTGGATTCGAAAACAACAAGAATTGATTGTCGTGTTCGGATTCTAAATTTCGCCATTTCAATTCACGTCCAACGTTGATCAAGCTGGCCATGCATGAGCCGGGCTCGATCAAGTCCTTGATGTGAGTTGGATGTTGTTTCCAAGTCTGGCCCATGTCGGTTGTCGTCATGATGGCGCGTTTCGAGGCTCGATTGTTGCGACAATTGATCATCAGATCGCCGTTGGCCAACTCGACGACTTGGGCCTCGGTAGTGTCATTCCAGGCCCCGGTTGCCGTTTGCCAAGTGATCCCATGATCGTGGCTGTAGATGAATGTAGAATGAGGCAATCGGTTCGCCTTTTTGTCCGTTGGATGTGGCGGATCCTGATACTGGGCGGGGAAGACAAGCGTGCCGTTGGCGAGCGTAATTCCTTTGCCGGGGCCTTGCAGCAAAAAAGACCATTCTGGCTTTTTGACTTGGTGAGTGATGTTGATCGGCGTCGACCAACTCAGGCCATCGTCATCACTTTTGGCCATCATCCATTGACCGGTTTCTTCCGGAGCGAGCCCAGGGCCACTTCCAACCCAGGAGCGATTACCGTGCGACCAGGTCGCTGCAACCCAGATCGTTCCGGTAGTACGATCGACCATCACACTTGGATCGCCGATCCCGTCACCTCGCCATTGCTTGTCACTTCCCATATCCATGATGATTTTCATGGGATCCCAGGTTTGCCCCCCGTCAGACGAACGCGACATTCCCACGTCGATATTGCCAGGAAGATCTCCACCTCCATCGTGACGGACATCGTAGACTCCAATCAGAGAGCCTTGGTTGGTGGTTGCCATTCCGGGGATGCGGTAAGTATGCACGCCGTCGGCACCGCCAGATCGAACGGCAACTCCCATCCGTTGAATCGAAGGGGGACGTTTAAGTTGAACGGTCTTGCCGTTTGAGAACGTGACTTCTGTGCAAGTCGCACCGACGCGATGATCGATGTCAGCGTCTTTGTTCAGCTTGCCGCAAATCCAAAAGAAATTGGCCCCTACGGACAGTCTTTGACTTCCATCAAATTCGAGTTTTGCTCGAGGCGAAATTGATTCTCCAAATCTCTGTGTGGCGGCGAAATCCGAAGCGTTGCCGCTAAAGTAGACCTTGATCGATGACAAATCCTGACGATCTGTTGTCCCTTCCAGGGTTCCCATGATGTGAGTCAACGACAGCGGATTGAGTATGCCCTCAACGTCGACCCGAAGTTTCAGAATCGGACTGGCTTCCGTTCCCACCAGGGCTGGAAGTGCCAGCGGAACCACCTCGACTTGGGTAACCGTCTGTGGTTCGGCCGCCGCAATAAGTACGTCGTCAATCAAGACGCCCGTGTTGGGGGGACTCGTGACGGAAAGCCGCAGGTCGGTGATCTCAAGATCATTCAAAGGAATCACGACGTTGGACAGAAACGCCCGCCCCACACGGACTTTTTTGTCGCCATTGTAAATCTCAGTCCAATTGCCCAGAGATTTTTTTTCCACACGAAAACGAAAAGGGCCGCGCGACGTCCAGCGCTCTGCCCAAAAATTCAGCTGACCATCAGTCTTGATACTATCGTCGATTGATAACTCAATAACTGATTCAACGCCGCCTGGAAGCTGAAGGCACTGTTTTCCTGTTTTCGCATGCTTGTGATCGACCTTGCCGGTTCCGGCGGAAACCGTCCAGGTTCCAAGACCCGTTTTTAGCGATTTGAATTCGCCAGGAGCTGAAGTCTCGAAACTTGTTTCAGCTGCGGAGGGATTTCTTGAGGCCTTGTTATTGTTCGTCGAGATGGCGGGACTCAAACCGAACTTCGCGAATAGTTTTTTCGACGCGAGTTCGATGGAAGCACTTAATTTCGGATCACCGGCCAAGTTTTCTGTTTCGCGTGTTTGTCCTTTTTTATATTCATACAGCTCCGTGCTTTCGGCTCTGCCTGTGTTGACATCAATCCATTGAGTCATCCGGCGATTTGCGGTTCTCATCGAATAGCCCATCAACCCGCCGCGACGGGGGTACTGGCTGAGGGCGGCATCTTTGGTCGTCGCAGTTGGGTCATTAAGAACGGAGACGAAACTATCACCTTCTAACTGCTCTCGGGGTGGCAAACCTGCCAGCTCGGTCAGCGTTGGAAAAAGATCAACCAACTCAATCAAGGAATCAGAGAGCACTCCTTCGTGTTGCATCCCTGGAACGCGAACGATCAATGGCACAAGCGTGTCGAGTTCAAAATTAGTCGTTTTGCCCCACAGTCCTTGCTCACCCAAGTGGTAACCATGGTCACCAAAAAGGCTGACGATTGTGTTTTCCTCCAGCTCTAGTCGCTCCAGTTCCGCAAGCACGCGTCCTATCTGAGCGTCGATGTAGCTAACGCAGGCGAAGTAAGCCTGACGCACGCGGGCTTGGTTTTTGTGTGGAATCGGCCCCTGGGAGGGTTGGTCGGTATATCGCCTTAGTTCGCCCGATGAATGGCCTGCGAAGCGAGGAGCGCCGACGGGCAAATCCTGATCGGAGGCAATATCGACGTTTTCATAAAGGTCAAAGTACTTCTTTGGTGCAATGTAGGGCGAATGCGGTTTAATAAAGCCCACCGCCAAGAAAAATGGTTGGGCTGGGTTCTGCTTAAATCCCTGTAACGCGATGATCGCAGCATCAGCTACCTTCCCGTCGTACAGCGTATCGTCAACAACATCAGGCGACTCGGTTGCTGGCCCAAAAACTAGTTTTTGCGTCCAATCGTCAGGTCCTGGATTCTTGGGCTGGTAGACTTTTTGAAACGTTGTTTTGGCGGCTGCGATTCCCGTTTCGGTGTAGTAGTAGCGGGGGCCAAATCGAGTGGCCGGCACCGACCAGCTTTCTGGATCGCCCATGGTATCCCATTTTGTATTGCTGCTGCCGTCCGGAAATACACCATGGTAAATTTTGCCAATCGCTTGAGCAAAGTATCCGTTGTTTTTGAAATGCTGGGGAAGCGTAACGACATTCGGATGAATCGTGCGAAAGTGCGAATGGTTCCCCGTCACGCCGATTGAATCTGGCCGCATCCCGGTCATGAGGCTCGTTCGGGACGGATTGCAGACGGCCTGTTGGCAATAGGCATGCCCAAAACGCATCCCACTGGCGGCTAAGCGATCGATATTGGGCGACTTGATGTGGGTGGCGCCAAAACAGTTCAGTTCAGGACGCAAGTCATCAACTGCAATGAACAAAACGTTGGGACGAGGATTGACTCGAGTAAGTGAGTCGGTTGCCAGCCCTGACTCGGCGGCCAATGTTTGAGCCGTCAACGACAAGAGACAAAACAACGAAAGAACATTAAAAGAATTCAACGACATCGAAACTCCTAACTCACGACAACTACAATTGCTAATTCAACTCTTGTCTCTAATGCATTCCAACGGCTCAAGCGCTTCGCCTGGCGTTGCCGCGTTATTGAATGCCCTTTTCACGAAGCAGCCCAATTACATGCCGACGACCAATCTTGATTTGCTGACTCATGATCGCACTCGCCCGCTCAACGTCGCGAGTTCGAAACACTGCCAGTAGTTCCCGTTTGCCCGCGATCGTAGATTTTGCATTTTCATGTGTTAGCAGGTCTCCATGATCGAGATGCGATTCGAAAATTCGACTGATCGTTCGCTGGTCACGGACCAGTTTTGCCATCATCTTGTTTCGAGAACAGCGAACGATGGTCTCGTGAAATTGTTCCTCGAGCCGAATCCAGTTCAGCATCTGCTCTTTGCTTGCCGCTCTTTGGCTGCCCGATTGTGTTTTCGACTCGGCCAGCTCGATCGCTAAATTGTCTTGCTTGGCAATGATGAATTCGAGTTGTTCCCAGTCGTCCGGTGTCATCGAAGCAGCGGCTAATCCAGCAGCACAGCTCTCGATCGCGTCCCGCAAAACATATAGCTCGTTGAGGTCTTCTAGGCTTAGGTGCTTGACCTCGGCGCCTGCGCCAGGGGTATGCGTGACGATCCCCTCGCTTGCTAAACGATTGATCGCCTCGCGAACCGGAGAAAGGCTGACTCCGAATTCCTCGGCCAGGGTGCGAGTGATTAGCTTATCGCCGGGGCCTAGCAATCCCGATTCCAATTTCGCCCGGATGCCTCGGTATGACTTTTCGTTGGGCGATAGTTGCATCGAGAATCCAGGTAGGTATGATCAGCGTCTCAGTTGATCGATCGTGATCGATCAACTGAGGGACGTCAACGGCGAACCCAAAATAACTCTCTAAACTCCGCTGGGGCATTAACAATGGGCGAGGCAATGAAAACCACGACTGAGATTCGTAATCGCTTTAATTCTGAGGGGTTGGTGTATTGCAAATCGTTTAAAACACGCTTTGAAATCGACGATATTCTTACGAATCTGGCACGTGTTATTTCTGAAGTTATCCCGGAGATGCCTTCAGATCACGTTTTTTACGAGGATAAATCCAACCCGGCCACGTTAAAGCAGTTGCAGCAGCTGCAAGTTCACGACCAATATTTCGGGAACCTAATGACAGATGGGCCTTTTCGAAGATTGGCGGAGTCATTGCTGGGGACCCAAGTGGTTTGTCAAAACATGCAGTATTTTAATAAGCCACCGGGAATCGGTTTGGCGACACCAGCTCACCAAGACGGGTATTATTTCAAGCTTGAGCCTTGCGAGGCGGTAACGATGTGGATGGCATTGGAGCCCGTTGACGAGGAGAATGGCTGCGTGCGATATGTTCCAGGGTCTAATCATGACGGCATGCGTCCTCACGGACCAACTGGGACACTGGGTTTTAGCCAGGGAATCACTGATTTTCCTACCGAACAAGATGCAGCCAGCGAGATCGCTTTCCCGGCCCAACCTGGTGATCTTTTGGCCCATCATGCTTTGACGATTCACCGCGCAGAGGGTAACTCAAGCCAAACACGATCTCGCCGCGCGTTAGGGTTGATTTATTACAGCGTCGACGCCAAAGCTGATGCCATGGCTTGGGAGCAATATCAAGCGAAGCTGAAGTCAGAGCTAACCGACGGCAACAAGATCTAAGGCTCAACGTCAATTTCCAAGTTGCGCAAGTCGTCTAGATTTTCGGCACTGTGGTCCGCCGAGACTCTTGATGGGTTTCGCTACGGCGCAATTCGCTTGCACGTTTCCCTCATTCCGTTCGCGCGAAACTTCCACAAGTTCGCAGGCGAAACGCCAGTGAGCCGAGAATGCTAGCATCCTGGGTTTTCCACGAAGCAGCGCTCTAGGCAATTCGAGCTTGCTCCAATTCGGCCATGCTGGCAAACTTATCGAGCTTGCCGGATACGCAAGCGGGGCACTGCCCCATTTCGAGCAATCCAATTCACGGTTGACTTCAACAATGGGAAAACGAATCAAGCTCTCCAACGGTCGACGGCTGGTGGACGATGTCATTCGGATGGCGAAGTCCATGCCGTTGGCGGCTTTTTCTGGCGACTACGACGCTGGGATCGTTGCGAAACTTCGTCGTCACACGAAACCCAAGATCGCTTGGAATGTGCTTTACATGAAAGCCTACGCGTGTGCGTGTCAGGTCAATCCAGCGCTGCGGCGATCGTACGTGAGGTTTCCTTGGGCGCATTTGTATGAGCATGGCCAATCGGTGTGCATGATGACAATGGCTCGGGAATACGAAGGGGAAGAACGCTTGTTTTTTGCAAGGTTCAACTCACCCGAATTGCATTCTTTGGTGGCGCTACAAGAGCAATATGACTACTATCGAAAAGCACCGATTGAAGAGATCAAGCAGTTTCGTCACCAGATTCGATTTGCCCAATGCCCGAGCCTCGTACGCCGATTTGCGTGGTGGACTTTATTCAACGCTTGGCCTCAAAAACGTGCCAGTCACATGGGCACATTTGGGATGAGCATCTCGGGTTACAAAGGCGTCTACGCTTCGCAGCACCTGGGCCCTAACACGACGATCGTAGGGGTCGACCCCGTTCCACGCCGTGGCGTAAGTCGCATCATGCTGACGTTTGACCACCGTGTACTCGATGGAATACCGGCAACCAAGGCGATGCAAGAATTGCATCACATGCTGACCACGGCCATTTGTGTCGAGTTGGCTGATCTTGGCGGGCGTCACCCAGCGACAGGCGAGCTTTTATCGGCGGAAGAAAACGAAACTCGTCAGCGTGTCAAACAAGAGCCGTCGGCTACGATTCGCACGGCTGCCTAACGTGTTTGCGAAGGCTAGTTACCGCATGAGTCCCGTGGGCGTGCCTGTCGACTGCATCGCTTGTCGTATCGTCTCAAGGTACTGTTTAGGCGTGGTTTGAAACTGTGCTCTCGTCTCGGCGGTTGCGAACAGCACGATGCGTTGGTCTGGGACCTTGCCCATGAACACGCCGTGTTTTTCGAGCCCATCGACGAGTCTTCCGCTTTCACGAAACAAAACTGGATCGTAGCCGGCTAGAATCGGGCTGCTCGCATCGGGGGCTTTTTGAAAACGACGCAGGTTTTCTTCGCTACTGAAAATGTAAACCCGATTCCGATGGACGCATCCAAACTGGGGATCGCCGTCGACCCACTTCGACTCGGTCAGCAGGGTCACAGGGCACTTGCCGTGCAAGGCATAGATAACTTCGGTGGAATTTAGGGAGGCTGGATCAGTAGCGGGCGTTGATGTGGGTGTATCTTTTCGCAAGTTCTCGGCAAGTTGTTCTGGGGCGTTGGCTGCGTTTGCCAAACTCGCATCGATTTTGAGTTGAGCGATTGCCTGTGGCTTTTCCTGAGTAGCGATGACGAATGGCGTCTGGATCAACGAATCGATGTTTCCGATTGGGGGATTAATCAGTGTTGGTTTCGGCCCAACCGTTTGGCTTGCCACTGGATCAGCTGGCTTGATCGCAAATGGCACGAAGTCATTTGTCGCAACTTGCTCGACTTGGGGAGGTGCTGGGGTGGTCACGGGCGAGCTGGCCTCGGGAGTTAGTACAATCTTCGCGTCGGCATTGCCCAATGGTTTTGAAACCAGCGGTGCAAAGTCATTCCCGGTAGCGATATTGATAGTGGCACTCGAAGTTTTCTCATCGAGTTCGGTGATGAGATCAGAGGCTGGCTTCTTATTTTCTGAAGGACCTAAATATTTGTCGCTCATCACGACTTTAGGTTGTGTCCGGAGCGTCTCAATCTGTCGTCGCATTCGATCTCCGACTGCCTGGTCTGCGAGCTGGGAACGCTCAAGGCGATCGAGTGCGATATTGCTCGGCTCAACGGCCCTGGCTTTGGCGGGATAGTTGGCAATAGCCGGGACTTTTTGAGATGGTGAATTCAGAGATTTCGGGCGACTCGAACCGGCCAATTGAGTTGACTCACGACCGGACTGAATCGGCGCGGAGGGCTGGGGAGAAAATCCGTCGGGGGCAAACGACTTGGGCTTGAAATCTTTTGGCGCCGAGTTCATTGGCGTCAGGGCTTGAGTCGTCTGGCTGGCAGCGGGGACACTCTGAGTGTGAAACCGGTTAGTGATAATCTGTGGCGACGGTTTGCGAGTTGCGAGCGGGCCCAAGGGAGCGGGATTGTGATTAGTGGAACCGTGGGTGCTTGGCGCTGTCCCGCCCACCGGATCGCGCACAAATGGATTACTAACGACTTGAGCTCGCCGCTTGAGCTCGGCTGAATGGGCCGAGGGGCGTGGGGCTTGATAAGTCGGGGCCAAGGGCGTGAACGTTGATTTTCGATTTGAAAAATTTGATGGCTTGCGTTGCAGTCGTCCTTGAAGCTCAGCTAGGTTTTGAGAAAGCGCAGGAGATTTCCCTGCGGCCAGATCTGAGAGAATCAAGTGATAGTCATCCACCATTTTTTGATACACCGAAGCATCCCGTGGGCTTTTTCGTTTTGCTACCACGCGCCCAGTGGCGGTTATCGCGATATCAAAGGGGACGGCGCCAACGCCGTACTGCTTGACCAATTCTTCTTGCTCGTCAACGTCGATCTTGACAGCGACGACGTTCTGATTGAACGCCCGCTGGACGCCCAGGTTGGTGTATACGAATGTGTCGAGTGTTTTGGAAGGAAGGCACCAAGCGGCGGTGAAGTGCATCAGCACGAGTTTGTCTTGCTCCGCAGCTGCTTGCGTTGCGGAGGCAAGGTCGGGGTACCATTTGATTTCTTGGGCGATCGACGTGTTGGCCAGCACTAATTGGCAATAGACGATGGCCACGATTGCCAGCATCAATGAGTACTTTTTGCCGCATGAATGGCGTCGAATAATCTGGTAAATGGACTTTGACGGATTGAGGATACTCATTATTCATCGCCATTGTTTTGCGCATGTACGTAACTCGACATATCTAGAAAATCGGCATGACGGTAAAACGGGGTGAGTAAACCTTGCGGATTATTTCGGTTTTTCCTAGGTTTTCACTGGGAATGGCATGAAAAGTGACGATGGAAACGAAGAATGGAAAATTGGGTTAATTTATGATTTATGCTTGACACCACTGGGTGTTTCGTCAACACTTTCTGCAGATCAAGCTTCGCCTGTTTCTTGCAGGTAGTGTTTTTTGAAGGGTCTTAGATTTAGACCCTCCATACCTGATGGAGTCAGGTATCTTTCTCTGACATGTCTCCTGTTAATCACGATTGATGCAGGTTGTTACATGGGAGTTTGGAACTCATGGGATGAAAGTTGTCCACTCTGAAATTCATTTCACATTCATTGTGTTTGATTTCATGATATTGCCTATTGGCAGCGAACGTCTTGATCAAACGACTCGTTGTTGTCTGCCCTAGTTGGCGACATCGACACTCACAATAACTTTGTTTTGAGCATGCATTGGAAGCGCTCTAGCTAGGTGACTGCTGTTGTCCCGGCTTGATTTCGCATTAAGTTCGCTCGGGTTTGGTGTGTGGCATATTGTTTTGCCGTTCAACCGTTCGCCGGAATATCTGACTTGATGCACGTTCGTTTTCTCTCGTAAATTCAGCTTTGGTTTGTCTTTTCCTGTGTGGAACGGATCTAACGACTTCGTTTTTCCCGCATGATCAGGCGTTAGGCGTCTTGTAATTGACGCAATATTTTTCAGGTGCTTCATGGCAAAAAAAAGTTCTCGAGCTCGCTCAACAAGTAAGACGGCTGATGATTCAGCTTCCTCGCAAGATGACGTTCGCAGTGAATCCAAACCGACTCGTACACGTAAGAAGTCCACCAAAGAAGCGGCTCCCCGTGAAGCCTCTTCGGATGATTCAGGGTCTTCTTCTGATAGTGAAAGACCAGCTGCCGACGGCAACAGCGGTGGCGGTGGTTCCGGTGCTGGTAACAGCGGTGGCGGAGGGGGACGCAGCCGAGGTCGAGGGCGTTCATCGTCACAGAATCGATCCGGTGGTAACGGTGGTGGAA
>JBLINZ010000090.1:0-16791 GCA_047639375.1 Mariniblastus sp. | reverse complement strand
GTGCCTAACGGCGAATGGTACTTCCTTTAGATTGCAAGAATCATCCGCAAGTGAGCCGCTTTAACGCTAGCCGCGGGTTTTATTGGGCAGAGCTCGATCAGAGGCAACCGGTGGCTAGCGCCAAAACCGCTCACAGACGTAAAGTAAGTGCCATTGGCCTAACGGCACACTAATTCGACAAGCCGGGTCCGGCCTGTGATTGGAACGAGTGAACTGCTTTGATCTTCAGGACGTTTTTGGGGGCGATTGGATATGCTAACTGGCTGGTAGCGAATCAAACTTTTAAGCTGGAAGCCTTTTGCATCCAACCGCGTGACAGGTCCGAAAACTACTCCCCGGCATGGGCGCCATATTCTTTTCTCAGTGACTCACCCAATCGTTTCATGCCTTCTTCGTTAGAGATTTCAGGGTAATAACCAAAATCATTTTTCGCTCGGCTGATATCGAAGTAATGACTCTTGGCCAACTGGGCCGCTAAGAAACGAGTCATTCGGGGTTCCGATTGCACGTTGGCTAACTGGTAAGCAGTCTCCATCGTATAACCCAACCGATAGGCCCAGTAATAAGAGATCGATTGGCGAACGCGTGGCAATCCAACCAGCCCTAAGACATCGTTGATCCATTCCCAACAGTTCACGGGGTCGTCTTGAGAAAGAAAATAGGCACTCCCGCAGACCGGCGAGCCGTCATCCATCGCCTCCGCCGCTTGGATATGAGCTTGAGCCGCATTTTCAACGTAGATCGTGTCGACTTGATTGGAACCATCCCCGACCCGCCGCAATTGCTTTGCTTTGGCTCGATTAATCAGCCGCGGAATCAAATGCCGATCGCCTGGCCCCCAAATCAAATGAGGACGCAACGCACAAGTCATTAAATCCTTGTCATCGTTGGCTTCCAACACGAACTTTTCCGCGAGGGCTTTGGAGTGCGGATAGTGACAAAGCCATTGCTTGGAATAGGGAGCCGACTCATTGACGTTCATTTGATGATCGCCATTGAACGTCACGCTCGGACTACTGGTGTAAACGAGTTTCTTGACGTCGTGCTGAAGGCAGGCTTCGACGACATTTCGAGTGCCGATCGTGTTGGTTCCATGAAAGTGTTTCCAAGACCCCCAGATGCCCGCCACCGCCGCGGTATGAAACACAACGTCTTGGCCCTTGCATGCCTCGAACACGTTGTCGAAACTTCGCACGTCGCCATGGACTGACTCCACATTCAAGGCTGTCAACGACTCGTCCCGACGGCGCGTCATCGCCGTGACTTCGTAGCCGCGACCAAGCAGCTGACGAACGAGATAAGATCCAAGGAAACCGTTGGCGCCGGTGACTAATGCCTTCACAGGAAAATACTCTTGAGTCGAAAACAGGATGTTGAACGCGATGCAAATCAGAGCGAGCCACGCATCTTCCACTACGAAATTTGCGTGACACTATCTTAACGCATTTCTACCGTTCAACGACCCGACGCAAAGCCAAAATTGTCCAGCTTTTTCCGGTTCATTTTGGTTTTCATGGCCGGCCCCGACCGCCCCAACTAGCCGCCCGCCTTGTCCGCCGGCTTTGGAGTCGACTCCTCGATTTTTTTCTTTTTCTTTAGAAACGGGACTGGGCGAAGCTCCAATTCCTTGATCGATTGAAGATAGTCGAGCACCGGTTTCGCCTGCTCTTGCCCCACTTGGGCGTGCCAATGCAAGTTGAATCCGTGTGGACCCTTGGCGTCGATCAAACTCGGCTGCAGCGTCAACATGGATTTTACCGAATCCAGCAGCCCCATCATCGTGGCACAAAACAGATCGATGCGAGCCCCTTTACTGAGCAAAAACTCAACGATGTCTCGCCGCCCCATATGAGATGCACCACCTAATGCAGTTTCCCAATCGCCGTTGCCCCAGTCGAGGGTTGCATTAAGCAGACCGGGCTCGCGATTGTAAAGCGTTTCGACCATCTTCAAGTCGGAATGGGCGAAGATCACGAAGTCCTGTGCCATCAACCGGTTGACTTGAGGCTTTTTCCAACCGGGCTTGAAAGACGGTGGCTCGTAGTCCCGCTCAAAGGAGGCTTCAACAGGATGCCGTTCATCTTGCTCGTCGTCCGATTTTTTTGCAGCCGACTTTTTACCTTCGCCTTGGCCCAACGCAAGCGACGTCCCGGACGACACCGCGATCAGACCGACCGTCGTTGTCGCGAATGCACGCCTACTCATTTCTGCTTTTTTCATGGTTGTCCTCAGAAAGTTTTTTTTCACCCAACTCCGGCGAAGTTGAACGATTTTAGCAAATAAATCGAGCAGCGTCACGAATGGCGAAAGTTGGATCCGTTGTTTGTTTGTGCTGTGTGATTCAATATACTGTGCAGAAGTCATTGAATCGTGTTTAGGCCCCTGCTGGAGATGCTCGTGGGAATTGATTCGAAAGTTACTGTTCACAAAGCCAAAATACATCCAGTTGGATGTTATTTAGAGGGCAAAAAGCTACTCGGCTCGCAATATGGCTTGTTCCTTGGTATCTGCTTCGTCGGCCTCCTCATTGGCGGAGCCGTTCCACTCTTCCTGTACGGCCCGGCCTTTTGTGGTATCGCAATTTGCTATCTAAAACTTGCTCGAGGTGAGAAAGTCGCGTTCGATAACCTGTTCAAAGGCTTTGACTATTTCGTTCAAGGTCTCATTGCGACCCTGGTTTATATTGGCGCCACGATGGCCCTCGTCGTTCCGTTCATCATCCTGGTCTTCCTCCTGGTTGCCTTGATGGCGTCTGAACAAGCAATCTTGATGCTGATCGCTGGCGTGTTGTTGGCCTGCCTTTATGTCGGCTGGATCCTCGTGATTGGCTTGGCCTCCATGGTTTTCGTGTTCGCCTCGTTCTTGATTGTCGACCGGAACCTAGATGGATGGCCAGCCATGCAAGTGGCTTTTCAAGGGACCATGAAAAATTTCTGGGGACTACTCGTCTATTCTATCGTCGGACAATTCGCCGTTGTGATCGGGGCGTTGATGTGCATCGTCCCGGCTTTCTTGATGATCCCGATTTTGTTCGCCGGGCACCTCGTGGCCTATCGCAAGATCTTTGGCCTCGAAAAAACTGCCCCTGTTACCGCAAAACCCATTCACTATTGAGACGATCGTGTGGCAGGCCAAGACGATCGTGTGGCTCAGAATTGTGAGCCCTGAGCCGTCGAAACATTCCTCGAGAGCGAGGGCGTTGAGGGGCTCTTCGGAAACGTGTGGGCCGAATTTTCCGCAATCCCAAGTTTAAGAATACCGATTCCATTCGCCATCGATTAGCCGCTCATGGGGCGTGAATCGAGATTTGTATTGCATATGGGGGGAACCGGCAACGTAGTAGCCGAGGTAGACATAACGCAGCGATTGAATTTGGCAAAACTCGATTTGCTTTAAAATCGAATAAGTCCCCAAACCTGCCTTGGCCATTTCTGGGTCAAAGAAAGTGTAGACCGCCGAAAGACAAGTCGCACCGATGTCGCACACAGCAACGCACACGATCCGTTCGTCTTGCCAGTAGGTAATCTCAAACGAATCAAAACAGCTTTGGACAAATCCCCAGACATAACCCTTGGTGTCGATGTCCGAATCTAACTTGGCAAGCCCTCGCATGCGGCGGTGCTTGTTAAACAAGTCGATGCGTTGAGCATCGTATTCAAGCGGCCCCAAGCGTTGCACCAATGTGCGATCGCCCTTGTTCAAGGCACGTCGTTGATTCCGACTGAATGTAAACTCAGTGCAATCAATTCGGATCGGCTCGCAAGCTTGACAGCTGGGACATTCCGTCCGGTAAACAAATTCTCCAGTTCGGCGATGGCCTTGAGCCAACCGCAAATCGGCCTCCCGACGCGAAATCCGAGCTTTGGGCATCCGCAGCGGCATCCGCGCGGTTTCCTCTGGCAAGTAAGGACACTTTTCCGTTTCGTCGACAATGACGATATCACTAGCAGCGAATGGATCCATTGAGACGCGATGACTTTTGGGGAATTTCGGTCAAAAACTGAAAAACGAATACTTTGAGATAGAACAACGCTTACTAATAATCGTGATTCACCCCGCAAAGTCAAGGAACGGCTTGCCCCTCAACAGCGTCCTATGATCGCAATAGTCGCGCCAATCGTGCATCAACTGAGGGTCATCCCCCCGTCACTCGATAAAAATCTTGTAGAAATAAGGCCTCGTAATAATATAGGTAGACCTTCAAAGTGCCGGAGATTCAGGAATGAAGCTTCACACGATTTGAGTTAAGGATACTGCGATCCAAGCGTCCACGCGACCTTTCTTGGCTCGCCAATGCAACTTAGTGGAGTCCATTATGCGAATTAAGCAGTTAAAATTTTTGGCGTTGTGGACGTTGCTATTTGGAATTGTGGCCCTGCCTACAACTGAATCTTTTGGGCAAGCCTGGAAAGCGGAGGTCGGTTTTACCGCACTGCAAGCTGAAAAAGGCGCCGCGCTCGAAGACGGAGCCGGGCTTGCCGTGATGCAAGCAGAAGCTCCTGATGGAGATGGCGATTACTTGGCAGATATTACCAACGCCCAATTCTCTGGAAAAACATTTACCGAAGGCTCTGGCGCAAGCGGAGCTAACGGCCACGCAACTTCCGTCGGGTTGAATTTCTACGGAAATACCAACAGTATGTCGCCCGGCATCACCAACATCACCGGCTTCGATGCCAATGGCTACCTGGGAACTTATTTGGGTGCTAACACAGGAGCCGACCCGAATACGACAGCTTTTGATATTGGGAACCATAGCTATGTCGGTCGGGCATCTGCCCAGTTTACAGCTGCGATCGCCGAAAATCTGTTGGAACGTGTCGACTTTGTGGTCAATCGTGACAACACCATCATGGTGGTAGGTGCCGACAATGGCTCGGGCTCGGCAACGCCCAGGGTACTTGCCCCCAGTTACAACTCAATCACAGTGGGACTTTCGTCTGGTAACCACTCCCAGACATTAACTCCCAACTACGGAGCTCCCAGGTTCGCGACTCAATTAGTCGTACCTTCGGTTAGCTTCACCAGTTTCTCAACGCCAGTCGTGTCCAGCGCCGCGGCAATTCTTCGCCAAGCTGGTGCAGGGACCAATTTTATACAGAACGAGGTGATCCGGGCGACTCTATTCGCAGGAGCCACCAAAGATGAGTTCGCTAGCTGGGACCGCACCGCGGCTCGCCCCATGGATGAAGTGTTCGGCTTTGGCGAGTTGAACATCCTCAATAGCTACCACATTTTCGAAGGTGGAGAGTTCGCTGGATCCACGACTGACCCGGCTTCCGACGTCGGCTTGCAAGGCTGGGACTATGACGACTTCAACGGATCCGACGACCTGTTTTATGATTTTTCGATTGGAGCGGGCCTGCAAGCAGATGTTTCTGCCGTGCTCAGCTGGAACATGGAAATTACAGACATCAACAACACCGGTTTTTTCACGGCCTCAAGGAATCTTGCCGACCTCAACCTACACCTGTTTGACTCTTCAGGTTCATTCATGGGCAACTTGCTCGACTCCAGCGACGGCACCGATTACAACAACGAGCATATCTACATGCAAGGTCTCGCCGCGGGCGACTATACGTTTCGAGTCAGCGGTGACTCAGCAACCGATTTCGGTTTTGCCTGGAACGTCGCAACCGCAGCCGTGCCTGAACCTTCAAGCCTCGCTATCCTCGGCTTAATCGCGACAGGATTGGCTGGTCGACGGCGACGCAAGAGTTAATCCAAGTTCCTCGAGACCACTTGCGAAACTCGTCAAGAGCCTCGGCCGCTTGAAATTCCGAAAGTCTTGACGACGGTCGCTACGAAAAAAACCGGACGCCACAGCAATCGCCCGAGCCGTGGAACTAAACGGTCGATTGGGCACTTTTGTTGGGGGGCATTACTTTCCCCCAACGACGCGTCCCATGATCTAGCCATCACACTCGAACGTCATGGCGTTCAAGACGGGCAGCGTGGGCAACAGCCTGTCCTAGGATGGAAAGTCGTCAAATTCGCTGTAGCGTTCGGGGGCTCGATCAGAGAACCGGGTGAAATCACGCTCCCAATGCAACTCCACGTCGCCGGTCGGGCCGTTTCGCTGCTTTTCGATAATTATCAACGCCTCGTGCTGATTGACTTCCTCTTCCGGCTGCCCCTTCTGAAAATAACTTTCGCGATGCACAAACATCACGACGTCCGCGTCCTGCTCAATCGCACCCGATTCTCGAAGGTGACTCAGCTTCGGCCGATGGTCACGCGAATCTTCGGCTTGTCGATTCAACTGCGACAAACACAAAATCGGAGTCTTGAGTTCACGAGCAAGCCCCTTGAGACGGCGAGCCATTTTGGAGACCTGCTCCTGTCGAGGATCAGTCGCCATATCCGGCTGAATGAGCTGAAGATAATCGATCACAATCAGCCCTAAATGGCCTTCCTTGCGTTTGATTCGACGAGCCGCACCTGCGATCTCAGACACGTTGCGCGTCGGCGAGTCATCGACAAAAAGCGGAACGGACGCCAGTTCGCCGGCGACCTTGACCAGCCGTTTCCGATCCTCGGTAGCCAACGAGCCATTTCGAAGCCGGTGTCCATTTACCTTGGCGACCGAGCAGAGCATCCGTTCGATCAATTCGATCGAAGCCATTTCCAAACTTACAAATAGCGCCGGCTTACGCGATTTCATCACAACGTTTTCCACGATGTTCATCGCAAACGCCGTCTTTCCCATACTTGGTCGAGCCGCCAAAATCACGAGCTCAGAGCCATGCAACCCACCGGTCATTTTGTCGAGGTCGGTGAACCCAGTCTCAACCGTCCCCTCCTGAGCTTCACCCCGGACACGTGCGTCCAACCGGTCCATCGCATCGCCGAGAATCTCGTCAATCGGAGCCAGATTATTCGACTGCCGACTTTCACGAATTGAGAACACCTTTTGCTCAGCGTCGTTCAGCAGCGAATCCGGATCGCCCTCGGGAAGATACGCTTCGTTGAGCAACTCGGAACAGGTCGTGATCAACTGCCGCGACGTGGCTTTGGCCCGCACAATATTCGCGTAGTACGTGACATGGGCGGGATGCGTGACCGCGGTCACGATCTCAGCGATCCTGGCGGCACCACCGACCAACTCAAACTCGCCGTTGGCAATCAAACGTTCCCGCAATAGCAACGGGTCAATCTTCATCCCGCTGCCGTGCATGTCCATGATGTTTTTATAAAGCGTCTGATGCGCTTCATCATAGAAATCGACCGAACGGACAATATTCACGATCTCGTCGCAAGTGTCGGGCATCAGCATGATGCTGCCCAACACGCCAATCTCAGCTTCTAGATTGAACGGCGGCTGGCGGCTGAGCGGATCCGCGGCTGGCTTGTCCTTCTTGACGAACTTACGACGATTCTTATTTTGCTTGTATTCAAAGTTCTCGCTCATTCCGTCGTTCCTTGCCCGTCCGTTGAATCAGTCTAATCTTACGGGCGGCCAAGGGGCTGGCAACCGTTCCCGTTCGAATTTATTGAGATGTATTTCGCCCGAAAAAAAAGGACTTGGTTGATACGATGATCAACCAAGCCCATTTTTTGAGTTCGGAAAAACTGTTGACAACCTCAGTTGCCAACCAAATTTCTACGTGACGTCGAGATCGACGGTTGGAACGACCCAGACTTTGAGTTCTGTCTCGATTTCCTGGTGAAGATGGACTTTGACGGTGTACAGTCCAAGTTCCTTGAGGACACCTTCCAAGCGGATCTGATCGGCAGTCAAAGCGATATCGTTTTGCTTAAGAGCATCCACGATTTCAGCAGCACCGACACTTCCGTACAAGTGACCTTCTTCGTTGGCGTTGGCTTCGATCGTAATACTTTGCTTCGCAATGTGCTTGCCAAGATCCTTGAGATCCTTGAGCCGAGTCTGCTCAATCTCTTGAAGTCTGGCTTTGTGCTTGTCAACCATTCGCTTGTGGTGATCACTGGCGACGGTTGCCAAACCCTGTGGCAACAAATAGTTGTTGGCAAAACCTGCTTTGACTTCGACGACTTCTCCCTGTTTTCCCAGGTGGTCGACGGACTGGATCAACAGCAATTCAATTCCACCGTTTTCACCGCGAGGCAATCGAGTGAGCTGTGACTTGTTGCGTTTCTGTTTCTTCATTTTAGCAGGCATCGAAAACTCTCTTTTTCGTTGTCGTTAACTTGTTTCAAATCCGTTTAAAGCTCTTGGCGAGTCAACGGCTCACGTCAAATTACGATAATTGATTCTGGTAGATTGTATGTATTAAAACGGGACTTCATCTTCTGGTGGAGCCGACTGAACTGGTGCCGATTGAGCAGGTGCCGTTTGAACGGGTTGCGAGTTGGTGTGCGGAGCAGACTGATGCGGTGCTCCTCCTCCTCCTCCTCCTCCTCCTGTCCCCTTACCACTTAGCATCTGCATCTTTTCGCCGACAATCTTGATCTTGCTTCGCTTTTGACCGTCTTGTTCCCAACGATCCAATTTCAAACGACCCTCAATCAACACGGAAGAACCTTTGGAAAGGTATTCCCCAGCGACTTCCGCGGTACGCCCCCAAAGCGTAATGTCAAAAAAATGTACTTCATCGACCCATTGGTCGTTTCTTTTGATTCGCTCATTCACGGCCAATGCAATGTCGGTGACGGCAGTCCCCGACGGCGTATAACGTAATTCTACGTCACGAGTCAGATTGCCCACAAGAACGACGCGATTGTAACTGGCCATGGTTTTCTCCAAAAATCTACACAACGTTTTGTTGACAACGTTCGATCGACAATGTCAACGTTAGGTGATTTCGGCGGCTGTCCAATCCTTTGAATCCGCAAATCAAAAATGGTTCTCTATTATTCGATTAGGCTTTGACTCATCTGGTCAAAACCTGATCGAAACCTGATCAAAATTTTCGAACGCAACAAACCAGCAAACCCGAGCCAAATTACTCAGCAGCAACGGCTGCGGCAGGCGCCGCCGGAGCTTCTGCCTTGGTTTCCTCGGCAGCCGCCGCTGGCGCGACACCTGTCGCCACAGCAACCATTGGCTCGACCAAGCGAGGATCCAGTTTGATTGCCAAGTGACGAAGAATGGTGTCATTCAACTGGCAAGCCCGGTTGAATTTGGCCATCTTGCTGCTTTCAATTCGGAAGTACGCCAACCAATAAGCACCTTTTCGGTGCCCTTTGATTGGGTAGGCAAGCTTTTGCTCATTCCAAAGTCGACTAGCAAGCATCTCTCCACCGCTAGAACTTACCAACTCATCAACTGAATTGGACGCGCCTGCCGGGTTACGGGCGTACGCGTTGGCGTTAAAGATGAACATGCATTCGTAAACGTTCTCTGCCACGTTCGAGTTTCCTTATTTGTCTCGTTAATGATCTGTCAGGTCGAAAAAACAACCATCATCCTCGGCTGCTTCTCTCGGCTATTCTAATTCAATTTGTCTTGTTCGTCGGCGGCTCACCAGTGAGCTTCGCTTCCGATTTTTTCAAATCGCTTTGTTTTTGTTTCTGCTTTACTGGCTTCATCGGCCCGGCGTTGAACTGATTCATTGCCGCTTGAATCCCCAGTTCCACCCAAGTTTCAACCGCGTCGGCCGCTTTCGCGATTCCAACTTCCATCTCGGCCTGATCCTCATTAGAGAATTTACCAAGCACAAAATCTGCGGCATCCCAATTGGGAGGCGGACGACCAACTCCGACTCGAAGCCTTCCAAAATCCTGGGTACCCAGTTTTTGGATAATATCCTTCAAGCCGTTTTGACCGCCAGCGGATCCGCTTGGCTTAAATCTAAGCCTCGCAACATCCAAATTCATGTCGTCACAAATAACTAGTATATCAGCTACCGGCAACTTGTAGAAATCGACCGCCGCCCTCACGCTCTGACCACTGAGGTTCATGAACGTCAACGGGCTAAGCAAAATCGTTTTCTGGTTTTTAATAATCGTTTCAGCAACTTCGGCATTGAATTTAGCTTTGGGACGCCCAATATCGTAGCGGCGCGCCAAATATGCCAATACTTCGAAACCCGCATTATGCCGGGTTCCACTGTACTTTTGACCAGGATTCCCCAAGCCAACGACAAGTTTCATCATCAATTCCGAACTTAAGTGTCATCGCCTTTGACTGGCACATCCGGCTCAGTTTCTACGTCATCTTCCTCATCAGCAGGCAAGGCACATGACACAATCGGCGTGGTGCCGGCCTCTGCAAGCGTGGCGCCTGCGGGAAGCGGAACATCCGACGCCGAAAGCGATTGACCTACATCAAGATCCGAGATCTTGAGTTCGAGTTTCTCTGGGATTGCGTTGGCAGGGCAAGAAATCGAAAGCTCGTGCTGGTGGAAGTTAACGATTCCACCATGGTGAGTTCCAGCGGCATCGCCCTTCAACTCGATGGTCAACGTGACTTCAACCGCTTCGTTAGGATTAACGCGAGTCAGGTCAACGTGAAGCACGTGGATCCCAAACGCATCCCACTGAAGAGACTTAATCAACGCACCTTCATTGGCAGCTCCCTTGAGCTCAACAATGTAGCTACCATTGTTGACGGCTTTGCTAAGTTCTTTTTCAAGAACGGAAAGCATCTCAGTTCCTTCGCCGTGTCCGTAAAGGACTGCTGGAATCTTGCCAGACTGACGCATCCGCTTCATCCGGAGGGAACCAGTCTGTTCTCGTTTCTCTACGTTAAGTGTGTCTGCCACTTTAGTAACCTGTCATGCAAATTTGTATTCAGTGCTAATGGGGTGACCGATTCATCCGCTATTTTTAGGGATCGGTCTCGGGCTGCAATCCGTTGGAACCCAGCCTAAGGTGACGGCGCAAAATCGTCGTCATATTTTTCGTGTCTTGAAGCTCAGCATTTTGGCAGAATCCGACACGCTTACAAGCCCAAGTTCCTTTTTTGGCAGGCTTTTTATGGGTTGAAACGAATGGATTCCAAATGGCTTGATTCCCGCCTACACCAAACCCGAATTTCAGTGCCTGGGAGTCGGGACGGCGGTCACCAATTAAGTCGCATCGACCGTTTGTTACCTTTTTCGACTGGTTCTTTCGCAAAAAGCAACTTAAACCGCCGGCGGATTCAAATTAACTGAGTTTCGATTCACTGACGATTGATTATGCCTCGACCTTTGGTCGAAAACAGCAATAATAGGCGGACTTAGTTCGCAGCGAGACCGCTGTGAAAAACACAGCGAAACACAAGGAATTACCGGGATGGCAAAAGAGCCCAGCAAAAAACAAGCTCGAGCCCAGAAATTTGAATACGTTGAGCCGATTGGCCTGAGGGTCCTCGTTCGCAAAGACGAGCCCAAAAAGCAGACCAAAGGCGGGATTGCGCTCCCAGATTCGGCTGAAATCCCCACCATTACCGGCCGAATCGTGACCATTTCCGCCGCCATCGAGCATGACGAAGACCTCCCCCTCAAGCAGTACGACAAGGTCTTGTTCCACCCTGGAAACGCGATTCCTGTCGATTTTGAATCAGATAACCAACTGTTCGTCGTGCCCGCCGAGGATGTCGTGGCAGTTTTCCGACGAGACGCGCCAGTGAGAGACTCGGAAAAATAAGCCCAATCGCTGGGATAAAATGGGATTGGCTTACTGCATTGGCCGGCAAATGAGCTAACTGACTTCGGGAGCCGTGTCGCGTAAGCGGCAGGGCCCGTCCGAATCGCCCGGTGCCCTACCATCAGCGAAATTGGCCCACGAAATTAATATGCCCCGCCCCCTCAAGCAACGTGCCCAAACTCGTTTTGCTGGGGAAAAAACTGGCAGGAAGCAAGACAGGCAGGAATCTTAGCCCAAGACAGTTTCGTCATCGTTATTTCCGAAGATCGCGCTGATCGATTTGTGCTGATTGATCCGCCTGATCGCTTCGGCCATGATCGGTGCGACGCTGAGAATTTTCATGTTTGGCAACATTTTCTCCGGCGACATCGGAATACTATCAGTAAACACGATGCTATCGATCGGAGCCTTCTTGAGACGCTCGATCGCCGGTCCTGCAAAAATCCCGTGCGAAGCTGCCACATGGATTTCCCGAGCTCCCTTGGATTTAACCAACTCAGCCGCCCCGCAAATCGAGCCCGCCGTACTGATCATATCGTCAAACATCAACGCAATCTTGCCATCCAGTGAGCCACCGATAATGTTCTCTTGCGAGACGTGGTCGGAAGAATGCCGCCGTTTATCAATGATTGCAATCTCGCCGCCCAGTCGCTGGGCATGGCCGACCGAGCGTTTGATGCTGCCTTCGTCCGGGCTCACAATCACCAGCTGGTCCTCGGGAATGTTCATCGACAAAAAATGATCATTGAGGACTTTAGCCGCATACATGTGATCCACTGGGACATCAAAAAACCCCTGAATCTGAGCCGCGTGCAGATCCATGGTCAAAACGCGATCGGCACCCGCTCGGGTCAACATGTTAGCGACCAACTTAGCCGTGATCGGGACACGCCCCTCATCTTTTCGATCTTGCCTGGCGTAGCCATAATAAGGAATTACCGCAGTGATCCGGTCGGCACTCGCCCTCAGGCAAGTATCGATCAAGATCAACAATTCCATCAATGTATCGTTAACTGGCGGGCAAGTCGGCTGAACCAAGAACACGTCGCGTCCGCGAACGTCTTCGATTTTGCAATGAAATTCGCCATCCGGAAACGTCGAAAACTTGACTTTTCCAAGCTCGAGGCGAAGTTCGCTGGCGATTTTTTGGGCAAGCTCCGGATTGGCCCGGCCGCTGAAGAGTTTGAGTTCGCGCATGGTTGACTTTATGTGAGTCGTTTAATTGGATCGAGGGATATTAGTCGATTAAAAACGCATCTACCGCATCAAGCAACGGAACACCAAAAGTACTGCACTCAAGACATCTCCTGCATCGCTTTTTCAACGTCAGCTAAATGCTCGACCGTGTTGACGCTTAACGCTTCGATCGGCTGCAAAACAGGCAACGCTCGGACGTCTTCGTTTTTCCCCAATAGTATTTTGGGAAGGTCAGTAATGTAATACTCTTTTTGCTTGTTGTCATCCGTCAAATCGTCCAAGGCCGCCAACATTTTTTGGCAATCAAAGACGTAGGTGCTCATGTTGACTTCGACGATCGCCAATTGCTCGTCGGTGGCGTCTTTGTGTTCGACGATCCCCACAAAATGGCCATCAGCATCGCGAACAATTCGACCTAGCCCCGTTGGATCCTGATGGTTTAACGTACCCAAAATACAGGCGGGATTCGTCGCCTGAAAGTCATCCAGCAACGCCTTGATCGAAGAAGCCTGCATCATCGGCGAGTCGCCGGCAACCACGACGACCGGTCCATCATGCTTGGCCAACTGCTCTCGACACATCATCACGGCGTGTCCCGTGCCCAGCTGCTCGGTTTGGTAAGCGAACTTGATCGTCGAGTCGCCAGCCAATTCAGCTTCGACCAATTCAGATTTGTAGCCCACAACGACTACCATTCCGGCAACACCGGCAGTTTTGAGCGAATCAAGCACGTAACTGACCAAGGAGCGGCCGTTGGCCTGACAAAGTACCTTGGGAAGCTCGGACTTCATCCGGGTGCCCTTGCCAGCTGCC
Source organism: Mariniblastus sp. (assembly GCA_047639375.1). Classification (GTDB taxonomy): domain Bacteria; phylum Planctomycetota; class Planctomycetia; order Pirellulales; family Pirellulaceae; genus Mariniblastus. The sequence continues at coordinate 3,228 of JBLINZ010000090.1, read as the reverse complement.
ATCACAATCGCAATCGGTGCGTCCATTTTTCTCTTTCGCTCAAAGGTTTAAATCAAGCATCTATCAAACCTTAAAAACCCAACATTTTCCAGTCCCCAAAGTCCCCGTGGCCAGATTCCACTCGGATGACGTTGGATTTTGAGCGATTGAATTGGTTTGAAGGAAATTGTCGGCGCCCCGACGCGCCAGGGTCACCATTTCATGAGGAAATAACAACAGCAAGGATGACGTTACGGGAGGGTCGAATGCGATAACGGATGGGGAGGGTTTCCCGCGAGAGCCAGATAAACTCGCTCACCCGAACAACTCCAACACCAACGGATCATCCAGTCGACTTGCCACCCGATCAACATGGCTAAAATCCAACGCCAAACTATGGGACGTGGGAACCGCGATCGTAAATGCCCCCGCGGCAGACGCCGCCGTGCTGCCCGTATGACTATCCTCGAGCACGAGCAGGTTCTGAGGCTCGACGCCAAGCCTCGCCGCAGCGGTCAAATAAATCTCGGGATGAGGCTTTCCTTGTGTCACGTCTTCCGAAGTCAAAACGAATTCGAAACGAGGCTCAAGCTCAAAATACCCAAGCGCCTCGGTTGCAAATTTTCGATGACTACTAGTCGCCACGGCCTTGGGCAAGTTCAAACCTTCAATCACTCCCAGCAACGTCTCTAGCCCAGGCATGGTGGCGATCTCGGCGGGCAAAATGCCGTGGAAAATCTCATTGGTCTCGGCTTGAAGTTGCTCAACCGACTCTGATAATTGGCATCGCTTTCGCATGATTTCAAACGCGACCCGACCTGGCAAACCCATCATTTCGAGCTTCAGATCAAGCGTGAATTCTTGACCGCGTCGCTCCAACAGAACCTGACCAACTTGGTCGTACAGGTCTTCGGTATTGAACATCAAGCCATCCATGTCAAATGCCACGGCTTGGATTCTCGGAGTCGTCAAGATTTCCTCGGCTTCCAAAGGCATGTTGAAACTCAACGCTTCAATCTCGGGATCTGCCCCGACATTATAAGATACGCCGTGGCGTAGAGCACAGACACAAATCCGGAAGCAAAAAACAGCCCGACAAAGCAGAGCAGTCCACCGAGAATCAAGATCCCTATCCCGGCGGCACCAATCACAAAGGAATTCAATAAATTGCGTTCGCCGATTTTCCCCGCGATTCCGAAACTGTCCATGACGCTGGTTTTATTGTCGACAATCAAGCTGTAGCTCGACCAAAAATAAAGGCACAATAAGATGCCAGGAATGATCAGCAGCAGAAACCCAAACAGCAAGGGAATCGCAATCAGAAGCGTATAACCCACGATTGGCAAAAACTTGTCGCCACCGTTAAACAAGTCTGAGAACTCAGCAGGTTCGCCACGAATCAGACTCAGGCTAACGCGAGTTTGACCAATCACCAAATAAGCCTGGATTAAATTGAGCACGATAAGTGTCACTAGCCCCAGGAATATCCCTACTCCACTGGCCTTAGTTGTCATTTCCGTAACAAACTGGATAGTGAACTGCAGGATTCCACAAACGGCACCCACGCCCGCCAACAATGGCAGGTGCTGGGAAAAGGTCGCATACGACTGACTAAACACCTCGCCTAAATCAGCTTCGACGGGCCGCACCCCAATCCGCTCCAATTCAGGGGCTAAGCCTGAATCCGAAGAAGAAGCCACATAAGAAGCCGAATAAGGATTGTCGTTTGCCCGAGAAACTGGCTTTTTTTTCTCAGCGGTTGGAAACTGAAAATCGGTGGTCTCTTCGCCAACAGACGCTCTCAATGGATCAGTTCCGGAATTCGCCGGCTGAGACTCGCCAGAAAAGTCTTGGGCAGGATAGCTTGAGACCGGCGATTCTTCTCCCAGTTGAGGAAAATAACTCGCGGCCGAGCGACCATCGCGTTGGCCGGTGGCTCGGATCAAGCAGTCAGCTGAGACTCGCCCTTCCTCAACCCATTGATCCAATTCCTGCTGCGTCACGGGGCCATAAGTTTGCCCCGCAACCGAATCAATAAAAAACTGTTGGGACACGGGCGGGACTGGCGTCGTGTCGACGCGTTCTCCAGGAATCCGATTGATCACGCTGCAATTCGGACACCGCGCACGTTTCCCTGCGTTGGCGTCTTCGACGCGGAGAAGGCTATTGCAATGAGGACAAGTGAATTCGATCGACATAAGATTTAGATTGATCCATCAAACTAGGTTCGTCAACGGGCCGCTTTGGGCGGAATCGATTCACAACCCGTTCAGGTGGAATCCAATAGCAGAACAACCACTATTCGCTTGATTCCAAAGAATCACTATTCGCCGGCCGACTTCAATTGTTGCTGACGCTGGTCATATTTTTTGTAAAGTCTTTTTTGGCGATTAGAAAGATCGACTTTTCGCCCGGCCAGAAAAGCCATCTCGACTTGTGTGGTCGTTTCCAACGGACTCCCATCGGTAACGATCATTGACGCATGCTTACCGACCTCTAAGGATCCGATTTTGTCATCAACGCCAAGGATTTGGGCAGGATACAGTGTAATCGATTTGATCGCATCTTCCTCCGTCAACCCAAATCCAACCGCGGTTCCGGCATGGTAAGGCAGCGTCCGGGCGTTCCAAGTTTCACTTCGATCAGTACCTGAGATACAAAACCTGACGCCAGCTTTTTTCAATCGAGCCGGCAAGGTATACGATTTGTCGTAACCATCATCACGACGTTGCGGGGAACGATAAACGGCTGAAATAATCACGGGCACGTTGTGTTGTTTAAGCAGTTCGGCACATTCTTCAGCATCGTATCCACCCAAAATAATAATCTTAATTGTCTGTTCGTCGGCAAACGCGACCGCCGATTGAATGTCTGCAGCTCGGTTAGCCCGAATCATCATCGGTAGATTCCCCTCGACCACATCGATCATCGCTTCCAATCTCGCATCGTATTTTTGCCGCACGTCATCCGAACCTTTGGCTTCGTTATACAAACGGGCTTGAGCCACCAGGTCTCGAATATTGCGAAGGTTCTCCTGTTGTTGCTTTTCCGCCTTTTCGATCTCATCCTTGGTCATCCGCGAGCGTCTTCGCGGTGAAATGTACTGCGACGGCCAATTCACGTGCATCGCCGCTTCCGCTTTGATCGACATGTCTTCGTAAGTCCAGCCATCCAATTGAATGACCGCGGACTTACCGGAGATCAATCCGCCCGTGGGGGCCGTCAACGCAAACAAGACGCCGTTGGAAC
>JBLINZ010000089.1:0-16823 GCA_047639375.1 Mariniblastus sp. | reverse complement strand
GAGTTAGGCAGGCCTTTGAATTCGAAATCCATCGAAAGCTTCTTGGATTCCTTGTCGGCTTGCATGCCGACCGTGAAGCTGTCCACTTCATTCAAAACCATTTTCATCTGCTTGAGTTGCATTGCAAGATTCTTGCGCTGCAACTCGGCTTGAATATCATCGTCGCCGAGCGTGTCCAGCGTTTGTTCGCCAGCGTTCTGAATGACATCCAGCAGCTGATCCCGCATGGCTTGAGGAATTCGCTGACCAAAGATCCGGGCCGCTAGATTGTAATTCGTAGCAAGCTCGCCGACCATTTCCTGGGGACTACCAGGCATCGAATCAAACATCTCAGCTTTGTTCGAGAAGAATGCATAACCATCCTTTTCACGAACAGTGAACTCTTCGCCATTGTCGGCAATGATCTTGATGTCGTCGCCAGATTCTTCGACTTCAGCCATCCCGCTGATAATGTCGAGCATGTCATCGATGTCTTTGACAGGAACGAAACCCAAGAAGTCAGGAACTTCTGAGCCCTCGTTGAAATAAAGCATCACACCCGCGTCTTTGCTGGTATCAAGGCCCTTGGTGTAGCCTTTGATCATGGTCTTGACCATGAATTTCATGTTACCAAACCCAGATTGCGCTAGCAGATACTCGACGTCGTCGAGCTGCTCACTCAAATTCGCGATCGAGACGACAACGGCTGGCTTGGGTGCACTCTGGCAAAATGCCTGACCAACAGGCAGGAGGGTCATGACGCTGAGTATCAGCCCCATGAATAATGATTTACAAAAGGACTTCACTTTGGTCTCCAAAACTGGAATGGGAAAACTGGAATGGGTGTACGACGGAATAACTGTTTAAGCCTGAAATTCCAAGCAGGGCAGCACTTACAGTGCAACGACCAAATATTGGAATCGTGGGTCGGTAGATTGTCTAGGATCGGGTTTAAGATGCAATGTCGGTTTCTTCGAAGAATGCGACTGTTTTAAAAATCTCGCGTCTTCAAAGCCTCGGTTGGCCTGATTCGTTAGCCCAACCAACGACGTCCATCCACAAATCCTCCGCCTACTGGGGATGATACTCGTTAAACCGGTCGCAAGTTTTAGGAAGTTCCTGCTCACGGCATGGAAATCTTGTGAAAAATGGGAATCGAAGCGATATCGAACAGCCGCTTAGCAGTGGCCGTCGCCTCAACACCCAGTGGGTAGTTGGTGGATGCCGAGCAGAACCCCCAAACAACACACAGGATTCAATCGCCTGCCGACAAACCATTGAAAAATCAATGACTCGGCGCGATTGGATGCTCACCCAACATCAAAAGCCTCATCTGGATGATTCTATCACCACCCAAACGGCTCATTTGATCAAAACCCACGGGTCCCACCAGCGCAGCAGTCCGTGATCGGTACGCCAATCGGCAACACGTGGAAATGAGAATCCAAAGCAATTGGATTCCTAGTACGGAACCCCATTGGACTCTTGAGAACGAGCCTCGCTATTTAACCCTAACCTGATTGGCTCAAGCCATTTTGCTCAATGGCTTGGCGGAATCAATCAGCCAAATGCGGCATTAACGTTCTCTATAGACGATGCGACCCTTGGTCAGATCGTAAGGTGAAAGTTCGACTCGGACTTTGTCGCCCGGAACAATACGGATGAAGTGCTTGCGCATTCGCCCTGCCACATGTGCCAATACCTCATCGCCGGTTTCCAATTCAACTCGGAATCGCGTGTTCGCAAGCGCCTGTGTAACAGTGCCATCAACCTCAAAAGCTTCTTCTTTAGCCATAAATCCCATTCAAAAGTGTGAAAAAAGTTTCGCCTATTGTACAAGCGATATCGACTAAAAGTCCAGTCCAGCCAGCGTTTTTGTCAAACTTTGTCGGGCCCAGCAAGTGGACAAAACTACTAGCCTGACAAGCAGACATCCCCAAAAGAGCCGTTGCCTCGTCCGCTTCAGCCTCTCCAAAAGGCCCAACCCCTGACTGACAAGCGTAAAATGGACATGCCTAATGCGCCTATCAAAAATCCGATTTAGCAATTTAGTGGTGCGCTGCTCGCACAACAACGTTGTTGTGACGCGGCAATTGTGGTCGCTATTTTCAGAGTTTTGACCGTTGTCGATTCTAACACGCGCCACCCGACAGTTAGCTACTTGAGCAGCTCGCGAATCTCATCCAACTCACGCTTCATTTCAGCCACAGCCTCCTTCAGCTCAGCAAGCTCCGTTCGCAACGACTCGAGTTCCGGGCGATTGTCTGCCGTCTGCTCGCGATTGGCCGGCTCGAACGAATCCGCTCGACGAGGGACACCGGAAGACACATAGCCGCCAAACTGAGCCTTCAGCCGAGTCAGCTCTGCGGGCAAATAAAGACCGTGCGTCACGACTTGCCCTCTCCCAGGGGCCGTCAGTTCCACGATCAATCCTTTTTCAATCAAGCTGACCACGATCGGCTTGAGTTCCGCGACGCCCGCGATTTTATCCATCCGCGCTGCCCGACCACGCAAATCACCAAGTGTTTGCTCCCCCCTTAACAACAGCTCAGTCATCACCGCCAGCTCAACCTGGCTAACATTGAGCCAGTCGTATAATTGATGTTTGAATTTTGGGACGCGCCCACCGGAATAGACCTCAATCACCGCCCCCATTTCTCGAAGCTCGTACAGCGCCTCCTCGACTTGATCCTCGCGAAGGTCAAGCTGCGGGCTCCGATTGCTTTTTTGGTTCGAGCCCGTTTTAAGCCCGTTCAACGTCATTGGATATATATCCGGCGTCGTTTTTGATTTTTCGACCAACACGCCAGCAACACGACGCTGGAACTGAGTCAGCGGGCCCCACGTCCGCGGTTCTCCTAGCGATTCCGCCGTTGAGTCACTCGATTCTTCACTCGACGAAGGGTCCATATCTGATTCCTAGTTACTTTGGCCAAGCTCGTGGTTCGCACGAAGGTCGTATTCAAGGATCCAAGTTTAGGTGATACTTGGGGCATGTACAGCCGGACCCAACTTCTTGAAATCATCAGTGGAAAACGTACCGGACTCGCACCTGCGATGATTCGACTGGGACTAGGTTGTCTGACTCCCGTCTATCGATTGGCGATTTTTTTTCGCAACCGAAAATACCGACGAGCGATCCAGCAACACGACGAGACGATTGTCAAACAAGCCGAAATCCCCGTGATTTCTGTTGGAAATTTGACGACGGGGGGGACCGGAAAAACTCCGCTAGTGATTTGGATCGCCAATCACTTGCGGCAGCATCAACTCCGCGTCGTACTCATTAGTCGTGGCTACGGAGCCGAAAATAATTCGACAAAATCCGGCCGCAACGACGAAGCCATGGAATTGGAACACCGGCTCCCCGACGTCCCACATCTTCAAGATCCCAATCGATACCGAATGGCGCAAATCGCCGTAGAAGAACTTGAATCCCAAGTCATCGTGCTCGACGATGCATTCCAACACCAAGCCATTCACCGTGACTTAAATCTGGTCTTGATTGACGCGACCGCACCGTTTGGATTTGACCGATTGCTGCCCCGAGGACTCTTGCGCGAGCCGATCTCTAGTCTCAAACGTGCGGATCTAATCATCCTGACTCGTGCCAACTTGATCTCCGATGCCGAACAAGAACGCATCGCCTTAAAAATTCAACAACACTCCGGAAAATCAATCGGCGCAGCGACGCAAACGGTCGTCTCCTGCTTGTGGCAATCCGATGGCTCAAGCCAACCCGCTGCCTCAGTCAAACGTCAATCCGTTTTCGTGTTTTGTGGAGTCGGTAATCCCGAGTCGTTCCAGCGGACGGTAGAATCACTGGGAACCACGGTCGTTGACAAATCCTATTTCAAAGACCACCACACCTACACGCGAGACGACTTGACCCAAATCGGACGCCTGGCGAACGACAGCGGAGCTCAAACAATTCTCTGCACGCACAAAGACCTTGTGAAACTTGGGGTCAATCAAATCGGCGGACTGCCAGTGTTTGCCGTGTTGATCGATATCGAATTCATCACTGGACAACTTGAGCTGGAAAGCCGCCTCGACCAGGTCATGGCCAACCATGGCTAGTGCAGCCATGGCAACCCAAACGCAACTAAATGCCACGAATCGCCCCATTGAATAGGGCCTTCCAATAACCTCAGCAAGCCGTAACGCATAAGCGCCGTAACGCATAAGCGCCGTAACGCATAAGCGCCGTAACGCATAAGCGCCGTAACGCACGCATTCGCGCCCCATCTGGTAGCGACAGTCGTCAAGACTTTTGGCAACTCTGGTGGTCGGGCATCGCAAAACGCCCGAATTCTACGGCCACGAAAACCAACACGCCTGCTACGATCGGCTCGGTGATTTACGCTGAGGAACAAGGCCCCGAAACCGGCGAAACATGGGAACCTTCCGGTCAGCCTCACGAATCGATTCTCGAGGTTCGTCGCTCTCCGCCTGACTGCCTTCTGCTTGGTTGACATCAGCCCGGTCGCCACCCGCCGCCCGATCGCTCGAATCGCGGGGCAAGGAAACGCCTTGTTCGAGCCCCGAAACATCGTTCGAATCACCGTCCTGGGACTGACCGGATTCGCCAGACCTGCCATTCCCCACAAATTGATCAAGAAAACTTGGCCAATAACCCTCCAACAAACGCCGGCAACTATCGTGCGTCTCCGGGTTCGACAACAACGGCCCAGTACTCGCTAACAGCTGCGTCATGGCTTTGATGTCGTTGCCGTCGAACCAACGATCAAATACCTGCACGTTGTCGATCGCAACTTGGCCAGGCCCCATGAGATCGAAACCAATTCGCACATTGCCCAGCCCCTCAACCGGCAAGTCATCAAAATGAACGGCAAATCGTTTCCAATTCGATCCAATCTGATTCGCTTTGAGGTCCGGCGAAAGACTTCCCACAGAACCAAATCGATAGTAGCTCACGCCACGCGATTGGCCCTCCAAGGCAAGTCGAAGCGGCGGCTGAACGGTGAGATCATCTGTTTTAAGCCAGACGGAAATCGAAAGCCGCCCGGTCTCTGTCGACTCGAAAAAGTTGCTTCTGACCCAGACGGGTCCGCCGGTCGTATTCGTCATCACCAGCGACGCCTGTTGAGGTCGTTGCCCCTGCGAATCGTCCGAGGCCCCACCCACCGCCGGTGACTGGCCAGACTCAGACTCCACGCCCAAGCGAATTTCCCCACTCGACTGCTGGCCCGTGTCCCATCCGCCAAGTGTCGGCTGGCCATTGAATTCAAAATCCGGATTCTCAATGACGCTCAACGGGGCGGGATTACTCGATTGAGTTAATTTCGCTTGCAAGGCAAACACGTGCCTCCGCAAATCTCGATCCGAACCGGTTGGCAATTCAAACTCGAATTCGGCGACTCGATCCTGACCCAGCATCTTTGCACCCACTAACCCATACGCCGGAATTTCGACGGCGGCGACGTATTGCGTTTGTTCCGGCCTACTGCCCGACTCTGACTTTCCCAACACAAATATATCTCGGGAAAGCGGCGTCAAGGTCGGCGGCGCAGAGCCAACGGCCAGCTTGACTCTCACGTTGATTGGCCATGGCGAAGCGTTGGCGGCGTAAAAATAGCTCTGCCCCTCATGATTGAGCTGCCGAACGACAACAGGCCGAAACCGCGAATCCGATTGACTGGCCGACGCAACGTCTTCAAACGCCAGATCTGGCAGTTGCCGATAGACATCCAACATGTCTTGCAGCGAACCCACTTGACCAGTCGCAAGCGTCAATCCTCCATCAACCAACAGCCGGGCGTCTCGATTTTTAATGCTTTCCACGAACCGCTTGCGATTAAACGAGTCAGCCGGTGACATTGTCTGTAACCGCATCAGCGCCGTGGCCTGTGCCCCAAATGGACTCTGATCTTCCAGCTGCTTGAAATGCGCCCACGCCATCCGATGCGTATACAAATCTCCGGCGTAACCGACGTTCGCAAAAAATTCTTGCGCCTGGAGTGAGTTTTCGATCGCCAAATCTACCCGTTGCAAAGCCAACGATTCGTCCGGGGCAATCCGATGCGGTTGCAACAGCACCACCGACGTCGCTTCCGAATCAGACGAATCCTGAGCCTGCAGCAAGCCTGAATCGAATCCCATGTGCATCATGATTTGGCCGAAATCGGGCGATGAGTGGAGACTCGGACTGAGCACCGAGGCCATCTCTTCGTTACGATAGAGATCCACTGGCGCAAGATATAACTTGCCGCCAGGCCGTGCCTGACTGACTTGACTGGCCAAATCGCGATACCAACGAGACATCTGCTCCGCCCGCCATTGAACCCATTGCTCTCGATGGGAACCAAGCAAAACCTGCTGCGCCTCCGTCCATGGCTGTGGCAACGAATCCAAATCAGACTGAAGCTGCACGAACTGCTGCAGCGTCGCAGCGTCGTAGCCCCATTGCCGACCAGGCAACAGCGTATAAGTGTCTGGACGACACAGAATCGCGACTCCCTCAAACGACTCAAAGCCTTGGTAGCGCTCAGCCAGCTCGCGCACGATTCTACGAACGGCTCGCTGAACGCCGCGATTCAACGGATTGTAAATCGGCAAATGGTCTTCAGATTCAGGCGGACGCTTGCCCCCATTGAGATCAACCAACTCAAACGCAGATTCCGAACCGTCTCGTTTGCGTGTGACCTCGACTTCAGGAATCGGCGCTGACATTGCTAACGCAGGAACTAGCGACAGGCCCTCTCGTTCGAACATCCGGAATAGCATCTCCAACACGTCCTTCCGAATCGGATCCTGCCCGTTACCAAAGAATACTCCGTTGTCATGCTGGGGCGAGGGAGCCAACAATTGACTGGGGTAAATCGAGCTTCCATCACTGACGACCGTGACGAACGCCCCGCCGTACGAATTGGATTTCAAATGTTGAACGAATCGGTCGGCACCATCATAAAACGTCTGCCAGTCGTCCAGCGGCTGAGCAACTTGAGGATCCATCGCCTCAGAAGCTGCAAAATTCTCCGGGAACAACGGCGATTCGTAGAACGCCATTAGCTTCCGATTCGAACGCTTGCCGACAGCGGACGAAAACTTGGAGTCGGCTTGATCACTCATTCCAACCAGGATTCGTTCCGGTCCAGCTAAAACCCTGATCTCGCCAAGGGTCGCCGCAGCCGTTGCATGCCGGTTCGCGATCAACAAATAGGGAGTCTTCGTCTGGGGCCAAAAATTGATGCGGTGCAACTTAAGAGACGAGCCGTCTGGGCCAGCTGAAACAATGGACCTGGGAACGTTGACACCTGAATCGGCCCCAAACAAAGGAATTTGCCCGGTCGAATCTGGTTGCAACACACTCAACCCAATCGCCATTTCTCCCGCCGCTTGATACTCCAATTCAATCTTGTGAGGCTCGCCGATTCGGCCTACCGAGAGTGGGATAGCTTGCCACCCACCCGGAGCCAACTGCAACATCTCCCGACCGTCCAAAGACACCGAACTCAGGCGAGCGTTACCCAAGGTGTCTTTTTTTGACAACCCAGTCGCTCGCGAAAACTGAGACCAAGATCGAAAGGCGTCTCGGCTGACGCCCGCCAAATCGACCACCGAAACGGTTTCCCATTCGCGATCGTCAGCCCGAGGCGCTTCCTCGTCCAAAACCAACAATTGAATTTTTCGCGACAACGTGTGCTTCCGCGATCCAAAAGAAGCCTGATATTGGCTCGGCTCCAGCTCAATTTCGATGTTGTAAACCGCCTCGTCTGCAGGAACCACAAGGCTGACTTCCTGAGGCTCAGCCGTACCCTGGTTGTTCATTTGTATCGAGAAAGTCTGTGTCGAATTAAAACGACTCGAATTAATCCGCGATGACTTGGCGGGAACCAACCGGACACGACATACGGCCGCTCGATCCGACAACGCAGGCGCGTTCGGATGAATCGTAAACCGAAACATCTCCCGAGGCCGGAATACCAAATGCTCGCGGGAAAACTCGACCCGAAGCTCATCGCCAGGAGCACGAACGGCTGAGAACCGATTGCCACGTCCGTCAATGTCGCCACCCACCGATTCAGACAATAACGCCTCCAGAGAAACCGTTTTTTCAAACCGCAACTCGGGATGCTCTAATGAACTCAACAAGAAATGGACCTGGGAATCAGAATCGCCTGTCAACGTAATGTCGGCGCCGCCATAATTGGTGGCCGACAAATGATGTACCTGCATCGCTCCGCCAACTAGCGAGACAGACGCCGGAGCGTCCTTAGTCAAACCTAACGGAATCAATTCCGAAACCGCTCCACCACCAATCGCGACTTGCCCAACCCACGTCTCGGAACTCGCTCCACCCCAGGACAGTCGCAATCGTAAATCGCGATCGCGGGTGGCTGAACTTGATGCCGATGCTTCAAAACTCGCAGGGCGATTCGACCCTGACCCACTTTCGAATGATGGGGCAACCGATCGGTCGTATAACCGAGTGACAGCCGATTCCTGCGTACCGGCGTTCAACAGATTGTTAAAACCAACCAACAAAGCCAGCGCAGCGACGAACGCGAACGCGGAAACTCTCTTTGCCGCGCAGGTTAGCCGTTCAAGACTCGGACATCCATGTCCGGACATTCGCAAACCTGATTCAAGTTGAAATTTAAAAACGAACTTGGGTTTTAACCGCAAATTAGCTGGTGTCGGACTCTACCAACCCTCAGAATTGGCAACTAGAGCAACCGGCCAAAAGTGATAGCAACCGAGCGATAGCAACTGACGCAGGCACGCTCGTAGCACCGCCTTAAGCTACAAACGGCGTTACTGCGGGCGACATCGTCGCCCAGCTTTGTAAATTAACGTTAGCGGAACGGCAAGCATCGTAACTGCTGCAAATGCTATCGTAAAAGTACTTGCGTCCTGTAAAAGTACTTGCGTCCTCGGTCTTACGGTGAACAACCCTGATCCGCTTCGAAATACCACGGTACACACGCCCAAGATCTTCGGTTCTAAGATCTTCGGCGCCCGAAACTCTTGACGACTTGCGCTACGCCGGGCGCGGGGAGCGAGTGGGGAAGGGCGCCCGAAAATTCAGTCGAACTAATTTTCAGCTAGGCCTGCTCAAACGCCAAGATCGCTCACGTGCAGTAGCGATTCAAATTTGACGCCCACTTCGCCAAAGATTTCGGCTGAATTCTCTCCGCGATCGACGATGGTAAAAATCCGATCGACCTTCAAACCAAACTCTCGGGCATACTGGATGGCTTTGAGCGAACTGCCACCGGTGGTCACGACGTCTTCCACCATCACGGCGGATTGGCCGGACTCAATCGGCCCCTCGACTTGCTGCCCCGTGCCGTGGGCTTTGGCTTCTTTGCGAACGATGAACCCTTTGATCGGCTTCCCTTGCTGCCAAGCACAGGTGATCACGGCTGCGGTGATCGGATCGGCTCCGATCGCCATTCCCCCCACAGCATCTGGAAAGTCGTCACCAAAGGCATCAAGAATTCCCGCGGCGATCACATTGGCGCCTTCGCTATCGAGCGTCAATTTCCTGCAATCGAGGTAATAACTCGCTTTTTTGCCGGATGCCAAAGTAAAGTCACCAAACCGCAACGCGTGTTGCTTTACCAATTCAATTAGCCGCTGTCGATCGTACAAAATATCCCTCAGGTTTCGTGGTTCCAATTGGTCTCGTGACGTGACCCGTGTCCCTCAACTCAGTCTCACAATATGATGGTTTAGTGAGATTCGTCAATTGGCAGGTCGCCCCAATCTCTGACGCCGAGGCACAGACAGCGAAGCCACCCGTGCTTCGATTGAATTTCGCAGGCCTTTTCCAACCCTCCCGGAAGCACAAGTCTTGACCATCATGAGCCCATCCCAACCCCGAAACGTTGTCGTGCTTGTGATAGACCGGATTGGCACCAATATGCTTGGGGCCTACGGTAGCACTTGGTTTGAAACCCGGAATTTTAATCGGCTGGCCGCTCGCTCATTAGTTTTTGATCAAGCCATTTCGCCCTCGACCGACCTCCATGAATCCTACCAGCGACTATGGAAAACCGACCAAGCCGCTGACTTGCTCGAACAGCTAGGGAAGCATGGTGCGGGATCGACTTTGTTAACTGATGACCCCTCGATTGCGGATTCTGATCTATCGAAGTCATTTGATCGTGTCGTTCCGGCGGCGGTCGAACCCTCGGAATCCGCCGCCAATTCAATCGACGAAACAGAGCTCGCACATTTTTTCGCCCAAGCCACGTTGGCCATCTCCGAGATGGAACCCGGGAATTGCCTGTGGCTTCATTCGCGTGGCCTGTCTGGCTCCTGGGATGCTCCGCTTGACCTCCGAGAACGGCTTGCCGATTCCGAAGACCCAGAACCACCGCACTACCACTTACCGCCGGACAAGAATTTCGATGCAGACGTTGATGATCCGGATGACCTGCTGGGACACCAACAAGTTTGTGCAGCCCAAGTCACCATGATCGACGATTTTTTTGGCGTAATCCTGGATCTGCTCGATTCAGAACCTGAGCCTTCAACCTTGTTTTGTTTCGTCTCGACCCGAGGGTTTCCAATGGGGGAACACGGGCTTGTAGGGGAGTCAAATGAGGGAAAACTTTCAACCTGCTATTCGGAATGTGTGCACGTCCCACTGATGCTCTGCCTCCCGGAGACATCCGATTTCCAAACGACGCGCTCCGTTCGAATCCAAAACCTCGTTCAACCAGAACTGGTGGCCAATTGGATCCTCAGCTGGTACGGGAATCCAGCTGCGACCCGCGACAAAATCAAAGACATCACCTATTCAATGCCGAACGCCACCACAGAATTCGCATTTTCCAGTGGCTCAAATTCTGAATCAATTCAAACCCACGCGTGGAAGTTGATTCGGAGCAAATCGGACGAGGGTGAAATCAAAGCCGAACTCTACGTGAAACCGGACGATCGCTGGGAAGTCAACGACGTCAGCCGTAGGTGCCCGCAAATCGTTGAGCTGCTGAGTGAACTGCTGGACCGACGTGATCCGACTGACAACAGCCACTTGCCGCCCAATTTCTCGTTGCCCGATGAACTTGCATTCCGGCTGGATTGATTTTGATGCCACCCTCCGGCACCCGGACTTCCTCTCCGCGAACAGTCCAGAAACAGCAAAGCAAAGCTGTCAAAAGATACCGGTTAGGCGTTCCTGCCTGACCGCCAAAACACAAAACCCCTGCGACGAATCCGCCAAGGCAAACTCTTCCGATTAACAGGCCTCTGCCGACAGCAAGCAATTGGCCACCGAGTCCGGCTATCCCGATTAGGCAATGGATTCCAAACGTTTGGAATAGTTTGATTGCGATTCTGATAATTGCGGTATTGCCGAATACTTCATCTCGATTCTTCCGATTGTTCGGACGATGTCAGAAGCAGGCGTTATATGGAATTCGCTTGTGCTGCAGGTACTACGGCTTCGGCGATCACTTCTGCAAGCGACATTTATTTCGTTTGACCGCAGCAGCATTGCTGAAGGGCAAATACAAAAAGGAGCTTGGGATGAAACGTTTTTGGCAATATTGTTTTACGATCGTCGCAATCGCGGCGCTCTGCCAGACCGCCAACGCCCAGCACAACGAACAGCAGGAAATCGGCTCGTACCAATCAATACTAGCCCGCGCTGGATACAGTAAAGCGGACGCGAATGGCATCAATACCGAGACGGGGGGCTTCTCTCAGCACCAGCAGACCGCCCAGCCAACTGCCTATTCGAACCCCCCTCCGAACAGACAAGACAACACGCGCGGAAACTACATCAACCAAGGTTACGACGGCGGCTGCAACACACCCGTGTATTCACCTGGTGCAGGATGTGACACGAACTTCCTTGGCCAGATAAACAATCTGATCAATCGAAACGATGCCAATTGGGTCGGCGGAGCTTTTGGAATCTCATTCCGCCGCGACTACGAAGACAACAAACGACTGGCTTACAACGGCGGCAACGACATCTACAGTAACGACGTCGAACATGGCAATTTCAACGGCCAAGGCGTTTCGCTTGCCAAACGCGGTTGCGATGGATCTGGTTTGGAAGCGATTTTCTGGAGCCTTGACGAAGAAGACGCTTACTGCTTCGCCGGCCCCACCGACACCTACCTCAGCGGTCTCGTTGACGTGACCCACCCAAACGCGGCTTCGGTCTGGGCGATCTACAACCAAGGCAGCGACGCTCGTGTCTACCGCGACACCGACATTTTTAATATCGAATTCAATCTGTTACGAAACGGTGGAAAATACAAGACTCGATCGTGCCGAGACGGCAACTACGAACTGTATGGCGGATTCCGCTTGTTCAAATTCGATGAGAGCTTCCGCTACGTTAGCTACTCAAATTTCGGTGCCTATCCTGATGTGATCGAGTACAACCTCGAAGCCGAAAACACGCTGCTTGGTTTCCAAGCCGGAGGCAAGAACGAAATCTGTTTGACCAATCGCATCCGCATGTCCCACGCCGGGAACATTGGCATCTACAACAATCGTGTTGAGACTCGCCAACGAATCTTTGACAGCAACACTTACTCTGCCTTGGATTACATGGACACCAAAGACGACCTAGCCATGCTGGCTCAGATTGATGTTGGGCTGATCTACCAGCTGTCAAAAAAATCGCGCTGCCGAATTGGATACCGAGCCATGGGCGTCGCCGGGGTGGCCTTGGCCATCGACCAGATCCCTTACGATTTTACCGACACCCGAGCCCTGCAATCCGCCAACTCCAATGGCAGCCTCTTGCTGCATGGATTCTACTTCGGAAGCGAGCATTGCTTCTAAACCCAGTTACAACATCACTTGAGATACTTAGTCCGAGTGGCCAAGTTACCAACGAAAAACGCCGCAGCGAATCATCGCTGCGGCGTTTTTTTTCGTGGCCAACTCTCACTCCAAGGCTGACACTGATGATGACTAATTTCGCGTAGCGAAAAATGGCAACCCGAGTAAACGAACTGTCATTGATGGCCAACCACCAACAGGGATCTCCCGCGCTGAGGCGTGGGTCACCAAAAAGTCAGCTTCTGCCCGGAGTGGCTTGAGTTTGAAGATCTCAGCGGTGTCCGCCAATTCCACAGGACACCCTGACGGCAAGCGTCACATCTTCAAACAGCGTTTCGCCTATGTCTTATTCGGGGCGATTGTGCAAACCATTCTTCGGGGTTGCTGGGAAGCCGGATTTTCGACTTTGCCGTGCTCGGAAAGCAATCCAATGATGTAGTCCATCACTTTTCGGCCTTCGTCGATGTGGGCATTTTCACGTCCACGGAACAGGACAGTCACTTGGACTTTGTCGTTTGCTTCTAGAAAACCAATGGCTTTCTTGACCTTAAACCCGATATCGTGCTCGCCTGTTTTTGGGCGGACGCGAATTTCTTTAAGTTTGGTTTGGTGAGACTTGTTCTTCGTCTGACGTTTTTTCTTGTCGTAGTTGAATTTGCCAAAATCCATGATTCGGCAAACAGGTGGCTTGGCATCGCCCGCCACTTCAACCAGATCAAGCCCCGCTTCTTTAGCTTTTTCAAGAGCATCGGCTGTTGGAATCACGCCCAATTGATTTCCATCCTGGTCGATGACGCGGATGGGGGTAATTCTGATTTGCTCGTTGATGCGGGTCTGTTTTTTGTCGCTTGGTGGAATTGTTGTCCCTTTCAAAAATTTGGAATTGAAGTCATAGGTTCGCAGAACGCGGCCCAATGTCAACTTGAGATGATAAAAATTGTATCGCCTCAGCCCCCTTTTGACCAATCAATGATCCAGCAAAAGGGGATTTAGCGAAGGCTGGCTTTTCGGCCGTCGTTTTAACTGGCCCCGTGGATCGTTTTCTCGGCGATTTCGGTTTGAAACTTCTGGATTGCTTCGGCGATCGGCATATCACCCATCGGTCCGGACTTGCTATGCCGGACGGAAACCGTGCCATTTTCCGCGTCTCGAGGCCCGACGACCAACATGTAGGGAATCAATTCCAGTTGGCCATCTCGGATTTTGGAGCCCAGTTTTTCACTTCGATAGTCGCCTTTGACACGCAAACCCGCCTCCCGCATTTGCTTTTCAACGCTTCGGCCATACTCTTCCGATTTGTCGCTGACCGAGAGAATCCGAGCCTGCTCGGGGGCCAGCCACAATGGGAATGAACCAGCAAAATGCTCGATCAAGACGCCGATGAATCGCTCCATGCTCCCAAACGGAGCCCGGTGAATCATGATCGGTCGATGGGCTTTATTGTCCGCACCAATGTATTCCAAACCAAATCGCTCGGGCAGATTGTAGTCGACTTGGACAGTTCCCAGCTGCCATTTTCGCCCCAGGCAATCCTTGACGACAAAGTCGATCTTGGGACCGTAAAAGGCCGCTTCGCCCGGATCCTCCGTAAACGGCTTGCCCAGCGTCTCCGCGGCTTCGCGACACGCCTGCTCGGCAAGATCCCAGTTATCGGGATCGCCCACGTATTTCGTGCTGTCCGGATCTCGCAATCCAACGCGAACGGAATAGTCTTCCATTCCCATCGCGTCGAAGATGACTTTCACCAACTCGATGCAGCCAATCAACTCAGCACCCAATTGCTCCTGCATGACAAACAGATGAGCGTCGTCCTGAGTGAATCCACGCACGCGAGTCAGACCACCGATTTCGCCAGACTGCTCCCAGCGATAAACCGTTCCGAATTCTGACAAACGAATTGGCAAATCGCGATAACTTCGCTGCTCCGAAGAAAACACCCGAATGTGATGCGGGCAATTCATCGGCTTCAACAAGTAACCCTCGATCTCGCCTTTCTCCATCAAGTTAGCCAAGTCACCACAAGTACAACCTTCGTCGGCCAACTTGCTCAACTGATCGGCATCCACCAAGGGCGCGTACTGGCTCTCCCGGTAATAAGGAAAATGGCCACTCGTTTTATAGAGTTCCAGTTTTCCAATGTGCGGAGTGAAAACCTGATCGTATCCCTGACGTGTCAGATGCTCCGAAATGAAATCCTGCAGCTTCTGGCGAATGAATGCCCCTTTGGGTTTCCATAATACCAAACCTTGTCCCACCATTTCGTCGATGTGGAACAGCTCAAGCCGCTTGCCAAGCACTCGGTGGTCGCGCTTTTTCGCCTCTTCGAGCATCGCAAGGTGCTTGTCTAAATCAGCCTGTTTGAAAAACGCGGTGGCGTAAAGCCGCTGCAACTGAGGACGTGATTGATCGCCTTTCCAATACGCTCCCGCAATCGAAAGCAATTTGAACGCGCCAATCTGCTTCGGCGATGGCACATGGGGTCCGCGACAAAGATCAATGAATTCGCCTTGCTGGTAAAACGAAAGCGACTCGTCGTCAGCCAAGCCTGTCTCGATATGCTCGACTTTGAATTCCTGCTTCAAGTCCTTGCAAACCTGGATCGCGTCGGCGCGTGGCCGCTCAATGCGTTCGAATGGCTCGTCCAACGCAATGAGTTTCGCCATCTCTTTTTCGATGGCTGGAAAATCATCTTCCGTTAACGGAGTTTCACATTCGAAATCGTAATAGAAACCGCCGTCAATCGTCGGGCCAAACGCCAATTGAACACCGCTCTTCAGCCGCATCACCGCGCGGGCCATCACGTGGGCACAGCTATGCCGCATCGTCCCCAAAGCGTTCGGGTCTTTCTTGGTGATAATTTTTAGGTTGACCGGTTCGCCAGAAGGGATCTCATAATCCAAAGCCACCGGCTGAAGATCAATCTCCCCCCACATCGCATCCTTGGCTAAACGCGAACCAATGCTCTTGGCTACGTCCTTTACCGAAACAGCACTATCAAATTCTTTCAGACTTCCATCGGGCAGTTTTACGCTTGTCATTTCTCGTCAATTATCACTTTTAAAACAGTCTTTGCCGCCCGCGTTAACAAATCGCGGTCCTTGGCGCACGGGGCAGTATAGATAGTCTGACAGAACGCCGAAACATCGGTTCACGTGGTTTGAGATTAACTTAAAAACACCAGCCATCACCCCGCACGCCGCTCAGTACCTGACGAAGCGCCATAATCAACTCAGGCCGAGAATGGACAGCACGAGAGTCCTTTACGCTTGGACTTCCCAGAAATACTCTAAAAATCCTTAAAAACCCATCTGAAGGACCAAAAAGAGTCGGCGATCAAAAAGTTAATCATAAAGTGCATTGTTTTTTTTGACGCTTAGTCAATAATCAAGACATGGACATACTCACACCCAAAAAACGCGAGATCCTTGAGCGAGAAACACAAATCCTGGAGGCGGCTCGTGCGATCGTCGTTTCCCAAGGCTATCACGGCCTCAACATGGACAGAATCGCCGCGCAGGTGAACTATTCAAAAGGGACGGTCTACAACCATTTCAGCTGCAAAGAAGAAATCATTATCGCATTGGCGATTCAAAATAGCTCCAAACGAACGGAGCTGTTTCAACAGGCGGCTCAGTTCAAGGGATGTTCGCGGCATCGGATGATGGCGATCGGCGAAGCGGCTGAAAAGTTCGTTCGTGAGTACCCTGACTATTTTCTTTTCGAACAGATCCTCCAACTTGCTTCCGTTCTGGAAAAAACGTCTGAAAAACGTCAGGCGGTTATCCAGGGCTGCGAAATGCAGTGTATGAGCGTGGTGGCGGGTCTAGTTCGGGATGCCATTGCGGCAGAGGCCCTGACGCTTCCCGACGGCTTCACGCCTGAGAAACTCGTCTTCGGAATCTGGTCGCTGACCTCCGGTGCTTTTTCGATCGTCCACACGTCAGATTCACTGCAACAAATGGGACTCGACGATCCCTACGAAACCGTTCGAGACCACACCGCGGCTCTGCTTGACGGATATGGCTGGACACCGCTTTCCCGAGAGTACGATGCTCACAAAGTCCTTC
>JBLINZ010000088.1:0-16851 GCA_047639375.1 Mariniblastus sp. | reverse complement strand
AGGGCTGGGACAGGTGTATTCCACGTTGTATGTGCTCGCTCGAGTAAAATGGCCATTTTACGCTCGCTGTGTGAGGGCTGTTTTAAAGCCAAACCGCCAGGGCGATTCCGATCGCCATCACGGACCATGCAACACGTCGCCGACGCGCGAATGCTTTTCGAAATCGTTCTGCTTTTTCGGGATGTTCGACCAGGGTTTGAATCAGCGTCACGCGTTGGCGAATGCTGGGATGCAAAAACGAGCGGCGGTCGAACTGAGAAGGCGTGACCGAAGCCAATCGGAGCAGTGCATCGGTAACGTCCGCGGCTAGAACTGGATCGATTCGGACTACGTTCTCTGGACTGTGGTCGCCGCCCAGAATGTCGGATTGATGGATGGGAGTGGGGGCCAGTGGTTGGCAGGCATAGATGTCTGCTTCGTATTCCATGCGGTGCGAAAGCCATGAGAGGCAACCCACTAGATAACCCAGATAGATGGTCACGAGCATCGCCGTGCCCGTGCCCATGGGGAGCCCAAGCGTGACCAGGCATGATTCAAGGCAATTCAGCATCCCGGCCGTATTCTGCTCATCGATCGCCAGCACGGCCAAGGGGAGGACGATGAAACCGATTCGGATAGGAAGATGCCAGAGCCGGAGGTGGCCGGCTTCATGGCGAACGATGGCCAGCAATTCGTTGTTTGGGAAAATCTGGATCAGTGAATCGGACAGCAAAATGAATCGAAATTTTGGAATCATACCCGCGACTAATGCATTGACGATTCGATTTCCCGTTTTCCAGATCCGCACATCGCGAACAAAAAGGCGGTGATCGTGGCAGGTATCGATGAGTTCTTTTCTAAGTTCTGGGTTACAGATTTTCGAATTGCTCCAGATCAACAACAGCAAGAATGGAAAAGCAACTGAGATGGTGAGCCCTGCCAGCACAAGGGCGATCACGGAGTAGGTTGGGCCTAGTGAGTTTAGTGACGGAGCGAGGTCCCGCGAGAGAACGACAAACGAAAGTGGAACCATCGCCATCAGGATATAGATCCGGAATCGGATCGAAACATAGCCAATTCGTTGACGGAGGTTCTCAAGCGTGAATCGTGAGCTTTGCTCGCCGTCGATGGATTGTTGAATCTCAAAGAAGATCGCCCAAGATGCGACTAGCGAACAAACAACTGGGGCGAGAATGACCGCTTCATCGAGTAACGGCCAGCGGTCGAGGTTCCAGTGTTCGCGGACAACGTCTTGCCAGCGGACGGCCCAAATGATCGCGAGGCTGGCCGTCAGCCACACCGCACTGTGGCAAATTGACAATCGGCTCACCATCGCGGAGCTTTGTTCGTCGGGCAGCTGGACGTCACGCAATCGCTTGGAAACAATCAAAGTTTGGAACAGGGCTAGTCCTGGGACCGTCATCGAGACGAGTCCAACCAGCAGGATTTGCGCCCAGCAGTCGGTGACCGCTTGCGGGGTTTGTAGCTCGCTGCCTAGCAAGCACAGGAGAATTACGAATCCGATCAAGAGGTTCATTTTTTTTACGGACGACCATGAAAACAATGTTATCCAACCTTGGATGCAAATCCTCCTGACTCATCGGTAAATCGCAATTGGCGATTTCAGGTCTTTCAACGAACGGTTTGCTTGAAGGCATTCGCCAAGAGGCCTTGGTGCGTCGGGTTGCCATGCTCGCCTTCGGCTGATTGAATCCCTGATGCCTGGGGTTTTCAATCTACGGGTTTCCAATCTCCGGCTTCTCGAAAACAAGAACAATAAATTGTCAGCTTCTAAGCTCAGCCTTACCCTAATCAAAATCCAATCACAATCCACGCACCAGCCACTACACCCGTTGTAACCGGACGGAGGGAAGCAGGTTCATTACGCAAGGTGCCGATTGCGATGTTGTTCCGGCGTGTTGTCTGAGTTGGGCGTGACAAAAAAACGCCACATTCGCGAATAAGGTCCGCAAATGGGCGTTTTGAAATATCAGTTGATCGCGAGTCGTGTCACGTTAACGCGAGTCGAGCTTGGATCAGTCGCTTGGCTTTCTCAGCGTTATCCTACATCAGCCATTCCGGCAGTTCGTCGAGTGCCGGAAGGTTGATTAAGTTAACAGATTCGATCGCATCGTTTTGGTTTACCCGCTCAAGTGTGGGGCTGGTAACACCTGAATCGAGATTCAAAACGCCAATCGCCGAACCGCCTTGGCTGCCAGTTCGGCCAACGGCCATCTGAGCGATGTTAACATTCTCTTCCGCCAAGACGTTGCCAATGAATCCAACGATTCCAGGAACGTCGGAGTGATGGAAAATTAGCAAGTTGCCGTCGAGATAGGTTTCGGTTCGGTACTCTCCCAAGCGAACGAGCCTCGGCATGCTTTTACCAAACAGTGTCCCCGCGGCGTGCCGTGTGCACCCTTCTCCGCTAACCGTCGCAGCGATGCAACTGCTGAAATCGCCGTGATCGGCGTTGGATTTCCGAACGATTTCTATTCCACGTTCCCGGCAAAGCATTTCAGCGTTGATAATGTTGACGTCTTCGACGGCGTGTCCGATCAGCCCAGCGCAAAACGCTGAAACCAACGGACGAGTGTCTTGTTCTGAAATCTCACCCTGAAACTCCAATTCACATTGATCAATGGCACCGCCGTGCCATTGTCCAAGTAGAATTCCCAAGCGGTGGGCGACGTCGAGGTGACTGCGGAGGGCGTGGAGCGTTTTGGGGTCGAGTGAAATCGTGTTGACGGCCGACTTGATCTCGCCGGTGGTCAAGAAATTGACCAGAAGATCGACGGCCTCGACGGCCACTTCGATTTGGGCTTCGTTCGTGCTGGCACCCAGGTGGGGCGTGCACAGAACGTTATCCATTTGGAACAGGGGATTGTCGGTGCAAGGCTCGTCGGGGTAGACGTCCAAAGCCACGCCGCCGAGTTGCCCTGATTCAAGGCCGGCAATCAAGGCGTCGTTGTCGTAGATTCCGCCTCGGGCGCAGTTGATCAAGCGAGCGCCTTTCTTAAGCAAGGCGACTTCGGCGTTCCCGATTAGGCCTTCCGTTTCTGGTGTGAGTGGTGTGTGAACGGTCAGGTAATCCAAGTGCGGCAGCAGGTCGGTGACTTTCGCAACCTTGGTGATGCCTAGTTCGACTGCTCGTTCGTTGGTGAGAAATGGATCGAATCCCATGACGGTCATCCCGAAGGCTTTTGCCCGAGCCGCCACTTCTTGTCCGATTCGCCCCAATCCGACGACGCCGAGCGTTTTTCCACTAACTTGAGAGCCTTGGAATTTCTTGCGATCCCACCGTCCGGCTTGAAGGCTCGAGAACGCCGGGCCAATTTTACGGGAAAGGCCGAGCAGTAACGCCATGGTGTGTTCGGCGGTGCTGATCGTGTTTCCAGCGGGCGTGTTCATCACGACGATCCCACGCAGAGTTGCTGCTGGTTTGTCGATGTTGTCGGTTCCGACTCCCGCCCGTACGATCGCCTTAAGCGACTTGTTGCCTTCGAGTGACTCGCCGGTGATTTTGACGCCGCTGCGACAGACCGCGCCGTCGTATTGAGCGAGCGCTTCACGAAGTGCGTCACCGGCGAGGCCGGTTTTGATGTCGTATTCGATCCCGGGAGCCGCGTCGAGTTTGGCAAGTCCTTCACTCGCAATGTCGTCCAAAACAATAATCCGGGACATCTTGTCGCCCTTGGCTTGAGATTGAGATTGAGCAGGTTGATCGGTTGCAGTCGCCATAGTTATTTCCTGATGGTGATTTGTGGGAGTAGAGCCTAGCCGTTGCTGCGAGCAAAGTCGGTCATGAATTGGGCCAGTGTTTCGACGCCTTCCAAAGTCATGGCGTTGTAAATCGAGGCCCGAATCCCGCCCAATGAACGGTGGCCTTTGAGTGTGGTCATGCCCGCGTCAGCCGCCTGCGCGAGGAATTTTTCATCCAGTTCATCGGTTCCCATTTTGAACACGACGTTCATGATGGAGCGATCACAGGTGGCTGCGTGTCCTTGGTAAAAACCTTGGCTGGCGTCGATCACGTCGTACAGCAATTTGGCTTTTGATTCGTTGAACTTGGCGACCTCGGCCAAGCCTCCCATGTCTTCCTGGAGCCATTTGCAAACCAGCCCGGTGACGTAGATCGCAAACGTGGGTGGAGTATTGAACCGCGACCCACCAGCGGAATGCTTGGCGTAATTGAGGTAACCCGGGAGGCGATCGTCGCAGCGTTCGAGCAATGATTTGTCGATGACGATCACGTTCACGCCCGCGATGCCGGCGTTCTTTTGAGCACAGGCGTAGATCATGCCATATTTCGACACGTCGATGGGGGCAGAAAACATGTCGGAGGATTTGTCGACGACCAACGGCGATCCGACTTCTGGGAGCGAATGAAACTGAACGCCTTCGATGGTTTCATTGGAGGTCAAGTGGCAATAGGCGGCGCCTGGCGTTAGCTTCAGCTCTGCTTGTTTTGGCACGGCGTTGTAGCCCGATTTTTTGCCGTCCCAAGCCACATTCATTTGGCCAAATCGAAACACTTCCGCTGCGGTTTTTTTACCCCATGCACCTGTGATGATCATGTCGGCGGTTTGCGATTTGTCCGTCAGGAAATTCATCGGCATCATCGCGTTCTGCAACGCGCTCCCGCCTTGTAGGAATAGAATCTCATGCGTGTCAGGCAGATCGATTAGCTGAGCGATCCGCGACGTGGCGTCTTCCAGGATCACGTCGAAATCTTTGCTTCGATGGCTGATCTCCAGAACGCTTGCGCCAACGCCTGGGAGCGAAAGCATTTCAGCTTGGATTTGCTGGAGGACTTGGAGCGGCAATGTCGCTGGTCCTGCCGAAAAATTGTGCACTCGAGTCGCGGTAGTCGTGGTCATGGAATTCCAATAGTGAATGGCGAAACAACGGGAAGTGCACTAGCCAGGATCGGCAAGCTCACTTGGGAAACGCTATGAAATCACCGGCAATTTTAGGCTTCGCCAGCAAAACTTAACAGTGCCGATCGCGGGACGTTGCTCAGCGTTTGGGCTGTTGAATTGAGTCTGAGTGGTAAGTGAAGCCGAATCGCCGTTAGCCGTCGGCTTAGGGTATGACTCTGGGGATAACGCGGGTGGCAAGCGATTCGCTGTTGTTTTTCGACAAAATTAAATCGGTCGTTTTTTAGGGACTATCGAGATAGGTACGGATTGGCTGCCCCGTATCGAGACGCCGGCAGGGTTGGCTGGGGGGTTCCGTTTTGGGCTGGGAGCTGAGCCAGTTGGGTTTGCAGGCTGACGACCTTGGACGCGACCATCGGATCCTGGCCTGCGACTTGGAGGACTCGCATGTAATTGTCGAGCGCGAGGTGCGTTTCGCCTTGGACTTCACGGACGTGCCCCATGGCTTTCAGGGCCCGGACGCTGTTGGAGTCGATCTTCAAGGCGTCGGCCAGTAAATCGGTGGCGCGCCGATTGTCACCGTATTCTTGATAGAGTCGCGCGAGTTCCACGATGGGTTCCGTGGACATGGGGTAGCGTTGCTGCCAAGTCTTGAGCAGGTCGAACGCATATTGCTCTTGGTTGGTTTCGATTAGCAGGGAGGCCAATCCTCTGTGGGCGTCAACATGTTGGTCATTGGCCGCGATCGCTTGGCGGTAAAGCTGTTCGGCTTGTTTGAGCCATTGCTCATTTTTCGATTGCTTGCCCATCGCGTAAAAGCTCGCGCCTAAATTGTAAAACGCATCAGCGCTCTGAGGGTTAACGCTGAGTGCCTTTTGGAACTCGTTGATTGCCGTTGAGAATTGACCCTGCTCGAACGCTTGACGCCCGATGGTGTTGTGGCGTTGGGCATTGAGATTGCAACCCGTTTGGCAGACGCAGATTAGTGCGCTCGCAATCAAGACGGCGTACGCGTTGAGGCTGCTGCGCGATGAGGCTGCGAAGGTGCTTTGGTTTTCAGCAAAGTTAGGAAGGTTCATGCCAGATCTTTTCTAAACATACTCGCGAACGAGTTTCGCTCCACAGACACGGTGGATGACGAAACCGAAGATTCTTCGCAAATAATTAGAGAAAGATTAAAGTTGGCACAATGTCGCTAAGTGCTAGTGGTGAGTGCTGGCAGGTGGCCCAGGTAGGGGGAAGATGAAATCCGAAGGGTAAATCGTGCACCCAGCATCAAAAACTATTGGTGTTTCCTCGAGGCTGGAAATTCGACTGCCTATCTAGCGGGCATTTAAGGGCACGAAAAAAGCCCGAGAAATCTCGGGCTTTCATTGTTTGAGAGTAGGCTACCTGCGCCGCCTAAAGCTAAGCCCAGCGAGAGCTATTCCAAACATCGCAAATGTGGTTGGTTCAGGGGATGAGGCCATCAAAAACCGAAGGTATTGGTCAAGTGATTGGTTTAGCTACGAGGCAGCTTGGAAAACACCTTCAAACCGCAGCCAGCATGTTTAGATCGAGCGTGAATCCAAGATCTGGATTTTTTTGCTTTGGGGTTTTGGTGAACGACTTTTTGATGAGATTGAAGGTCGCGTTCAGGGAGCAGTGGACCGAGCGGATGGCTGGGATTTTGGCTGAGTACGTCATGACGGGCTCAAGCGGATCCAGGCTTTCAGCGATCTGGTCCCAAGTCGGAACCTCAGGGATCGTTGGCAACGAGATGGCGAACGAGAAATTTGGGCTGAATGGCGACGTGTCGAGGGTCGCGCGTTTGCGAGTTTGGCTGGCAGCACTCGGGGTTGCGATCGCCAAACTGGGGGTGGGGGCAATTTCGTTGAATGACCGGCTTGCAAGATCTGGAGATGGAGTTGGTTCTGTCGGCCCGATCAAAAGATTGAACGCAATGAACAGCAAGGCGGCTACGGCCGTGACCCAGGCCAAAACCCGTGTGTCTGATGGGTAAGCGTGTCGCCGCTCGGAAAGTTTAGCGTCTGCTTGGCTGAGGATCTGAGCGATTTCCTCAGGGAGCAGCTTGATCGAGTCGTCGACTGAATCGTAATCGTTAAGCGTTTTCTCGCATTCAGCACACTGCGCGGCATGAGACATTAAAAGCTCGTCGCCAGTGATTGTGAGCCGATCGTCGAGAATCTGATGAATTCGGTCTTCAAACGAACTGCAGTCCAGTGCTCCGTTGCTAGTCACTCAGCACTCCTCTTTTTCTTAGCTTGACGACGAGTTCTTTTCTGGCGCGATGAACCCAAGTCTTAACGGTACCCAATGGCACGCCGAGAGTTTCGCTAATCTCGTTGTAGCACATCTCATTTTTATGAAAAAGCATGAACGCATCCCGGTATTCCTTACGAACGGAACCCAGAACATGATCCATTTCTTCGGCCAGAAGTTTTGCCCGGCGAATTTCGACCGATTTATCTTCGATCGGATAATCGAGCGTCATCACGCCGGGGCGACGCATTCGTTTGGCCAAACGGGTGCGGCAGCGGTTCCCCGCGATCGTCAGCAACCAGGGCTCGAAAGCACGATTGGGGTCCCAGCGATGAAGGTTTCGGACGACTCGGACGAACGTTTCTTGAGTCGCATCCTCGGCGTCTTCTCGCTGACCGAGCATGCGGTAGCAAAGCCCGTACACTTGGCCTCGAAAGCGTTGAATTAGTTCGCCAAACGATGGTTGATCACCCGCTAAACAGCGATTCACCAAAAGCGGAAGTTCATCTGCCAATTTTCTCTCCCCACAAGGACTAAAGTAATACTTAGATTCCGCGAAGCTGGTTTCAGAAGCCGGAAGATAAATTAAGGATTACTTGACTCACTCACTGTTATCGTAAGCGCCATGGGGACGTCTTCGTAGGCAAGTTGGTCAGATTGGGAAGCTTTTCTTCCAAACGTGAGAAATCTAATAAAAAAAGCCAACTCGATCTGAGTTGGCTTGTGTTTTAAAGGGGATCAATCGTCAGCTGTCTATCGGCGATTGAAGAACTTTCGCAGGACATCGTCTGCAGCCGTCGTCGAGCTGTCATGTTGATGTTTAGGAATTGGCGGAAGTTTCTTCGGGCCTTTTTTCTTGCTTTCCGTGTCTTCTTCCTCATCTGGCCCGTCGTTGACCCGTTTGGTCGTTCCGAACACTGAGGTTTCTTCCAGATTCAGTTGGATGGTCTCAGCGGACGCGATCATGTCTCGCTCGCTAGAACCCGGCTCTTCTTCAGCGTCTGACAACCAGTCAGTAATGCTATCTTCAAGCGAAGATTTTTTCTGATTTGCGGTTCGGGCGGCTGCCTCCACCACGCTTTCGACTTTGGGCTTCTTGACGCTTGCTTTGACGGGATCGATCACGATCTCGAATTGAAGCCTACCGATGCGAAGAGAATCACCAGGTTTGGCAACGTGGGTTCCCTCAAGTTGTTTGCCGTTGACGAACGTTCCGTTTCGGCTTTTGAGATCGTTGATGATGACTTTTCCGTCAGCAACAAGAATTTCGCAATGTTCACGGCTCACCAGATCACTTGCAGGGCGAAGATGGGCTGTATCGCCGCGTCCCACGATGAACCTCGGGACAGCGATGGTAATTTCTCGACCATCGTTCTTGCCGCCAACAACTCTTAAAACTACTTGCATCCCGTCTTGCCTCCTAAGATTCAGGACAACCCCGCTTGATAAGCGCCCCATCCAAGGCACTGATCATAACTTCTATCGGGACCCGTCGTCACAAATATTATGTCTGACGGCGAATTAAAGTCAAATTGAGACCATTGTGATCTGGCCAGCGGTGTCGTTAAATTGCTGCTTAGAATCATTTGACACTAATTGACGGAGGTCTACAACCTCGCAAAATACCTATTCGATTCAAGTTCTCATTAGCGTTTCTCGTTCCAGCTCCTTGATCCAAAAAACGCGTCAGTGGCGTTTTTAGCGGCAACTAACTCAACTTCTGATAGCTTGCCATGATTCACATTAATCTGCAATTCTTGGCCTATTGTG
This sequence comes from Mariniblastus sp., assembly GCA_047639375.1. Taxonomy (GTDB): domain Bacteria; phylum Planctomycetota; class Planctomycetia; order Pirellulales; family Pirellulaceae; genus Mariniblastus. The sequence continues at coordinate 7,960 of JBLINZ010000088.1, read as the reverse complement.
TCTGCAAACTCTGAGAAGGTTGGATCGATTTCCAATATGCAACCCCCAAGCTCCTCGAGCCCAGGCAGTCCCGGCGCGTGAGCGGAGGCTTTCATTAACACGCTACCATGTTGCAGCAGGGCGTTTTTGAGTCGACGTTGAGCGCTTCCGACAATCTTGTATCCGTCCAGAACAATATCGCCTGGCGATCGACGTTGGAAGCACATGAAAGATTGAGGGTCGATGCTCGGCAGCGGGAGGCCGTGTTTTGCTGTGTGATTCGTGGCCGGTGCTGCGTCCTCGTAAAGCGTCGTCGCGGCACCTTGTTTGGCAAATATTTTAATCAAAATTCGATGAACCAATCGATACAGTTCGCTGTTTTGATTTGACCAGCGATGAGTGCTGGGAACGCACAAGCTATATGTCAATTCGTGGTCATGCATGATCGCCCCGCCACCTGTTCGGCGGCGAACCCAGTCGCAATCAAGGCTGGGCGAATGCAGGTTGCGGTCTTTGTGCGATTGGAAATATCCCAACGAAAGAGTGGGCTGAGACCAGCGGTAAACACGTAGTGTGATCAAGCCCGTCTGGTCGGCGGTCTCTAGAATGGCTTGATCGACCGCCATGTTCCAGGCTCCCGGCGCGGGGGGATCGACGATCAATCTTGCGTTTTCCATGGTTCGATCTTTGCTTTCCCAACTTTGCGTACCCAAGAGTCTTGCCAAACCAAAAATTTGGGTTGGTCGAGCCAGTCGTTGGGTCACTTACCACGGTCGAATCAATTCAACCGTAGCCAGCATTACAACGACTAGTCTTTCAATGAGTCTTTGTCAAAAGATGGATCTTCGTAATCGGACAGTGGTGGGCACGAGCAAACGAAATTTCGATCGCCATAGACGTCGTCGATCCGATTGACGGTCGGCCAGAATTTGGATTCCCGAGTCGCTGCGGATGGGAAGATTGCTTGCTCGCGAGAATAGGGCCGGTCCCAATTCGCATCTACCAAGTCATCCATCGTGTGGGGAGCTTGGTGGGTGACGCAGGCTTCCGCGGTTACCGTACCGTTCTCGACGGCTCTGATTTCCTCACGAATACTTAGCATCGCATCGCAGAATCGATCAAGTTCTTCTTTGGATTCGCTTTCGGTCGGTTCAATCATGATGGTTCCCCCCACTGGCCATGACATGGTTGGGGCGTGGAATCCATAGTCCATCAGACGTTTGGCAATGTCGACTTCGGTAATGCCGCAGGCTTCTTTAATCGGTCGGATGTCCACGATGCACTCATGGGCTACGCGATCGTTGCGACCTTTGTAGAGCACGCCATAGGCGCCTTCGAGTCGTTTAGCGATGTAGTTGGCACTGAGGATGGCAACCTGAGTCGACTTTTTCAAGCCTTCGCCGCCCATCATATAAATGTAGGCCCAAGAGATGGGGAGGATCGCGGAGCTGCCGAATTGAGCCGCCGTGACGGCCCCGTTATCATCGGTGCCAAGTCCCTCGATGGGCTGGACGACATGGTTGGGAAGGAACGGGGCCAAGTGGGACTTGACGCCGATCGGTCCCATTCCAGGGCCACCGCCACCGTGCGGAATGCAAAACGTTTTATGTAGGTTCAGGTGGGAAACGTCTGAACCGATTTTTCCCGGAGCGGCGATTCCGACCAACGCATTCATGTTGGCTCCGTCCATGTAGACTTGACCGCCAAGCGAATGCACGATCTCACAGGCTTCGCGAATCGTCTCCTCAAACACGCCGTGCGTGCTGGGGTAAGTGATCATCAAGCTCGAAAGATTCTCCCCGTGCTGTTCTGATTTGGCTTTGAGGTCTTCGAGGTCAATGTTGCCGCTTTCGTCCGTCTTGATAACCACGACTTTCAAGCCCATCATGCTGGCGCTGGCGGGGTTGGTCCCGTGGGCCGAGCTTGGGATCAGGCAGACATCTCGGTGCGATTGGCCGAGGCTTGCGTGGTAGCGTCGAATCGCGAGCAAGCCAGCGTATTCGCCTTGGGCACCCGAGTTCGGCTGCATGGACATCGCGTCGTATCCCGTGATCTCAATCAGCCAATCGCGAAGCTCCACGATCATCTCGTGGTAGCCATCCCATTGGTTTCGCGGGGCAAACGGATGGACGTTAGCGAATCCGTTCATCGTGATCGGAATCATTTCCGCCGTGGCATTGAGTTTCATCGTGCATGAACCAAGTGGAATCATGCCATGCGTGAGCGAAAAGTCTTTGTTTTCAAGTCGCTTGAGGTAACGCAGCATTTCCGTTTCGGAGTGGTAGCGATGGAAAACTGGGTGCGTCAAAAATTCTGTTTGTCGTTGCAGCTCAACCGGAATTGAATCCTCAACCGAATCCAGCGTTGTCTCGCTGTCGACGTCCGTGTTGGCAATCCCGAAAGCTTGCCAGAGCAATTGCAGGTCGTTGAGGCTGGTTGTTTCATCCAGGCTGAACCCAATACGTTCGTGATCAACCAAGCGAAGGTTTAAGCTTAGCTCCGAGGCCGCGCGAGCGACAATCGACTGGGCATTCGGCGTTTGAACGGTCACGGTATCGAAAAAGGCTTCGGATTCGATTTTAAACCCAGAGGCTTCGAGCCGATTGGCTGCCAATCGAGCGAGCAAGTGCACCCGTGTCGCGATTGTCTTGAGGCCGGCTGGGCCGTGGTAAACCGCATAAAAAGCCGCCATGTTGGCGAGCAGCGCCTGAGCGGTGCAAATGTTTGACGTGGCTTTGTCACGGCGAATGTGTTGCTCGCGTGTTTGCATCGCCATTCGCAATGCTGTCTTGCCTCGTCGGTCTTTTGAGACACCGATGATTCGCCCGGGGGCCGATCGCCGATAAGCGTCACGAGTCGCGAAAAACGCCGCGTGGGGACCGCCGAATCCCATGGGGACGCCGAACCGTTGAGCACTGCCTAAGACAATGTCGGCCCCCATTTCGCCCGGTGGTTTAAACAACGTCAAGCTCAAGAGATCGCTCGCGACCGCAACCAACGCCTTTCGTTCGTGCACTGCGTCGATCAGTGGCGTCAGGTCAACGATTTCTCCCGTGGTCCCCGGGTACTGGAGCAACGCCCCAAAAATGTCGTGGTCGCCGACTTGTGCAGCGGGCCCCGTAATGATTTCAAAATCAAAATACTTAGCTCGAGTCCGCACGACGTCGAGCGTTTGGGGATGTACGTTGTCGGCGACGAAGAATAAATTGCTGGGCAGTTTGCTGGCTCGCTTGCACAACGCCATCGCTTCGGCGGCCGCGGTAGCTTCGTCGAGCAGCGAGGCGTTGGCCATTTCCATGCCGGTCAGGTCCATCACCATCTGCTGAAAAGTCATAAGACTCGAGAGTCGTCCCTGCGCAATTTCAGCTTGGTAGGGCGTGTAAGCCGTGTACCAGCCGGGATTCTCAAGCACGTTTCGGAGGATCACGTTGGGCACGTGGGTCCCGTAGTATCCCATTCCAATCATCGAGCGATTGACGGTGTTTGAATCCGCGTAAGCCGCTAGTTTCGCAATCGCGTCATGCTCGGTCGAGCAGCTCGGGAGATCCAATTCCGACTCCAGCAAGATGCTGGCCGGGACGGTCGATACCATCAATTCGTCCAATGAATCCGCGCCAACCGTGGTGAGCATCGAGTTGATGTCAGCTGGGCTAGGGCCGATGTGACGATGAATGAAGTCATCGGATTGCTGGACTTGTTTCAGGCTTGTCGATTCGATGGGTTGAGTCGTCATGTCAAATTCGCTGATTGCGTGATGGCTGAGTTAGCTAGGAAAGAAGTTGTCGGAACGTTGTCGAAACAACCAATCAACATGAGGCTGGTAACGGTTTGAGCGTCATCCAAGCCCCGTTGATTGATGTTCCAATGTAAACGTTAATCAAAAAGATCAGTGAGCTTCGTCGCACTGCTTTTGGTAGGCAGCGTGGTCAAGCAGCTTGGCGACCGAGTCTTCGCTTGACAATTTGACTTTGAGAATCCAGCCTTCGCCGTAGGGGTCTGAGTTGAGGATTTCCAAGTGGTCGGGTAGCGAGGTGTTGACTTCGATGATTTCGCCGTCGACTGGGCAGTAGAGGTCACTTGTGGCCTTAACCGATTCGACTTCGCCAAACGAATTGCCTGCGGTGACGTGAGTGCCGAGTGCGGGCAGGTCCATATAAACCAAGTCGGTCAAGGCTTCGACCGCGTTGGCTGAGATTCCAATGGTGGCGACCTTGCCATCGTCGTCTGCAACGATGTGGGCCCACTCGTGTGTTTCTGCAAAAAGTAGTTCTTCTGGATTCACCTTGATCTCCGAATGGGTGAGGAATAGCTTAAATTTAAAAGTCAAAAACGGCTGTGATTCAATCGTCAGCTGATTGACGAGTCACGATGGTAACATCCACGAGATGATCGCTCGTTAGCTGGGGCGTGAATAAAAGGGAACTTTGACAATTTTGGCCGGGTGTGATTTTCCCCGAATGTCAACGGTGACTTCCGTCCCAAGTTCTGCGAACGCGGGGTCAATGTAGGCCATCGAAATCGATTTTTCCAACGTCGGCGTGTAGCTGCCGCTGGTTACCAGACCAACGGCGGTCTCGCCGCTCAGAATGGCGCACTCTTCACGGGCGGCTCGTCTGCCTTCGAGTTCCAAGCCCACGCGAATCCGCAGCGAGGGGGCTTTGCGAGCCGCCAAAATCGAGGCTCGGCCCACGAATTTGCGATCTTTCATTTGGATGGCAAATTTCAAATCGGTCTGAGCAGGGTTGGTGGCTTCGTTTAGCTCGTGCCCATATAGCGGCATGCCGGCTTCCAGACGAAGCGTATCTCGAGCAGCCAATCCCGCAGCACCCCCGCCGACTTTTTCTGCCAGCGCAAACACTTCGCTCCAGATTTTTTCAGCATGTTCGGCGTCAACGATGATCTCGCAGCCGTCTTCGCCCGTGTACCCGGTTCTGGAAAGAATTGCTTCCACGCCACAGATTTTTGTCGTGGTGCCGGTGTAGTAAGGCAGCGTTTCGGGATCGAGCTCGGATAGCGACGCGACGGCGGCGTTTGCTTTCGGGCCTTGAACGGCAATCATCGCGGATTCTGAGGTGCGATCGATAAGTTCGATCCCGGAATCACCCAAGTGATCAGTAATCCAAGCGACGATTTTGGCTCGGTTGCTGGCGTTGACGACCATCATATGAAACGGCTTGCCGTTCCGGTCGGGCAAGTGATAGACGAGGACATCGTCAAGAATTCCTCCAGATTCGTTCGTCATCAACGAGTACCGAATCTTGCCGCATTCGACACCCGCAACACGGCGAGTTGTCAGCGTATCCAAAAACTGATCGACGTTCTCGCCAGTGAAATATAGCCGGCCCATGTGAGAAACATCGAACATGCCGATGCTGTTTCGCGTCTGATGATGCTCGTCAATGATGCTGGAATACTGCACCGGCATCGACCAGCCTGCAAAATCGACCATTCTTCCTTTGTGATCGGAATGCCACTGGAAGAGTGGCGTTTTCAGAGTTTGATCCACTGAGCTCACTTGAACCTCGATGTTAATTGTCGTTAAAAATGACAAACCGACCGGCCGTCGATGTATTGATAGCGCATCGGTTTCCCGGTGGCGAACGAGGCAACGGCCAGTTGCGAATGGTGAAAATGTTAAAGAGCAGTTAGTATTCTAGCCATTCACCGAGCACTTTCTAGGGGTTTTTGGTGCTTAATAATTGGATGCCGTTGGCAGGGTTTACGTTGAGTTTAGCGACGTCATCGCGTTGATTTAAAAGGAAGCGAACATGAATTCAGCTGCATCTCCGGCGGACGATTCGAGTTGCGAGAACGATTTAGGGTCTGAGGGTTACCTGCATCCGATGGAAAGTTCGCATTTGCAGGCTCGCCGAGAACGGGTGTTTCTCGTTTTGGCAGGGCTATTTCTCGGGTCGCTCACGATGTTGAACATCCTTGGGATTAGTCGATTCCTGGTCCTGTTCAGCGTCGACGCCACGGAAACCGGCCGAATAATGACGTGGGGGAAGTGGGCCTCGACCGCGACCGGCTGGAGTTTTGCGTTGGCCGTGGGTGTCCTGCCCTACCCCGTGACTTTTCTTTGCACGGACTTAATCAGCGAGTTCTACGGTCGGCGTCGAGCCGGTTGGGTGGTCACGGTTGGGCTGATGTTGAACGTTTGGGTCGTATTTATTCTGTGGCTGGGCGGAGTGATGCCGCAGGTCCCACCGCTGGATCCGACGACCGGATTGCCGGCTCTGGAGAGCTTGTCCGTGAACGACGGCAACATCAGCGACCCGAATAGTTTCGCGTTCTACCAGATTCGGGCCTTAACGTTTGGTGCGGTCGTCGCGTCGATGGTGGCCTACTTGGCGGCTCAGTTCTGCGACGTCTACCTGTTTCACTTTTGGAAGCGTCTGACGCGTGGCAAGCATTTGTGGTTGAGGAACAATGGCTCGACCTTGGTCAGCCAAGCGGTTGATACGGTGGCGGTGATTCTGATCACGCATTTTTATGCTCACGCCCTGCCGATTCCTAACGACTTGCCCGCGGCGGAAGTCTGGCAAAAGCTAATCATGTTTATTGTCACCGGTTACGTGTTTAAACTCGTGATCGCTTTGCTAGACACGATTCCGTTCTATTGGCTGACGGCGTGGTTGAAAGGCTATCTGCAGTTCGATCCGACGGATGAGTATTGAGTCGATTCGAACGCAGAGGGAGTTGCCGAAAGTCTTGACGACATTCGCAAGTGGAATGCTGAGCGATCTGGGATGCCGAAGGGTTTTGTCATTCGCACTCGTTTTAGCAATGCACGTTATTATGGTTGAATGTTGAATCTAGGTTTTCGACTGGCGATCAACTCCGATTCGTAGGCTCTGCGAACCATCGTTTCTTTGGCACGGGAGTCTGGCTCGAACGCGTGGACCTCGATCGTAATGTCGGTGAGATTCTGTTCGCCCAAGTAGTGCGAAAGCGATTGGTTGTGGGATTGGTCGAGGTGTGATTTAAGCCTTGTCTGCAAGTTGTCGGTTTGGCCGATGTAGAGATAGCCCGTCTTGTCGCGGAAGATATAGATCCCTGGATGGGCCGCAACATTGTTGGGTGAGTCGGCTAATTCTTGGACGGAGTAGGTCTCGATTGAACGGCCCCAATCAGCGATTCGAGTGATCAGTTCAGGGCGAAGCCGGCGCGTCTTTCTCAGCTGGAAAGCGGCTTTTCGCACCCGGTAGAGATTGACCTCTGGATCGATCGACTGGGCGAGTTGGTTGAACGCCTGCCGTTTGTCAGGATCGGCCATCATCTGATCCGTGGAAATCGAATAGCGGTCGTGAATGGTTCTGGCCGCGATTTCCGCAATGTGCGTGACGTCCGAGACAGAAGTTCGGTTCGATTTTGTAGTCTTGGTTGTTAGCTTGCCAGCCTTGCGAAGATTCATCAACCGCCAATTCAAATCCGACTCGGATACTTCCGGGAGTGAACGCTGACAAGCCTGGATAAAGGTATGGTTCAGCGTTTCGTTGAGAATGACTTCGTCGCTGCTCCAGCCGTCGTGCATCTGTGTGAATGACTTGACCACGGTTGCATCGATGACGGCTTGGGTTGGGCGATCAGAGGGTCGGGGCTCAACCGGCTCCTGAATTTCGGTTGGGGCTTGAGGAAGGGGGGCAACAGCGAGTGTGATGGCGTCGTTTCCGGCAGCGTTGAGAATGAAGGTAAGCAGGCATAATATGAAACGTGGCATGGTGGGCTCTCGGCGGAATGCGAGGAAGGGTGCCATGTAGGATAGCCTGAATTAGGGCCAGTTCAACTTGCCGGAGACTGGAAAGGCAGGTGCAGGCGTGCTGCCTCTGTGCCCGTCGCCTAATCGTTAAACGAGTAATCGTTAAACGAGTAATCGTCATGCGATTGGAAGTCAGCGGGACAGGAGGGAATCAGCCGATGTAGCGCTAGATCAACCAAGACTCGGCGCAGTCGATGTAGAAGGCACAGGCTCTGTGCCGTC